>DASQAV010000121.1:0-7426 GCA_035635575.1 Candidatus Dormiibacterota bacterium | reverse complement strand
ACGCGATCGATGCGTTCATCATCGATTTCTCGGTTGGAGGACCAGGCTGCAATCAAGGGCCTTGCGCCCAGCTCGGTGGCAACCCGCTGGGGTGCTACATCGTCAACGGGTACGGCTGCTGCCTGCAGCCGGGGGACACCTACAATACCTTGTCCCTCGACGCCCATTTCTCCACCATAAAGAACTCGCTCCAAGACCGGTGGAAGGGCGATACGGACCCGCGGGAAGGAATCAGCTATGCGGAGTACCGAGGAAATGGGAATCGCGTTCTGATCCTCCCGATCGTCGAGGTCATCGGCGGAGGAGGGGGCGGAAACTCCGCGGACATCGGTGGCCGGGGCCAGAACGGCAGCGCTCATCTCGCCTCGAAGGGCGGGAACGGCAACCTACAGAATGGCGGGGGTGAAGGAGGTCCGTGCCGGGTGAAGATCGTCGGATTCACCGCATTCTTCCTGACCGAGGAACCGAAGCCGAATCAGCTGATCATCGGTACGGTCATCAACTACGTTGCCACGGGCGATCCGACGGAAACGCCAACTCAGAACAAGCTCTACGGGACGCGCCTCGTGCTGGACGAATAGGCGATCCAGCAACGTCGCACCAGGAAGAACATATGATGGAACACAATTCAGATCACGACGGCAGGCCGGTCGGGGAACCCGGCGGAAACGGGACGGCTCCGATCTCGTTCCTCGTCATCCTGAACGACGAGCGGGACCGCTACAGCACGCGTACCGCCATCGACAGCCTTCCCGGAATCGAGCTGGTCGGCGAGCGCACGGAGCTCCGGAGCGGGCTTCTGCTCGCGCGGCAGCTCAGGCCCCGGATCCTTCTCCTCGACCTCCCCGACAGGAGTGACGAGGCGCTGAGCGCTGCGGGGAGCTTCAAGCTGGATTTCCCCGACATCGCGCTCTTCCTGATGTCCAATACGCTCGATCCTCAGGTGCTCCTGCAGGCGATTCGCGCCGGAGCGCAGGAGGTCTTGAAGAAGCCTCTGGACAAGGTCTTGTTGCAAGAAGCGGTCGAGCGCGTCTCGCGGAGCGGCGCCGCACGTTCCGCTGGGGAAACCCGGGCGCGCTCGATCATCTCTGTGTTCGGACCGAAGGGCGGCGTGGGAACTTCCACCATCGCCGCGAACCTCGCGGTGACCTTCAAGGCGCACTTCGGCATCTCCTCGGTGCTCGCGGACTTCGATCCGGCCTCGGGAGACTCGGCGCACCTCTTGGGGCTGAAGGCCGATCACTCGATCTCGGATCTGGTCCGCGCTCCGCGGATCGACTCGCCGACCGTGCACATGAATTTACTCCACCACCGGACGGGCACCTCGGTGCTGGCGCAGCCGGAGGACCTGAACAAGCTGGAGGCGATCACGCCCGCGCAGGCCGGAGGGATGATCGACGCGCTCTCCTCGTCCTTCGACGTGGTGGTCATCGACACGCCGCATACGATCGACGAGGTCTCCCTCGAGCTCTTCGACCGGAGCACCTCGATCGTCATCGTGCTTGAGCTGAGCGTTCCCGGCATCCGCGCCGCCCGCCGCGCCCTCGACGTGTTCGAGCGGCTTCGGTACACGGCGGTGCCCGACCGCGTGAAGCTGGTCGTGAACCGGTTCTCCCGGAGCCGTGCCTTGATCTCGCTCGACGAGCTGGCCGAGGCGCTCCAGAGCCGCGCGTACCAGACCATCGAGAACGATTATCAGCGGATCTTCACGTCCGTGAATTCCGGGCGTCCCCTCTGCCTGGACGATCCCGAAACGCCCGCGGCGCGCGATCTCATCGTGCTCGCCGGCAAGCTGATCGGCCGGGAAGCGCCCGCGGCCGCGACCGGTGGGCGTAGAGGCCTCTTTGGAAGGATGGCGTCCCGTTGAGTCTTAGAGATCGTTTGCGCCGCTCGCCCGTCGCCGCTCCCGGCACCACGCAGGAGTTCGCGCCGGTGGAGCGGAACGGTGGGCAACAAGATGAGATGACGGAGCTCAAGCGCCGCCTCCATCACGACCTCATCGCGAAGCTGAATTTCGCGATGCTCGAGGATATGGACGACGCGCAGCGCCGCGAGCAGGTGGAGTCCCTGGGCAGGAAGCTCCTCGCGGAATCCGATATCAAGCTCACCCGAGGCGACGAGGAGCGGCTGGTCCAGGACCTGCTCCACGACGCCTTCGACCTGGGTCCGATCACGCCCTTCCTCATGGACGAGGAGATCTCGGACATCCTGGTCAACACGCACCGGCAGGTGTACGTCGAGCGGCTGGGGAAGCTCGAGCTGACGAGGGCGCAGTTCCGGGACGAGGCTCATCTTAGGTTGATCATCGACCGTATCGTTTCCCGCGTGGGCCGGCGCCTCGACGAGTCGAGCCCGCTCGTGGACGCGCGTCTTCCGGACGGATCGCGGGTGAACGCCATCATCCCGCCGGTGGCGCTGGATGGCGCGATTCTCTCGATCCGGCGCTTCCGCCGCCGCGCGCTCTCGATCGACCAGCTCCTCGGGCTGGGCTCGCTCTCCGAGCCGATGGCGCACCTGCTCCGGGGCATCGTCCGCGCCCGCGTCAACGTGATGATCACGGGGGGAACCGGCTCGGGCAAGACCACGCTGCTCAACATCCTCTCGCGCTACATCCCCAACGGGGAGCGCATCGTCACCATCGAGGATTCGGCGGAGCTTCAGCTCCAGCAGCCGCACGTGGTGCGTCTGGAGACGCGGCCCCCCAACATCGAGGGCAAGGGCACGATCACGCAGCGCGAGCTGGTCCGGAACGCGCTCCGGATGAGACCCGACCGGATCGTGGTCGGCGAGGTTCGAGGGGATGAGGTGCTGGACATGCTCCAGGCCATGAACACAGGGCACGACGGCTCGCTCACCACGCTCCACGCGAACGGGCCGAGGGACGCGCTCCACCGCCTCGAGAATCTCGTGCTGATGGCGGGCCACAATCTTCCGGACAAGGCAATCCGCGAGCAAATCGTCTCCGCGCTCGAGGTCGTGATCCATGTCTCCCGCATGTCGGATGGCTCCCGAAAGGTGCTTAGCATCGAGGAGATCGTGGGCATGGAAGGCAGCGTCGTGACGATGCAGGAGCTTTTCCGCTTCGTCCGCACCGGCATCACCCAAACGGGAATCATTCAGGGTCACTATGAAGCGACGGGAATCGTTCCGCACTTCTCCGAGCGCGTGGAGCTTGCCGGAACCGACCTGTCCGGGATCTTCCAGAGGACCACGGCACGGTGATTTTTCTCTTCGTCTCGCTCCTGATCTTCTGCGCGACCGTCGCCCTCTATTTTTCGCTCCTTCTCCGGAAACGAGAGCAGAGCACCCAGAAACTCAAAGAAAGGGTCGGCGCGGCGAAGCCGGACCCCGGGGAGTGGGTGCCCCTTGCGGCGGAGCGAGACGAGCGGCTCAGCGTCATCCCCGCCATCGATCGCTTCCTTCGCGGGCTCGCCATCGCGCGCCGCCTGGAGCTTCTGCTCTACCAGGCCGGAATGTCCGTCCGCGTCGGGTCGTTCATCCTCATGATTGCCGTCCTCGGAATGACCGGATTCATTCTGGGTATTGCCGTCTTCCACCGGGCGCTCCACGGCGTGGTATTCCTGTTCGTGCTCGGGTTCGTTCCGTTCCTTTTTCTTCGCCACAAGCGCTCGGTCCGGCAGCAGCAGTTCTCCGAGGAGTTCCCGGACGCCCTCGACCTCCTGGTGAGCGCGCTTCGCGCGGGAATCTCGTTCTCGGCCGCGCTCCAGGTGGTCTCGGAGGAGTCTCCGGATCCGGTGCGCTCCGAGTTCGCGATCCTGGTCGAGGAGCAGAGCCTGGGCCTCGAGCTCCGGGACGCGCTGACCAACATGACGAACCGTGTCGGCTCGCTCGATCTCAAGTTCTTCGCCACCGCGGTGATCCTCCAGCGCACGGCGGGCGGCAATCTGACCGAGGTCCTCGAGAACACGAGCCGGCTCATCCGGGATCGGTTCCGCATCCTGGGAGACGTGCAGACGTTCACGGCGGCGGGGCGCCTGACCGGGATCATCCTGAGCGCGCTTCCCTTCGGGATGTGCATCGTCATGATCATGCTGGCGCCCGACTATTTCCGTCTCATGTGGGACCTGCCCGCCGGACGCTCCATTCTGGGAATGGCGTTCCTGCTCCAGATCCTGGGCTGGCTCGCGATTCGCAAGATCGTGGACATCAAGGTCTGACGCCATGCTTCTCCTTGCGACGATCCTCTTCGCCATCGCCTTCGGAACCGGCCTTCTCGCGGTGTATCAGATCCTCGTACGCGATCGCGATCCGGTCGTCGCAAGGCTCCGCGATTTGCGCGCGCGCACCGTGGCGGCGCGTCCGGAGGTCAAGAAGGATCGGCCCTGGACGCCGGCGGACGTTTTGGCCGCGATCGGCGGATTCCTTCCGACCCGCGAGAGCGACGAGAGCTTGCGATCGGGTCTCGAGCGCGCCGGCATCCGCGCCCCTCGAGCCGAGGTGGTTTTTCTGGGAACGAAGGTGTTCCTGGCCTTCACGTGTGGACTCGCGTGGCTCTCGATCAGCTACGCGCTGGCCCGTCCGATGGGGTCGGTGTTCCTGCAGAGTGGGATCGCGGTTGCGGTCGGTTTCTATTTCCCGACGTTCTGGCTCTACCGCAAGGGAGAGACGCGGAAGGCCCAGATCCAGGTCGCGCTTCCGGACACGCTCGATCTTCTCGTGGTGTGTGTCGAAGCGGGTCTTGCTTTGAACGCCGCGATCGAGCGCGTGGGGAAGGAGATGGAGATCTCGAGCCCGGCCCTGAGCGACGAGCTGCTTCTGGCGAATCAGGAGATCCAGACCGGGCTGGCCCGGCCGGAGGCGCTGCGCCGCCTTGCCCGGCGGACGGGCGTCGAGGACATCTACGCGCTCACGGCGATCATCATCCAAGCCGAGAAACTGGGGGCCAGCATCGCGCAATCGCTGCGCGCCCACGCCGAGTCCATGCGCACCAAGCGCCGTCAACGGGCCGAGGCTGCAGCCCGCAAAGCGGGCATCAAGCTTGCATTCCCACTGGTGTTCATGATATTCCCTGCGCTACTCATCGTCATCCTGGGCCCAGCAGCCATCCAGCTCATGCAGGCCTTAGCCGCCCAGAGCACGCACTAGGAAGGTAAGCTCGGAGGGAGGTGAGCGGTTTCATGCTGCTCAAGATCCTCATCTGGGTCGTGGTAGTGGTGCTCGGCTTCCTGTGGTGGAAGCGCAGGTCCGGGAATAAGCGAAAGGATCGGACTCGCCGGTAGGGTCGTCGATTCCAAGATCATTGGGCGGAGCGCATTGCGGCTCCGCCTTTTTGTTTGGAATACACCCGGCCGGGGCGGCGTAGTACAGTGCGCGTCGAATGGGTGACATCAAGCCCGACCGCTCCGCGGTTCCCGACGCCGAGATCGTTTCACAGGTATTGAACGGGGAGCTCGACGCCTTCGACGAGCTCGTCCGCCGCACGCGCCGCCCCGCCTACCGTCTGGCGCGCCGAATCACGCGCAACCACGAGGATGCAGACGATGTTGTCCAGGATAGCTACGTCAAAGCCTATCGGGCGCTGGCCCGTTTCGACCCGGATCGCGCGTTCGGGCCCTGGTTCTTCACGATCGTGGCGAGGTCCGCATTGAGCCACGTCCGGAGCCGGGCACGCCGCGCCACCGTGCCGCTCGATGAGCCGGGACCCGATGGGACCACCCTTGCCGACAAGCTCTCCGATGCCGCACTGGACCTCCCCGGCAGACAGCGCCTGATGGATGTGGAGCAGGCGCTGGGGAACCTCTCGGAGGAGCATCGGGGGGTGCTGGCGCTTCGCGTGGACGCCGACCTTTCCTATTCCGACATCGCCGAGGTGCTCGACCTTCCGGTGGGTACCGTGATGTCCCGGCTGGCTCGCGCCCGCGAAGCCTTGCTCGAGGAAGTGGAGAAGCTGAGGGCAGCGAGGTTCCGCAGGTGAAGAGCGACCGCCCCATCCACCCACCTTCCGAGGACCTCTTCGCCTACCGGGACGGGGAGCTTGCTCCCGAGAAGCGCGCCCTCATCGAGGCGCACGTCATGGGATGCAGCACGTGCCGATCCTTCATCGACCAGGTCTCCTCCCTGGAGGCCGAGCTTCGGCAATCTCCGGATCGCGCGCCCGCGGAATATCTGGATCACCTGCACGAGGCGGTTCGCGCGCGCATCGTGGCCGCCGGTCCGGTGCCTGCGGCCGAAGCCGAGGAGCTCGCCGGCGAGCCGGTGCGGCATCCGGCGCCGGGCCGGGATCGCCGCGCCTCGATCCGCGGAGGGCGCGAGCGCCGCGGGAACGAGGACGACGCGGCGGGGGATCGCGCTCGCATGAAGGACGCTCCCAAGCTTCCGTGGGCAGCGGTGCTTTCCACCGCAGGCGCCGCGGCGGCGGTTCTGGTCGTGGTGGTCATTCTCATGCGACAGGGATTTAGCCCCGAGCTGCCCGTGACTCAGCGGGCGCGGGAGCGCTCTGCGGCTCAGGCGCCCACCGTGGGGTCGAAGTCGGATCGCGACCTCAAGGCGACGCGTGACGCGCGCAAGAAATCCGCCGAGCAGAACAAGCAGTTCCTCGACAAGAGCAAGGATCAGGGAGCCGGTGCTGAGGAGCACCAGGCGGGCTCTTTGAATCGCGCCGCCAAGAAGCCCGAGCCGGGGCTGGCTCCCCTCGGGAAGACCGCGGATACCCATACGAGAGGCGGGAGATCCGACGAGGGGATCACGGAGATCACGCAGAAGGAAGAGGCGGGCGCCACGGGCGAGAAGCTCCCGGAGAAACGTGCCGCCGGCGAGCCGGCGCCGAGCCCCGAGAGCACGCGGGAACTGTCGAACGCGGCCCCGCAGGCCCTGTCGGCGCCCCCCGCCGCCGACCAGCTCCAGGCCCCAAGCCCCTACGACGCGCTGATGCAGCGGCTCGGGATTCCTCCGGTCTGGGACGGAGCGGTGGTCACGCCGGAAGCGCTGGAGCGCGCGGAGCCCGAGCTTCGATCCCTCTATGTCTCCGGGGGCGCCGGCGCGGATTCGGCCAGGCTCCGTCTCTATCTCGCCGAAGCGGTCCGGGCGCGGTACACGCCGGGGGACTCCGTGGCGTACGAGGAGATCGAGCACCACTACAAGCGCGCCATCGCCCTCTCCAAGGATGCGAAGACAGCGCGCGTCGCGTCCGAGAGGCTCCAGACGCTGCAGAAGTAGCCGCATCACCGTCGCTCGATGCGGGTTCTCCTACTGGATCAGCCGCCGCTTCATCAATCGCAGCGCCAGCGCCGAGAGCACAGCCGCGAACACCACCACATAGAGCGCGCTCCCCACGAGCGGCCCGCGCCACGATCCCAGCACCGAAGCGCGCACCAGGTAGGAGACGTGGGTGAGGGGCAGGCACCACGCGATCGCGACCGCCCACTTGGGCAGGATGCTCACCGGGAAGAACGTGCCGCTGAACGTG
>DASQAV010000120.1:0-13174 GCA_035635575.1 Candidatus Dormiibacterota bacterium | reverse complement strand
GCGAGCAGGGATCCCACCGTCGTCCGCTGCCCGTAGAGAATGTGGATCCAGTGCCCGGGCACGAGCACGTCCACCACGGCCGCCAGCGCGAGGCTCACCAGCACCCACGGCGCGTACTCGCGGACCTGACCCAGGAAGCGCCGGCAGACCGCGCGAAAGCGCGGGCTTCCCCGGAGCGGCGTCAGACCCATCTCCACCACCTCGTCGCGGCCGGCCAGCGTCTCCGCAGAGCGGGGTGCAGCGCTCCGCAGGACGAACACGCTCGCGTATCCGGCCAGGAGCCCCAGCGCCATCGACGCGAGGAGCCGGATTCCGACCCAGGAAGGGCCGAGGAGACGCCACGTAAGGAGGAGTACCGGGATGCTCACCGCGGCCCCCGCGGTCAGGAAGCCGAAGGTGTGCTTGAGATCGCCCCCGCGGCGCCGCAGCGCCACGGCCAGAGGCACCATGCCGCACGTGCAGAGCGGAATCAGCGCCCCGACGAACGAGCCGAGCAGCATCGTCCCGGGATTTCTCCCCGTCATGAATCGCGCAATGAACCGCTCCGAGACGAATTCCTCGATGAGCGCGCCGATGAATATGGCGAGAAGGAAGAGCGGAACGACGTCGAGCGCCGAGTCGCCGAAGACGCGCAGCATGGACGAAACCGCGGTTGCCGCGTTCATCGGCTCATTCTACCTTCTCCGCTCGTCCTTGACACGAGGGGCTGGGTCGGACAGATTCGGCGGAATGGCCTTGCACGATCCTCTCTTCCATCCTCTTTTCCTCGGGCGCCGCGCCGCTCCCGAGACGCCTCCCTTCGAGCCGTTTCCCCCCTCGGGCCGTAAGCCCTGGAAAGGGGAGGCAAAGCCCAGACGCGATCTCGAATTCCACGTGAACCACTACAAGGTGACGGTGGACGTGGACCTCGAGAAGCGGGAGCTCCAGGGACGCGCCGTCCTGACCATCGAGGCGATCCGGGACGGGCTCCGCGAGGTCGCGCTGGACGCG
This sequence comes from Candidatus Dormiibacterota bacterium, assembly GCA_035635575.1. Classification (GTDB taxonomy): domain Bacteria; phylum Eisenbacteria; class RBG-16-71-46; order SZUA-252; family SZUA-252; genus WS-7. The sequence continues at coordinate 12,184 of DASQAV010000120.1, read as the reverse complement.
GCGGAGCTCTCGCTCTCCCGGGTCGCGGTCAAAGGGAAGCGCGTGCGCCACGAATCGGCGGGCGAGAAGCTCATCGTCACCTTGCCCAAGCCGCTCGGGACGGGGAAGCGCACCGCGATCGACATCACCTACTCGACCCGGCCCCGGAAGGGGTTCTTCTTCGTCGGACCCACCGAGGCGGAAACGGACCGCCACGCGGCCGGCTGGTCGCAAGGGCAGGCGGACGACACGCACTGGTGGATCCCCTGCCTCGAGAGCACCGAGAGCCGCGCCACCCTTGAGATGATCGCGACCGTGCCTCAGGGATACAGGGCGATCGGCAATGGGAAGCTGGTCCAGAGGCGGAAGAACGCCCGGCGCGGGAGCGTGACCTATCACTGGCGCCAGGAGACGACGCATCCCGCGTACCTGATCTCGCTCGTGGTCGGCAAGTTCGTGGAATTGAAAGACAGCGCCGGGCATGTTCCGCTCCATGGATACGTGCAGCGCGGACGGGAGGCCGAGGGGCGGGAGCTCTTCAAGAAGACCCCCGCCATGATCGCGGCCTTCTCGAAGGTGTTCGGCTACCCCTACCCCTATCCCAAGTACGCCCAGTCCACGGTTTTCGATTTCACGTTCGGCGGCATGGAGAACACCGGCGCCACGACGCTCACCGTGCGCGCGCTCCAGACCCCCGAGGAGGCGATCGACCAGACCTACGAGACCCTGATCAGCCACGAGCTGGCCCATCAGTGGTGGGGAGACCTCGTGACCTGCCGCGACTGGTCGGAGGGATGGCTGAACGAGGGATTCGCCACCTACTCCGAGGTCGTCTTCTGGGAGGCCGAGCACGGCCGGGACGAGGCGGATTTCGCGCGACTGGAGCAGATGTGCTCCTATCTGGTCGAGGACAATGGCGACTATCGACGTCCGCTGGTCGAGACCGCCTATCGCTATCCCTCGGAGATTTTCGACCGTCATCTCTATGAGAAGGGCGCGTGCGTCGTTCACATGCTTCGCGCGACGCTGGGCGACGCCGTCTGGCGGCGCGGGCTCAAGCGCTACCTCGAGCGGCACGCCTTCGGCGGCGTGGAGACCGGAGATCTGAGAAGGGCCTGCGAGGAGGTGTCCGGAAGGAATCTCACGTGGTTCTTCGACCAGTGGGCGTACCAGGGAGGGCACCCCGAGCTCAAGGTGGCGCGCGAATGGGACCAGAACGCGAAGGCGCTCCTCCTCACGATCGAGCAGGTTCAGGATCAGGACTCCGTCACGCCCGCCGCGTTTCAGATCCCCATGGTGCTGGAGCTCAAGGTGGGGGATCGGCGTCTCCGCCTTCCGATCGAAGTGAAGCAGCGCAAGGAGACGATCCGGATCCCTCTGCCCACGAGGCCGCGCTACGTGGCGCTGGATCCCGAGCACGACGTGATGAAGCTCATGGAATTCCCGCGCTCGGACGAGGAGCTTCTGTACGGATTACAGGAATCGAGCTTCTCCCTGGAGCGCATCCGCTGCGCGCGCGAGCTGGCATCCCGCGGCGATCCGCCGGCCGTGGAAGCGCTCTTCCGCGCCGCGAGGGGGGACCGCTTCTGGGGAGTTCGCGTCGCGGCGCTCGCGTCCCTGGGAGAGATCGGCGCGCGCCGTCCGGGCATGACCGACCGGATCGCGGAGCTCTGCAAGGGGCAGAAGCCGCGCGTCCGGCGCGCCGTCGCGTGGGCCTTGGGCCGGATCGGGGGCGAGGACGCGGTCAAGCATCTGCGGAAGATGGTGCCGACGGAATCGAGCAAGTTCACCGCCGGCATGGCGCTGATCGGCATCGCCCGGAGCAAGCGTGAGGAGGCCTTCGACCTCCTTCGAGCCGAGCTCGTCCGCGAGAGCCATCGGGACATCCTGAGACAGCACATCTTCGACGGCTTCGTGATCCTCAAAGATTCGCGAGCCGTTCCCATCCTTCTCGACTACACGCGCCCCGAGTACAAGAACGAGGCCCGCGAGGCCGCGACCAAGGCGCTGGGCAAGCTGGGAATCCTGGACGAGCGCGTGGAATCACGCCTCATCGAGCTCCTGCGCGACCCCTGGTTCCGGGTGCGCTCCGCGGCGGCCCGTTCCCTGGCCAAGCTGAAGGCGCCTCGCGCCGAGGCCGCTCTCCGCGAAGCGCTCCAGACCGAGCCGATGGACACCGTTCAGAGCGCCTTCGAAGGAGCGCTCGACGAGTTGAAGGCCCCTCGCTAGACTGATCTCGCGCAGGAACCCCGGCAGGGCTCCCGCAAACACACTCCATGGCAATCGCGACAGGCACTCGAATCGGCCCCTACGAAATCGTCGCGCTTCTCGGCGCGGGCGGCATGGGAGAGGTCTATCGCGCGCGTGATGACCGTCTCTCGCGCGACGTGGCGGTCAAGGTGCTGCCCGGAACCTTCGCCTCCGACCCGGATCGCCTGAAGCGCTTCGAGCAGGAGGCGCGGGCCGCCGGACAGATCAACCATCCCAGCATCATGGCGGTGTATGACGTGGGGACCTTCGAAGGCACGCCCTACATCGTCTCCGAGTACATCGAAGGGGAAACCTTGCGGCAGGCCCTGGACACGGGGCCGATGCCTGCCGCCCGCGCGCTGGACCTGGGCATCGAGATCGCCTCGGGCCTCGCCGCAGCGCACGCGAAGGGCATCGTCCACCGCGATCTCAAGCCCGAGAACCTGATTCTCCTGCGTGACGGGCGCGTCAAGATCCTGGATTTTGGAATCGCCAAGCTCACGAAGGATGGCCTCGGGAAGGTGAGCGATACCGGCCCGACCCTTGCCAATCTCACCGTCGCGGGGCAGCTCCTCGGCACCGCCAGCTACATGGCCCCGGAGCAGATCCGCGACCTCGGCGTGGACCATCGCACCGACCTCTTCACGCTGGGCGCGATCCTCTACGAGATGCTGACCGGCGCGCCCGTCTTCCCCGGGGAGACGACTGCTGACCGCATGAGCGCGATCCTGCGCGGGGAGCCGCCCCCGTTGCCGCGCGAGCTGGAAAGCGCGCACCCAGGTCTCGGAAAGGTGCTCCGGCGCTGCCTCGAAAAACAGACCGACGCCCGCATCGATTCGGCGCGCGATCTCGCGCTCGCTCTGGAGCTGGTTCGGGACAGCGGAGGGAGAGGTCAGGACCCATCCTCCTCGCCGTCCGCAGGGACGGCGATCACGTATCAGAGGCTGACCTTCCGGGAAGGGGACATCACAGGCGCCCGGTTCACCCCCGACGGTCAGACCGTCATCTACAGCGCGGCGTGGGACAGCGGACCCAGCGAAATCTACGTCGTGCGGGTGGAGATGCCCGAATCACGACCGATCGGGTTGAAGGCCGACCTTCTCTCCATCGCTACGACGAGCGAGCTGGCGATCCTCATGGACACCGAGGACCTGGGCGGCTTCGTGACGCTCGGAACCCTCGGCCGGGTCTCGATGCTGGGCGGCGTTCCCCGGCGGATCGTCGACGGCGTCACCTTCGCGGACTGGGGCCCGGACGGCAAGAGCATGGCCGTGATCCGGGGCCAGAAGGGCGCGCTACACGTGGAATACCCGATCGGGCGCACCATCTACAAGCCGACGGGATGGGTCAGCCACGTGCGCGTATCACGCGATGGTACGAAGGTGGCCCTGCTCGATCATGCCGCGAGCGGCGACAACGGTGGAAACGTGCTCGAGATCGAGTCGGACGGCAAGGTTCGCACCCTGTCGACCTCATGGTTCACCGTCTGGGGAATTGCCTGGTCCCCTCGGGGAACGATCTGCCTCTCCGGCCAGCGGGCGGCCAGCTCGCCGAGCCTGTACGAGATCAGGCAAGATGGGACGCTTCGAGTACTGCAAAGTCTCACCGGATTTCCCTACCTGACGGACATCTCGGCCTCGGGGGAGATGCTCTTCATCCAGGCGACACCCCAGATGAAGATGGAGTGGCATGAGCCGGGGGAGGACGCCCGAGACTTGTCCTGGCTCGACTGGACCCTGGCACGGGATATCTCGCGGGATGGGAAATGGATTCTCTTCGATGAAACGGGTCCGGGAACGGCGGGAGTTGCGGCCGCCTACATGAGGGCGACGGATGGGTCGCCCGCGGTACGCCTCGGCGACGGGGTCGCCATGGAGTTCTCGCCGGACGGCCAGTGGGCCCTGGTCCAGAATCGCCGCGAGCACGGCATTCTGACGCTTCTTCCCACGGGCGCGGGACGGGAGCGAACGCTTCCACTGCCGTCTCTGACCGTTTACCAGGCCACGTGGATGCCGGACGGCAGCGCTCTTTGCCTGGCCGGGTTCGAGCCGGGCCGTGGCATGCGACTCTATATCTATGATCTCGCTTCGGAACAGGTTCGACCGATCAGCGAGGAGGGAGTTGGGACCAATCTCGGAAAAGTGTCTCCCGATGGCCGGCTCGCGCTCGCGAGGTCGGCGAGGGGGTCCTACGCGCTCTACCCCACCGAAGGGGGTGCGCCGAAGCCGCTCCAGGGGATTCTTCCCGGAGAGCGCCCGTACAACTGGGATGCCGATGGGACCGCCATCTTCGCCTTCGAGCGCGGCAAGATCCCCGCTCGAATCTTCCGGGTGGACGTCGCGACGGGAGGGCGAGAGCTATGGCACGCGGTTACCCCGCGAACGCCGAGCGGGGTATCGGGAATCGACTCCCTCCTGCTCACCGAGAACGGCCGCTCGCTCGCGACCAGCTACATGCGGAACAGCGCCGAGCTCTACATCGCGCGCGGGATCCTGTGAGCGCCGCGCCCGTGCGCGGACGCGCGCTGATCTTCTGGGACCCCAAGCGACCCGGAAAGAAGCGCGACGCCATCGACACCGACCAGATCACGCCCGCCCAGGATTGCGTCTCCGAGAGCCTCGCCACGCTGGACCAGCGCTGGAAAGAGGGAGCCTTCCGTCACCTCATGCCCGACTTCCGCGCGCGCGTGCACGCCGGGGAGACGTTCCTCGTGGCCGGAGACCGCTTCGCCATCGGGTCCTCGCGCGAGATGTCCCCGGCGGGGCTGAAGGCGATCGCCGAGGAGGCGGGGCTCACGATGGTGATCGTCTGCGGCTCCGGCATGGGGGACATCTTCCGCCGCAATGCCCTCAATCTGGGCCTCCATTTCGTACAGAGCACCGATGCGGTGGACGACGCTCAGGACGGCGATCAGCTCGAATTCAATCCTGAGACGCGCACCCTGAAGAACGTCACGCGAGGGAAGGCCTACGCGGCGCTTCCCCTCTCCGTCAAGGAAGAGGAGATCCGGCGCGGCGGAGGGATCTTCGAGCTGGGAAGACGGGAGTACCGGGCCGGCCCGAAGCCGATGAGCGTGGTGTTTCCGGGACACGCCCTCGCGCGCTCCATGTCCAGCACCGAGCAGATCGTGTGGGCTCATCGCGTGGACAAACGGGCCGAGGTGAAGCCCGGCGCCACGGTCGAGGTGTTCGCGGATCTGCTCCCGGCCTCGGACGGAACCGCCCCTTTCTCCATCCACACTTTCCGCCAGATCGTCGGGAAGGACGAAGTCGCCCCCCTGCGTGCCGCGATCGCGAACGATCATTTCGTGTTCACGGGCAAGGAAGCGGACGAGCGGCAGACCTCGATCTCACGCGAGTTCGCCGACCGCCACGGGATTCGCGAGCCCTACTACGCTCCGCCCGGGACGGGGATCTTCCATTTCTACTTTCCCGAGCAGGGGCTGATCGTTCCGGGAGCGTTCTATCCGGGCGCCGATTCGCACAGCCGCGCCTACGGCGCCTACGGCGCGGTCGGGATCGGGGTGGGCAGCACCACGCTCGGGTTCGGATGGGCGACCGGAGCCGTCTACTTCACCCTCCCCAAGCAGCGGCGCGTCGTGTTCGCGGGGAAGCTCCAGCCCTGGGTGTCCGGCAAGGACATCGTGCTGAAGCTTCTCCACGGGTGGGGGGCCAAGCAGTCGCAGGGAATGAGCGTGGAATTCGTGGATCCGAATCGCGAGCTTCCCCTTCCCTACCGGAACACGATCGCGAACATGATGGCCGAGGCGGAGGCGATGAATGGAATCTTCGCGCAGGATGAGGTGACCGAGGCCTGGTACCGGGAGCGGGGCTTTGCGCTGCCCTACCCGCGCGTGAGCCCCGGAGAGGATGCGCGCTGGGAGATCGACGAGGCTCTCGACCTCTCCTCCGTGGTGCCCATGATCGCGAAGCCCTTCAGCCCTGGGAACGCCTTCCCGGCCGAGGAGGTCGCGAAGGAGCGCATCACCTTCACGAAGGCCTTGATCGGCTCCTGCACGAACGGGGGATACGACGATCTTCTTCAGGCCGCGCTGGTGCTGCGCGCCGCGCGGGAGCGCGGCGTCGATCACGTCGCGAAGGGTGCCGAGTTCGTGATCTTTCCGGGAAGCGGCACCGTGAAGCGCCTGATCGAGCGCCCCGATCCGCGCCTCGGGGGGGAATCCATCGCGGATGTTTTCCGGAAAGCCGGCGGGGAGATCAGGCAGTCCTGGTGCGGGCCGTGCTTCGGCCAGGGGCCGGACTCGCTGAGCCCGGGAGAGCGCGCGATCACGTCGTTCAATCGGAACTGGCAGAACCGGATGGGCGTCGGCGGGGAAGGGTACCTCGCGAGCCCGCCGGTGGTCGCCGCGTCCGCGCTCGCGGGATACATGGCGCCGCCCTCGGAGCTGGGCGTGCCCTGGGATCCCGTCGCCTTTGGGGTGTAGCGGACCTCCCTACTTGAGGAGGCTCATCTTCCGGGAGAGGTTCCGGCCGTTCTCGCTCAGGCGGTAGACGTAGATGCCCGAGCCCACAGGACGTCCCCCCGAATCCGTGCCATCCCAGCGCGCGTGGTAGTGCCCCGCGGGGAGCGGATGATCGACCAGGGTTCGGACCAGCGCGCCGTTCACCGAGTAGATGCGGAGCGTCGCCGGCCCGGCCCGATCCAGCTCGAAATGGATCTCGGTCGAAGGATTGAAGGGATTCGGCGTGTTCGGATGCAGGGCGAATCTCGCGGGGACGCCGGGGCTCTCCTGTACCGCGGACGGAATCCCGATTGCGAAGAGGCTGTCGGAGAAGCTGGTCATCACCGTCGTTCCCTTGATCGCGATGGCGCGCACCTTGGCCTGGGTCGTCTGATAGGAAGGATCGACGAAGAACATGAATCCAGGCTGACCGGTGGGCGGCACGTTGAAGAGCGAGCCGAGCGTGACGGGATACGTCGTACCGCCATCCATCGAAAGGGAAATTCCGATCGTGTCGGCCGTGAATCCCGTCAGGGCCACGTTCACGGAGTCGTAGCGACCCGCAACATAGAGCGAACCCTTGGGTGGCCGCGAGACGGTGAGGGTCAACGGGATGGCGAGCGCCGCGCCGATGTCGAGCTTCCCGTAACCCCAGGTGGCGTTCGGAACGGAGCCCGTGAAGGCGTCGGTTCGGGCGGTGCTCCTGAGCCTCGCCTTGATCTTGGATGGCGTGGAAGTTGCCCATTCGCTCCGCGCCAGGAGGAGCGCGGTGGCGCCGGTGATGTGCGGCGCCGACATGCTCGTGCCCGCGAAATTCACGTGGACGCCGTCGGTGGCGATGAGCGGCGTGCTCGCGATGTAGTCGGCCGAGAGCGTGGACGTGACGCCGAATCCCGGCGCCGAGAGATCGGGTTTCTGCACGCCGTCCCGGCGCGGACCCTGGCTGGAGAAGGACGCGATGGCGTTCAGCGTGGGACGCGGATTCCAGCAATAGCTCAGGCCGTCGAACGAGTCCCAGCAGTCCTTCGTCACATGCGCCGCGGCGGTGATGATGGAGTCCGCGTCGCCGGGAGACCCCACGACCCCTCCGAACGCCAGCCCCTGGTTCCATTTCGCAAGCGCGGCGGCGCCGTTCGCGAGCGCGTTCTCGTAGAGATACATGTCCACGCGGCCGCCGCCCGGAATCGAGACCGGCGTGAACGTGAAGGTCCACGTGCCCGTCTTGGGGGGATTGGCCGAGTTCGCGTCGTAGAGCTCGATGTAGATCTCGCGGGCGCCGTTGCTGGGCGTGCTGGTTCCGTTGTGGATGTTGAGCCAGCCGTCCGCCGTGTTCACTCCGATGAGATTCGTTCCGGTGAGAACCGGACCGACGGTCACGCCCGTGGGCGTGACGATCTTCACCGAGATCTGGCTCGAGCCCGCGTACCAGCCCGAGAAGAGAAGGACGTCGTTGCCGGTGCCGGCCGCGGGCGTATAGGCGGGTACGGTCAGCGTCATGTTCTGCGGCGTCGACCCGCTCAGCGTCAGCTGGCCGTGGAGATTGTCCGAGCCGGAGTTCCCGGCGGATGCCACGATGATCTTTCCGGGGCCGGTCAGCGCGTTCAGCATCAGGTCCATGTCGAGCGTGCCGTCGTGAGGCCCTTCCTGAGTGCCGAGGCTCAGGTTCACCACGGCCTGCTTCCCGAGCGACGCGGCCTTCTGGAATATGTAGTTCACGCCGTCCACGATGGAATTCGTCTGGAACGTGGTCTTCACCATGCAGAGGTCCGCCTGCGGGGCCATTCCCACGTAGGTGTACGCGGGCTGCCCGTTCCCGGTGTTGCTGCCGTTCCCTCCGGCGATGCCCAGGACGTGCGAGCCATGCCCTTGGGAATCGACCTCGGAGGGAATGAGCGCGTTGATGTCGGCGGGAAGCCATTCGACTCCGTAGGAGAATCCGGCGGGCGGGGTTCCGGCACCGGTCTGATCCCAGATGGAAACCAGGCGGGTCGTGCCGTCAGGATTCTGGAAATCCGGATTCGTGTACTCGACGCCGGTATCCACGACTCCGACCAGCACCCCCGCGCCGGTCTGCCCGGTGAAGGAGGGCGGAGGCACGGTGCGCACCGTGTTGACCCCGACGTCCAAAGCACTCCGGTCGAGGAGCGGCTTGCATCGCTCCGCGACGCGCACCGCGTCCAGGCCGGGGAGAGCGAGGAGTTTCGAGAGAAGCGCAAGCGGACAGCGCGCCGTCATGCGCCGTCCGACACGTGTGTCGACCTGGATTCCCTCTGCGCGGAGGGTCTCCGCCGAGAGATCTCCCTCCAGAATCAAGTCCACCAGGACGCCGCCTCTCGAATCCCGCGAAAGGAATCGCTCCGAAAGCGCCTCTCCCGGCCGGATCGACCGGAGCGCCGGATGAACGGAGCGAGGCGCGGCGGATCCAGAACCGGGGGCGTTTGCGAGAAGGAAGGAGAGCAAAACCAGAGCGAACGTCCGGTGCCTGCGGAGGGAGCGGCTCGGCATGGCTGGGCCTCGAAGGTGCCAGGTTGTTTGGATTGCCAGACGTGGGGCGAACGAACCGCGGGATTATAGCACCGGCTCCGCTCCCTGGCTATCGGTCCAAGCTACGGAGTGCCTTGAGGGTATGGGAACGGACGGGGAGCCGTTCGAGCTCGTGCGACGTGGCCCAGAGAGAGCTTGGACGCCGTGGCCGCGCGGGGTCCGGAGGGCCGGGACGCCTCGGGGAGGGACGCGCCCGAAGATCGACGGACCAGATTTCGTAGGTCAGGGAATGCGAGAACGTGCGGTGACGGAAGGAGCCGGCGCGATCGGGATCGGGGCCCTGGTTTCCGACCAGCCTCGAGAGAAGTCCGCGGGCCGCTTTGGACGGCGCCGATGCGCCGAGCCGCGCGTACGGCAACGTCCACGTGGCTCGCTCGTCCGCGTCGTCGGGGACCAGGAGCACACGGCGCCCCGACGTCGCGACGAGAACGATCCGGCGTTCTTCCCGCGGCGCCACCGCGGGCTGCGCCTCAGGGAATCGCTCGGGGCGCCCGCGCCGCCTTGCGACGCAGAAACGCGAGGCGGGGCAGCGGAGGCAGAGCGGCTCGCGAGTCAGGCAGATCAAGGCACCCAGCTCCATCAAGGCCTGCGTCCAGTCGCCGGGGTGCGGGCCCTCCGCCAGGGATTCGGCCATGGCGGTGACCGTGGCGTGAAGCGCCGGGGAGTCACGCCTGCCCGAGTGCCCCCCGATCCTCGCCAGCACGCGAACGACATTCCCGTCCACCGCGGCGGACGCGCGGCCGAACGCGATGCTCGCGATGGCGGATGCGGTGTATTCGCCGATTCCCGGAAGCTCGAGCAGGGACGCGCGGTCTTCGGGAAGGCGACCGGCGTGCCGCCGCACCAGGGCGCGGGCCGCGGCGTGAAGGTTTCGCGCTCTCCGGTAGTAGCCAAGCCCCGACCATGCGGCCAGCACCTGCGATTCGCGCGCCCGGGCCAGGGATCTAACGCCGGGGAAGCGGCGGAGGAAGCGCTCGTAGAAGGGAAGCACCGTGTCGACCCGAGTCTGCTGGAGCATGATCTCGCTCACCCAGATCGCGTACGGATCGCGCGTGCGCCGCCAGGGGAGGTCGCGCTTGTGCTTCCGGTACCAGGAGAGAACGCGCGCGCGGAGTACCCTCATCGCGCCGCGGAAGCGAGCGCCGCCGCGCGGTGGCCGCTCAGCACCGCACCCTCGATCGTCGGAGGCAATCCGGTCGCGGTCCAGTCGCCGGCCAGGAGGAGGCCACGCACCCCGGTCTCGGCGGGCGGACGCAGGGGCTGTATCTCCGGAATAGAGCGCACCGTGGCGTGCCGCTCCTTGTAGACGCGCGTGCGTAGGAGCGTTGCTTCGCGCGCTTCGGGAAACGCCTCGGCCAGCTCTCGCGACGTCTCCTCGACGATCGATGCGCCCGGCCGTTCCTCGTCCTCGAATGCCGCGCTACGGACCGTTCCCACGCGGAAGCCGCCGGCCCCCGCCGGGCCCCGATCCAGAGCCCACTGTGTCTTCGTGCCCAGGAGGCCCACGAATCGTGAGGGGAGGACGGGCCGGTCGTAGACGTGCATGGTGGAGACAATGGGGGACCAGGGCGCCTGCGTGATCCCGAGAAATCGGCCGAAGTGCTCGCGCGCGAGCATCCATCCGGCGCGGTCGTGCGGAACCGCGAGGATCACGCAATCCGAATCGATCCTCTCGCGGCCGAGAAGCGACAGCCCCGTCACGCGGCCCGCATCGACGCGCACGCCCAGGGCGGTCGCCCGGTATCGGACCTCCCCTCCGCGTCCCGCGAGGAATCCCTCGAATCCAAGGATGAGATCCGAGAGGCCGCGCCGGGGAAGCGCCAGCCCGCTCGCGCGGGCCGGAACCTGAAAGATGCGGTCGAGCACCCGGCCAAAGAGACCCGCGGATCCCTCGGCGGGTGATTCGTTGAGAGACGCGAGCGCCAGCGGCCGGAGCACCGCCGCCAGATCCTCGCTCCCGCCGATCTTCCGGAGCCAGCCCTCGACCGTGAAGCGCGAGCCGTCTCCGTTCTGCGCGAACAGCGCGCGGACCTGGCGGGGAAGGTCGAGTGCTTTGAGCCGCGCCTTGGCACTCAGCCGGTCACAGGTTCCGACCGCCGCGATCCAGTGGAACGGCGAGGGAAGATCGGGACAGCGGAATTGAAAGCTTCCTCGCCCGCGCTCCCAGAGGCGCAGATGAAAGGTGGGATCGGCCTCGAGCGCCTGTTCCGTACCGAGGCGGCGCAGGAGCCGGATCGTCTCCGCGTAGAAGGCGGCGAGGACGTGCTGCCCGTTGTCCTCCAGGTCCCCCGTCGCGGGGTCGATCCAGCTCGTGGCGCGTCCGCCCGGGCGCTGCCGCGTCTCGAGCACCAGCACCCGCGCGCCGCTCTCCGCGAGCGAGGTCGCCGCGGCGACGCCGGCGAAGCCGGCCCCGACCACGACCGCATCGAAGGGACGGCTCATCGCGCGGCGTGCGCGGCGAGAATGGAGCTCCCCGCGATCCACACGCGCTCGTGGAACGGCACGCGTACCTCGCGGGAGAAGACGTCGTAGCCCGAGGCTTCGATGCGCGCGAGAAGCCGCCGGTAGATGCGCCCCATGATCTCCGCGGCAACGATGCGCCTCGGGTCCAGGGATGCGGCTTCCCGCTCCGCGGCGGCGAAGAAGCCGCGGGCGCGCTCCACCTGGAACCGCATCAGCTCGAGAAACGCGGCGCTTCGCTCCTTGCGCGCCAGCGCCTCCTCCGGGTACCCGAAGGCGTGGAGCTCCTCCCGGGGAAGGTAGATTCTCCCGCGCTTCAGATCCGAGCCCAGGTCGCGCAGGATGTTCGTGAGCTGGAGCGCAACACCCAGATTCTCCGCGTAGGCTCTGCCGCGCTCCTCCTCGTCGCCGAAGATGCGCAGGCAGATCAGCCCCACGACCGAGGCCACCCTGTAGCAGTATCGCCGGAGCTCCTCGAAGGTGCCGTAG
>DASQAV010000119.1:0-11438 GCA_035635575.1 Candidatus Dormiibacterota bacterium | reverse complement strand
GGTGCAGGCGGCGATCGGGACCCCGTACAAGTATTCGATGGATTTCGACAACAACGGGATCGTGAACTCGATCGACCTGAGCTTCATCAAGGCCCATAACAACCATAATTGCAAGTTCCCGACGGTGAACTAGTCGGGAGGAACCCTGCGGGCTCGCTCCTATGAGGAGCGCCCGAGGCACCTGATTCCCCCCTCAGGTTTTTTGCCGGACGCAAGAGGCGGCGCCGAAACTGGCGCCGCCTTTATGTTTTCCCTTCGGGATTACCGAATCAGGTACCCCAGCGCGAATCCGATCTGCGCGACGAACATCATCACGTACATGTGCGTCCAGGAGGGGTGGTTCTCCGTCCGCGCCAGATCGTCGGGACGCCGCACCATGAGATAGACCACGTACGCTCCCCAGACGCAGAGAATCCCCGTCAGCCAGTAGAGGAGATGCGGATTGCCCGTCAGGATTCCGCGCTCCACGCCGTAGGGGATCAGGAGAAAGGGGAGTACCAGGAAGGGCGCCACGATCCAGGCCGCGCGCTTGGCCCCGTGCACGACCGGCAACGTCCGGAATCCCGCCGCCGCGTCCCCTCGTTGATCCGCGAAGTCCTTCGTCGTGGTGGCGCCCAGGAGAAAGAGCCCGAAGATCGCCCCGATGTACCAGGGCTCCAGCCTCCCGAAGTCGCGCACGCAGGACCAGCCGGCTACCTTTAAAAGAACGCCGCGTGGAATCGCGATGACGACGTTCGCCAGATAGGGGGCCGCCTTCCACCGCAAGGGTGGCGCGGAATAGGCGACCGTGAGCACCGCCGCGGTCCCCGCGAGAAGCGTGCACTGGGGCCCCACCGGTGTGGCCAGCACGAAGGCGAGGACGTAGAGCCATCCCGAGAGGCGGATCGCCTCGGAGGCGCTGACGCGGCCGGAGGGAAGCGGCCGTGCGGGCTTGTTGATGACGTCCGCCTCGAAGTCGGTGACCTGGTTCAGGACGTTGGAGGCCGCGTTCAGGACCGCCGCCATCAGGGTCCCGAGCGCGATCTTGGTGGCGATCCAGGCCGTTAGGGGAACGGTCGGGAAGGCCCCGAGCGCGATCACGCTGCCCGTGAACATGCCCAGCGCCGGAGCGATGAGGGTGAACGGCCGGGCAAGCTCCCAGTAGAGAGACAGCTTGGTTCGCACCGCGCGCCCCTAGGTTCTGCTAGTGAATTCCCAGGTCGCGGCCGTCCATGACCGCCGGAGGAACGATTCCCAGGCGCTTCAGCACGCTGGGCGCCACGTCCGTGATCGCGGGCGAGTCCGCGTCCAGTGGCCTGCTCGAGAACAGTACGCCGGGAACGAGATCGGGGTCCACCGAGCAGTGGTCGGCGCTCCAACGCCGCTCGTTGGGCTCGATGATGTCGGGCGGGATTCCCCCGAGCGAGGTCTGCCACGAGACGCGGTAGCCGCGCTCGAATCCCACCACCATGTCCGGCGCCTCGTCGAAGTAGGGGCCGCGGTAGATCTCTTCACGCTTGTAGACGCGCCGCACCACCGGCTCCCCGGTGTCCGGATCGTGCAGCGCGCTGAACCGCGTACGGATCTCGTCCCGGAGCGCCTCGTAGGGAGCGCCGGGGTTCACGATGCCCAGCCGCTCCCTGCCTTTCAGGTTCACGTAGATCTGCCCGAGGGCCAGCGCATAGGCCCGCGTCTTGGACCAATCCACGTTGGGCCAGAAGGTCCCGCGGCCGAAGAGGTCCTCCAGATTCCGGTCACGCACCGGATCCATCTTGGTGAGCGTCATGTAGCCGTTCCGGACGAGCCAGGTGTTGATGTTCACCGCCTTCCGGAAGCTCGAGAATCCATGATCGGAGCAGACGAGCAGCGTGGTGCGGCCGTCCCGGGTTCGCTGGAGGAGCGTTCCCACAAGGGAATCCGCGCGCATGTAGATTCGATCGATCGCGTCCCCGTACTTCGCCGCCAGTCTCCGGTTGTACATCGGATGTTGCGGATCGATCAGCCGCCAGAACATGTGCTGCACCTTGTCCGTGGATTGGAACACCGTCACGAAGAGGTCGGGATTCATCGACTGCAGCGCGTCGAGCACGAGCGCGCGCTGCCGATCGAAGGAGTAGTTCACATCTTGCAGGAAAACCTCCTCGTCGATCTTCTCCTCGTTCAGCGCCCAGGTGTCCTCGGGCCAGCCCAGCGTCTTGTAGAGGCCCAGCTTCCTTGCGAGCTGCGCGCTGTAGGCGGGCGGGCTGGAGATCGGGATCGGCGGCCGGCGCGGGTCCAGGTTGATGGGGGAGAGGTACACCCGGACTTCGGGGTACGCCTCGATCACGTGGAAGCGCGCGATGCCGCGGACGGAGACCATCGGCGCCACGTGGAACTGGATCGTGTACCAGTCGCTCCACTGTCCATTCCGGATGGCGCGGGTTGTCCCCTGGAGCGAGATCTGGACCGCATTGCGCCGGATTCTCTGGAACTCCACCGGAATGGTGAGGTCCGGAATCCTCCCCTCGCTGTCCCGGCCCGCGAAGGGGTTCCGCGGCCCATGCACCACCGAGCGCGACCGTCCGGCGGAATCGAGCGTGAGCCGGGCGATCTTGCCCCCCATCTCCGTGTCGGCCGCCCCGGTAGCGTCCGTGGCGTAGTAGGAGAAGGTCCCCATGGTGCCGCGAATATCGGGAACCCCTAGCCCGGAAAGGAGTACGCCGGTTTGTAGCTTCTCCGGCGGGAAGCAGATCGGGGCCTCCAGAACGGCAGTCTTGACGCCCCGCGAGGAGGCGATCCCCCAGAACGTGGCGCCTTGCCTGTTGTTGATCACAGAAGGCGCCCGGGTAGGGATGAATCCGAACGCGAATTGCCCCCGCCGCACGGTCACCGTCGAGAAATCGGGGTAATACGTGGCGGGATTCCGCTTCAGGAAATCATAGATCCGGGTCTTTCCCGGGTTCGTGCCGGTCGAGAACGCGGACCAGGCCACGGGGGATTGCGCCGGATTCGTGGTGCGGAGGGCCCGCATCGCGCCGTGCAGTCTCATCCAGGCGAGATGGGGAAGCTTTCCCTGCGCGATGAGCCGATCGGCCACCCCGGGATCCATGCCGTCGAATCCCACGATGATGAATCGCTCATGGGGCTGCGCCGGGACGGGAGTATCGGAGGAGGCGGCGAAGAGCAGGGCGGATAGGAGCACCGTCGACGCTAGGATTCGCGCCTCACGGCGTTTCCGCGGATCGGTGGCGGCTCGTAGGGAATTGATGGCGAAAGTCTAGCACCCGCAATTCCGGAGTGTCAAACGAGGGGGGAAGCCTTGACGCCTTTTCCGTGCCCTTCCTATAATGCCGTCTCTGGGCCGCCCGCCGAATCACACACGAAAGGAAATCCGCTCATCCGCCTCGTCACGCGACGGCTCTGTTCCGTAACGATCGCTCTTCTCGCCCTCTATGGCGGAGTTGCGTCCGCCGCGCAGAGCGCCTATCGCGCGTCCTCCCAGGACGCCCGCGGCGCGACGGTCGAGATCACTCCTTCCTCCGCCCGTTTCGACAGCACCCGGGTCGAGGGGGTGCCCTACGTTCGCGTCTCGATGCTGGGGGCCCAGGTCACCGAGCCCCCGGGACATCCCGCGCTCCCCACGATCATGATTCCCGTCGGCGTGCCGGATGGAATGACGGCAAAGGTCCGCATCGTTTCCGCGGAGTGGGAGGAGCGAGGCGGGCTGCCTCCTCCGATCCCGGTCGCGAAGCAACGTTTTGTGAGCGACGATCTCAAGACCGGTCCCGTGACCGAGGTGCGCTTCGAGCCCGATCCTGCGATCTACGGGCGCGGCAACGTCTGGCCCCAGGACATCGTCACGATGGGGGAGGGAGGGCCCGTGGGCGATGCCTGGATGATTCCCGCGCTCCTGCGCCCGGTTCGCTACGACCCCGGCCACAACCGATTCCTGGTACTCAAGCGAATGACGCTGCGCGTGGACTTCACCAACGCGACCGCAGCCGAGCTGAAGCTCCGTCCGGCGGTTCGACCGGGAGCGGACGCGGGCGCCTGGGACCGGGTCCGGCGCGGACTCCTCGCGAACTACGAATCGGCGCGAGGGTTCCCGAGACGCGTGACTCCCGGCGCGATGCGCGCCCCGAGGCTCTCGACGCGTCGCGCCTCGGTGAATCCCGAATTCCGCGTATCGGTCACCGCCACGGGTTGGACCTCGGTGAGCTTTGCGGCGCTCTCGGCCGCTGGATTCCCAGCAGGGATCTCCATCTCGCAGGTCGGCGTGTGGGAGCGCGGATATGACGATGCTGGGGACAGCGCGACCTCGACCCCGATTCCGGTCGTTGCGCGCGACGCGAATTCGAACGGAACCTTCGACGGCGGGGATGCGATCACGTTCTACGGGCGGAACCTCCGGAATCGCGTGGGCACGCTGTCCATCGAGAATCGCTACGCCTATGCCAACGTGTACTGGGTCTCCTGGACCGCGGCATCCGCGGCGGTGCCCGATCCGATCTCGGGTGTGATCTCCGATCCCGCGCCGGCGATGCCCACGTCTTTTCAGGACACGATCCACCAGGAGCAGAATAATGTCCTGATGGCCTCCCCCAACATGTTCGCGGGGACGCCACAGGAGAACGTGGAGTCCATGTTCTGGACGGACGGGACCGCTCCCGACCAGTTCAGCACGTCGATTCCCTTCGCTCACCCCGACGTTTCGGCGCCCTTCCGCGTCCAGTCGCGGTATCAGGGACAATCCATCGCGACACACCGGATCGATGCCTATTTCCAGAGCTCGACCGGCGTGACCGACACGCTTGTGTTCCATCAGACCTTCTTCGGCCAGGAGATATATCTGCTCGACACCGGGTTCACCGTGCCGGGCAGCCACATCGGCTCCGGGAGCAATCAGTACCGCCATGTCGGGACCGAGCAATTCGGAGGACCCTTCATCGACGGCAGCGGTTCCGGTCTGGATTGGGTTGATGTGACCTACTCGCGCCTCTACGTTGCGGATTCGAACCGGCTGGAGTTCACGAGCGGCGCCGCGGCGGCTGTGGCGGAGCTTCACGTTGGAGGATTCGCGCAGTCCGGGATCGAGGTGTACGACATCACCGTTCCCACCACAGCACTTCGCGTCACCGGAACCACCGTGACCCAGCTCGGCCCCGGAAACTTTGAGGTCTCGTTTCGCACCGACGCCACGGCCGGAGTGCGGCGCTTCGTCGCGCTCGTCCCGGGCGCGGAGCTTTCCATTGCGTCGGGGGCCGTGCAGGCGGACACGCCCTCCAATCTTGGCGTTCCCGCTCCCTTCCCCGGCGGCAGCGTCGCGCGCTCGATCCTCGTGACGCCGGAGGCTTTCCTGGCGCCGGCGAACCGTCTGGCGGCATACCGCCGCGGTCAAGGCTACGTCGTCGAAGTGGCCACCACTCAGGACATCTACGACGAGTTCAGCGGGGGCGTCAAATCGGCCACCGCCATTCGCCGCTACTTCCAGCACGCCTACGACACGTGGACGCCCCGTCCTTCATTCGTGGCCCTCCTCGGCGACGCCAGCATGGACTACCGGAAGGATCTTCCGCAGAGCTCGGTCGACTGGGTTCCCACGTACCTCGCGTTCGAGGTGATCTCCGCTCCGGAAGGCGCCCAGCTCGTCGCGCAGGATGCGAGGTACGTTCTGAACCTGGGCCGGGGCACCAGCTCCCCCGCCCAGAACACGCCGAGCATCTTTCTCGGGCGCGTTCCGGCGAGCAGCGCCACGGAGCTGGACCAGTTCGTGACGAAGCTCATCCAATACGAGAATTTCCAGCCCGCCGATGACTGGCGCGGAAGGCAGTTGCTCTTCTCCGATGACGAGTATTCCCAGACGATCTTTTTCACCGCGGGGTACTGTCTCCAGCCTCAGGAACCGGAGTTCAAGGCTGCAAGCCGGTACATGCAGAACACCACGGCCGCGAGCGCGTCCGGGAGTGACGTCCATTCCGACCTCTTCGATCTGAAGGGGATCACGGATGCTCTGGCATCCTGCTGTCCCGGCTCTTCCCCGGACTGCCGCAACATCACTTACATGATCAACGCCTGCCGGATGACCGGCGGGCCGGCGGACTCCTTTCAGACGCAGCTGGCTCGCGGGTTCCTCATCTTCAACGCGGAGGCGCACGCCAACCGGCAGCTGATGACGCATGAGCATATCTTCGACATTACCTACGGGGACATGGCTCGAATCGGCAACGTGGGACGGCCCTTCTTCCACATGATCTGGGGTTGCCATGCGAGTCAGTTCGCGGACGCGCCCTTCGGCGCCGCGGTCGACTCCGTCGACGCCTTCACGGAACAATGGGTCATGATGCCCGACCGCGGCGCCATCGGCGGCCTGGGCTCTTCCGCGTACGAGATCCTCGACACGAACGCCGCCATGAACGGCTACATGGCCGAGGCCTTCTACAAGACGCCTCCGGCACCCGGAGGCGCGGCCCGGTGGATCATGGGCGAGATCGTGGCCCAGGCATACGTGAGGAACGCGGCGGCCTCGGGGTTCCCGCCTCAGCAGGAAATGAACCGGACCGCGGCGCTCCTCGGCGACCCCATGACCCGCATGGACGCCCTACCGCCGCGCGTGTTCGAGGTGACCGTGGACGGCAATCCCTTCCCGGAGAACGCGCCGATCGTGGCCGCCACGGCCAGCGACAGCCTCGCGATCGTGGCCAAGACCCGCGATGAAGCAGGATTGACCAGGACCGATCTCCTGGAGCGGGCTGTCGGGTCTGGAAACATCACGCCGGTCGACGCCACCCTCTACTCGGTCGCCGTCTCCGACAGCGGCCGCGCCCACACGTTGACCGGGCGGTACCGCCCCCACATCGGAAACTACGACCTGCTCGTGCGCTCCATCGACACCAACGGCCGCGAGCAGACCTACGCGCTCCAGGTGCGAAGCACGGCCCGCTATCTCGCGAACGGGGTCGTGCTCGTGAACGGCGCCTTCGTGGAGTCGAACGCGGCCCTGCGCGCGGAGCCCACGACGCCGATTCCCGTCACGGCCGACTCGCTGACGCTTCTACTCGACGGAATCCCGCTCGCCAACGTGACCAAGACCGCGCTGGACGGCACCAATCGGCGGTGGGCGCTCGACGTCCCCGCCATGGATCTCACGCGCGGCCCGCACACGCTGGACGTCGAGGTCTCGGGACGCGGCGGGATCTTCGCCCAGGGCTCCTTCAACGTGGAGACCGCGCTCTCGCTCCGCCGCGTCGCGGTGGTGAGCCCCCGGCTCATGGGCTCCGGATGCGACGGATCGGTGTTCCAGTTCGAGCTGAGCACGGCGACGCCCACGGTCCGGCTCCTCTTGATGACCGTCTCGGGACGGCGGGTCGCTGCCCTGGAATGGTCCGGCAACGCCGGGTTCAACACCTACTGCTGGGACGGCCGCGATTCCCAGGGCAACCTGGCCGGGAACGGGGTCTACTTCTATCGCCTCACCGCGATCGACGCATCGGGACACAAAGCGACCCAAGATGGACGTATGATCCGTTCTCGATGATCGATCGCCGCAGCGGGAAAGCCATCTTCCGCGAGCTGGGACGGCTCGTCACCGAGCAGCGGAACCCGCGCTCGAAGAACCTCGACAAGCTCTCCACCTCACAAATCCTGAGATTGATGAACCACGAGGACCGCCGCGTTCCCCTGGCGGTCGGCCGCGAGATCCCCAAGATCTCGCGTGCGGTCGACCTCATCGTGGAGCGCCTGTCGCGGGGAGGACGCCTCATCTACGTCGGGGCGGGGACCAGCGGCCGTCTGGGCGTGCTGGACGCGACCGAGTGCCCGCCCACGTTTGGCACGCCGCGCACCCTGGTCCAGGGAGTCATCGCGGGAGGCCGGCGCGCGCTCGTCCGGTCGATCGAGGGCTCCGAGGACGACGCGAGCGCGGCGAAGGCCGCGCTGCGCAAGAGGCGCGTGGGCGAGAAGGACGTCGTCGTGGGAATCATGGCGAGCCGCCGCACGCCCTACGCGATCGGCGCCCTGGAGTATGCGCGGAAGATGGGGGCCGCGACGATCGCGGTGACCGCGAATCCGTCCGGGGCCCCGCTTCGCTGCGACGTGGTCATCGCGCCCCACGTCGGGCCCGAGGTCCTGACCGGATCGACGCGGCTCAAGGCGGGCACGGCGCAGAAGCTGGTGCTGAACATGCTCACCACCGGCGCCATGGTGCGCCTCGGCAAGACCTACGAGAACCTCATGGTGGATCTCCGCACCGCGAGCCGGAAGCTGGAAGAGCGCACGAAGCGCGTGTTCATGACCATCACCGGCGCGAGCTACGGCGAGACCGGGCCCTGGCTGAAGCGCGCGGGCGGCTCCCTCAAGGTGGCGATCGTGATGCGGCGCGCGGGCGTGACGCGCGCGGAGGCGGTGCGGAGGCTCAAGGAGGCCCAGGGATGGGTTCGGGTGGCAATCCGGTCGTAGTGACCCGATGGCTGGCCGTGATCGCCATCGCCGCGACCCTTGCGGGATGCGGCGAACGTGCATCCGGGAAACGAACCGTCGTCTTCTGGCAATTCTCCCCCCTCACCGCCATCCAGCCCGTGCTGGACAAATTCCACCACGAGCGCCCCGACATCCAGGTAAAGGTGGAGCAGCTCACGTGGCAGAGCGGCCGTGAGAAGATCGTGGCCGCGGTCGCGGCCGGGCGCCCGCCCGACCTCTGCGAGATCGGCTCGACCTTCCTCCCGGGCCTCGTGGCCGATAGCACCCTGATCGACCTCACGGACAGCATCCCCGATCTGAGGCCCGTGCTCCGCGGATGGTCCGTCGCCGAGTACCGCGGACGCGCCTACGCGATCCCCTGGATGCTGGGAACCCGCGCGATGTACATGAACACGGATCTGATGCATGGCGTCGGCCTCCCTCCCGAGGAGCCGACCACGACCTGGGCCGACTTCGCGCGAGCCGTGGAGCGCATCGACGCCGCCGGCCCCGAGCTCAAGGGCTTCGGCATGAATTCGGGAGAGCGCGAGGTGCTCTTCAAGAAGTTCATGCCCTTTGCGTGGGGGAACGGGGGTGACATCCTGGACAGCACGCTCACCCACAGCGTCGTCCACAGCCCGCAGAACGTGGAGGCGCTCCGCTTCTATCTCAGCCTGAAACCCTTCTCGCTGCTGGACCGTCAGGAGATGCTGGATGAGGCGTTCACGCGCGGGCGGCTCGGCTTCACGATCTCGGGAACTTGGATGCTGCGGAAGCTTCCCGAATCGGCGCCTCAGCTCCACTTCGACGTCATCTTGATGCCTCGCCCCGCGAAGAATCGGGGGAAGCCGGCGTCCTTCGCGGGCGCCGAGGCGCTCGGGATCTTCCGCGGCTCGAAGGAGAAATCCTTGGCGCTCACGCTCGCTCGCTTCCTCGTGCGCGAGGAGAACGCGATGCCGCTCTATGTCGCGACCGGCAACGCGTTCCCCGCCGCTGTCACGGCGGAGCAGGACACCTACTTCGTATCCCATCCG
The DNA here is from genome assembly GCA_035635575.1 of Candidatus Dormiibacterota bacterium. GTDB lineage: Bacteria > Eisenbacteria > RBG-16-71-46 > SZUA-252 > SZUA-252 > WS-7. The sequence goes on along the minus strand of DASQAV010000119.1, from coordinate 1,992 downwards.
CGCGACAAGGTCTTCGTCCAGCAGCTGGAAACCGCCGTCGCTCCGCCGGTCCACCCCCGGTGGGTGGAGATCGAGGAAATCCTGAACGCGGAGCTGGAGGAGGCGATCTACGGCAAGAAGTCCGCGGACGAGGCGCTCCGTTCCGCGGACCGGCGAATCGAGGCCCTGCTCCAGACGACCCGATGAGGGGCCGGGGCCTCTGGGGGCTTCTTCCCTGGTCCGCGTTCTTCGCCGTGTTCGGCCTGATCCCGCTCCTCGCGGCCCTGGTCCTCAGCTTCTATTCCATGAATCCGCTCCGCCCCGACCTCACGCACTGGGTGGGCGGAGCGAACTACGCGCGCGCGCTGGGCTCGCCCGCCTTCTGGCATGCGCTCCGGACCACCGCGATCTTCGTCGTCGGGACCCTTCCGGTCACGCTCGTGCTTGCCTACCTCGTGGCGGCGCTCCTCGCCCGCCTCAAGAGAGGGGAAGCCTTCTTTCGCGCAGCGATCTTCTTTCCCGCGACGCTCTCCATGGTCGTGATCTCGCTCGTGTTCAAGTCGCTCTACGCGGAGCAGGGGCTGCTGAACGGCTGGCTCCAATCGCTAGCACTCGGGCCCGTACACTGGCTGCAAGACCCCCGGCTGGCGCTCCCCTCGATCATGGCGATGGACGTGTGGGCGAGCGTCGGCTACTACGCGATCCTGATCCTCGCCGGGCGGAAGACCCTCCCCGTGGAGCAGCTGGAGGCGGCGCGGCTGGAAGGAATGCGCGCGCTCACGATCGAGCGCCGGATTGTCCTCCCGCACGTGATGCCGGTGCTCCTCTTCGTCGTGCTGCTCAACACGGTCCGATCCTTCCAGATCTTCATCGAGGTCTTCGTGCTCACGCGGGGGGGCCCCTTGGAGAGCACGCTCACCCTCGTCTATCACCTCTACGAGCGCGCGTTCTATCACTTCGAGATGGGGTACGCCTGCGCGATCGCATATCTCCTTCTCTTGCTCGTAGGGTCGATCCTCCTTGTCCAGAGGCGGCTGAAGGTGGCTGCATGAGCCGCGCGGCCGTGGCGCTCTCCTTCGTCGCCCTCATCTCGATCGCGCCGCTCCTCTACATGGCGAGGGTCTCCCTCGGCGTGGGGAACGCGCTCCCCATCGCTCCCTCGGACTGGTGGAGCGGTGGATTCACCCTGGAGCATTACCGTTCGCTCGGCGCCTCGGGGGGCATGGGCCGGTTCGCGCTGAATTCACTCCTCGTGACCGGAATCGCGGTGCCGCTTCAGATCTTGTTGAGCGCGGCGGCGGGACACGCGCTCGCGCGCGGCCGCTTCGCCGGGAAGGGGATCTATCTCGGGCTCGCCACCGCCTTCCTGATCCTCCCCAGGCAGGTGACCCTGGTTCCCTTGTATCTCCTCTTTTCCAAGCTCGGGCTCCTCGACACCTACGCGGGGCTCATCCTCCCGCATCTCGCGGATCCCTTCGGCGTGCTCTTCATGGCGCACTACTATCAGACCCTCTCTCCAGAGCTGGAGGAAGCGGCGCGCACGGATGGATGGAGCCCGGCCGCGATCTTCTGGAGAATCGTTCTGCCCCTGTCCGGGCCGGGTCTCGCGGTCGTGGGCGTGAACGGCTTTCTCATCACCTGGAACGCGTTCCTCCACCCCCTCGTGCTCACGACGTCGGAATCGATGCGAACTCTTCCCGTGGGCCTGGCGCTCTTCGCGCAATCGGAGCACAGCGTGGACTGGGGCGCCCTGCTCGCAGGCTCCACGATCGCCACCGCGCCCGTGATGATCGCGTTCGCCCTCTTCCAGCGGCAGATCGTGGAAGGTCTCCTGCAGGGGAGCGGAAGATGAGCCGGAGCGACGTGGTGGGCTATGCCTGCGCGCTCGGGATCATGAGCGGCACCTCCGCCGACGGCGCCGACGCGGCCCTCGTGACGGTGGAGCGCGGACTCCCTCCCAGGCGGACCAAGCTCATCGCGTGGGAGCATCGAGACTACGCTCCCGCCATCCGG
>DASQAV010000118.1:0-2933 GCA_035635575.1 Candidatus Dormiibacterota bacterium | reverse complement strand
ATTCCGCCCTGGGTGCGCACGCGCGTGCTCGATCCGGAAACCATGCGCGACGTCCCCGAAGGGAAATCCGGCGTGCTCGTCCACTACGACCTCGCGAATCTGGAGATCCCGCTCGCGATCCAGACCGAGGACGTGGGCTCGGTCGCCGCGGGCCGCCTTCGTCTCGAGGGACGGCTTCCCGAAGCGGAGCGCCGGGGGTGCTCGCTTCCGTTCGAGCGCTTCGTGGAGCGGGAGCGCCCGTGACCCAGGGCCTCTTCGACGCCTTCTACCTTCCCCCCGCGCTCGCGCGCGACGCCGAGACCACCGTCCAGCGCTTCGGCCCGGCGCACGACGCCATCGAGCTTCGCCTCGCCACCGTCACGCCTTCGAACCTCGCGCGCTGGATCGACGCGCTCTGCGCGGCGCGCGCGAAGCATCTGGCCGCGCGTCCCGCGTCCGAGATCCATCGTGTTCTGGAGCGCGTGGCGCAGCGCTTTCTCGATCCGCAGAGCCCCGTACACCGGAATGCCACCGCATGGCTCGCGCGCTCGGGGCGATTCTCCACGCCGATGATCGCGCGCGCGATCGAGGATACGTTTCGACCGCTCGCACAGGGAGGTGTTTCGCGCTGGGTCGCCTCGGAGCTGGGATCGGTGGCGGTGCTGGATCATCCGGAGCCGGACCGATCCAGGATTCCCCGCCAGGCCTTCGGCCCCGAGTGGATGCTGCAGATCTACGCGGGCAACGTGCCGGGGCTCCCGGTCTGGCCCTTCTACTCGGCGCTCGCGATGAAGTCGGCCGTCCTTGCCAAGACCGCCTCGCAGGAGCCGGTCCTGGCCCCGCTTCTCGCGAGGACGATCGCCGAGGAGGATCCCGACCTCGGCGCTTGCTTCGCGGTAATCTGGTGGAAGGGGGGAACCGACGAGCTGGATCGCGCCGCCATCCGCCGCGCGCCCGCGGTGCTGGCGTTCGGAAGCGATAACGCGACCGCGAACATCGCGCGCGAGGCGCATCCCGACGCCACGCTGGTGCTCCATGGTCCCAAAGTCAGCGTGGGATACATCTCCAGCGCGTCCCTCACGCGATCGGCGCTGGGATCGCTCGCCTCACGCGCGGCCTACGACGTGGCGCTCTACGATCAGCAGGGCTGCCTCTCGCCGCACGCGTTCTACGTGGAGCGCGGGGGCGAGATCGGGCCCGCCGCGTTCGCCTCGGCGCTGGGCGCGGCGCTGGAGGCGCTGCGTGACGAGCTTCCTCGAGGGGAGCCTTCGGCCGAGCGAGCCGCTTCGGTCCAGCTCTATCGCGCGCAGGCTCAGTTCGAGGAGGCGATAGGGAATCGCGGCACCCAGGTCCTGGCATCGAGGGAGGGAACCGACTGGACGCTCGTCTACGAGGACGGCGCCGGGTTCACCCCCACTCCCGCCTATCGCACCGTGCGCATCCACGCCGTGCGCGGGATCGAGGAGGTGGTTCTGGCGCTCCAGCCCGTCGCGCATTCCATCGAGGCGGTCGGGATCGAGGCGAAGGGGAGGGAGAAGGCGGATCTTGCGGCGGAGTTCGCGGCGATCGGTGTGCCGCGGATCGCCGCGGTGGGCTCGCTCCAGAGCCCCGCGCTATCGGGAACGCACGGTGGCGTGCACCGCCTGGCGCCTTTCTTGAGGTGGAGCACGGTGGAGCTCGGGTCGATGCAGCCGCGGAGTCCCAAAGCGCGGAGGCCCAAGACCCGTCCTGCATCGGGCTCCAGGAGCCGGAAGCGGAAACCCACCACAAAACGACGACGAGGCAGGCGCTAGACTACCGCTCGGCGAAGTCCAGCTCCCAAGCAGCCACGGCTTGCCACGAGCCGTCCGACTTGTAGATCAGGCCCTCTTCGAGCTTCAGGTGATCGGTCAGGTGCTCCGCCAACCCCAGGGTGCCTTCGGACTCGCGACCACCTAACTCCGATGCCCCCAGCCCGCCGAACCCCCCGATCGTGCCCGACTGCCCGCGAATTCCGCCGGAGCCTCCGGCCGTGAGGACTTCGCCAACCACGTCAAGAAAATCGCTGAGGTGCCATTCGGCGGCCATCGACACCTCGTTGGTGTTCTGCAGCTGCACGCCGGGAGGGCTACCCACGAAGGTGTAGATCGCCTCGAGATCGAGATCCACGTGGACGAATTCCTTGCTGAGGAGGGCGCCGATCGAATAGTCCGTCTTGCCGGTTCCGATCCCGTCCTTCTTCGCGGTCGGCCACTTCACGGTTCCCTCCACCGCGAGCGAAGGCCTGTTGCGCCGCATCGAAAGAAATTCCCACGCCACGGTCGTCTCCAGGTCTCCAATTCCGCTGATCGTGCGTCCGGCGACCTTGTCCCGAATCCGGACGTAGCTGGGCTCCACCGCGAGCTTGAGCGCGTCCGAAGGTCCGTATTCGAGGAGGAAGGGGAAGCCATACTCCGTCTGATCGCTATCGGACTGGTACTCGATCCCGGATCCGACCACGAGCGCCAGCTCGTGGAACCGCCTCGTCTTCACGATCTTTGCCGATGCCGGCGCGTAGGTCCCGAGGATGCCGGCGGCGGCCAGAGCCAAGGAGACCAGCGTCCGGATTCGCGTGTTCACGGCTTCGTCATCGAGACCAGGGTCGCGACTTCCTTCTCCGTGGACTCTTCGCGAACGACCCCGATGCCTTTGGCGTACCACTTGTACTCGTGGCCCGGCTCGAGCAGCGACCACTCCTTCGTCTTTACACAATCCTTGAAGGTACCGAATGGCACCGTGACGGTCTGATCCAGGGCGGCAACTTGCCCCATGTCTTCAGCGTGCCCCGGGCCATATTCCTGACGGTAGGGAGGGGTGCCCGGCTTGGGATGAGCGGGCATGATGATTCCGGGTTGGTTCTTACCTATTCCCGCTTCCCAGGAGCCTTCCGTGCTCACCTTGTTGCCCGGGTGGTACTCCTTCGTGTCCTCGCCGAA
>DASQAV010000117.1:0-62960 GCA_035635575.1 Candidatus Dormiibacterota bacterium | reverse complement strand
CGCGTGATGGATCGGTTCGAGGCGGTGGGAGATCGCGCGGTGACGCTTTCCGACACCGTGATTCGCGAGGTGGAGATGCCGGTGCGCACCCTCGTCGCGCTGGTGCGCGGATTTCGATACGGAGCGCAGCAGCTCGTCGAGCGACTCACGCAACGTTTCACAGGTCGCGTGTCGACCAACGGAGGACGAAACTATGAATGATCACGGCTACAGGAACGATGTCGGCGAGCAGGGGGCGACCGGGATCACCCTGACGGGATTTCTGATCGGCGCCATCTTCGGAGCGGGCGTGGCTCTGCTGCTCGCGCCGGGTGCCGGCAGCGAGACGAGACGCAAGGTGCGCGAGGCCGCGCGCAAGCTCGGGACCGCCGCGAACGAGGCGATGAGCCACGTGCGTGAAGGGGACTTTGGCGGCCGCGAGAGCGAGAGCGGGTTCCGCGGAGGACCGGGGGATGAGTCCTTCCGCTCGGGCGGCAGACGCGACCCCATGCCGGGAGCGCGCACGCCGCAGCCTGGGACCTCGGGAGCGGCTTCGTAGCGCTCCCCCCAGCCAGCTCCGCGCACGGTCCGTTCGTTCATGTCGATGCCAGAGGGGTCAAGGCTAGCTGGTAGCAGGGGCACTACTCGTATCGGAGCGACTCGATCGCGTCGAGAGACGCGGCGCGGCGGGCGGGCCAAACTCCGAAGAGAATGCCTACTGCTGCTGAGAAGACGAAGGCGAGCAGGATCGAGGATGCCCCCACCGACGTGTTCCAGTGGAAGGCGCTCCGCGCGATGATCGCCGTGCCCGCGCCAAACATGATTCCGAACATTCCCCCCAGGAGACAGAGGACCATCGCCTCGATCAGGAACTGAAGCAGAATCGTCTTCTGGGTAGCGCCGAGCGCCTTGCGGATTCCGATCTCTCGCGTGCGCTCGGTCACCGAGACCAGCATGATGTTCATGATGCCGATTCCCCCGACCAGAAGGCTCACCGCCGCAATACCCGCGAGAAGGTAGGTGAAGACCTGCGTGGTCTCGCCGAGCGTCGTCAGGAAATCCGCCTGATTCCGGATCTGGAAATCATCGTCCTGCCCTGGTCTCAGCCGGTGCTCGCGCCGGAGGATTCGCTGGATCTCCGCCATCGTGACCGGAATGTCATCCTCGGTGGGCGCGAGAACGTTGACGGTCCGGAGGCGGTCGCTGCCGACGAGCCGGTAGCGCGCGGTCTCGATGGGGACGAGCACCTGGTCGTCCGGATTGGCGAAGCCGCCGCCCGTGCCCTTGGAGGCCAGCACCCCCGCCACCTCGAACTGAACGCCGTTGATCCGGATCTCGGCGCCGACCATCGCCTCGGGTGAGCTGACTCCCAGATCGGACAGCACCTGGGAGCCGACGATTGCCACCGTCCGGCGCGCCGCGTTCTCGGGCTCGCTGAACATGCGGCCCGCCGCGATCGCGAACTTGCGGACCTCGAGATAGTTGGCCGTGGTCCCCACGATCGAGGTGTTCGTGTTCTGGTTCTCGTACTGGACCTGCATCTGGCGCGACATCTCGGGCTGGACCGCCGCGACGAACTGCCCGCGGTCCTCGATCGCACGCGCGTCGTCCATGGTGAGCGGGGCGCGGTCGCTGCCCGACGCAACCCCTCCCTGGCCGCGCGCCTGACCGGGCATCACCGTGAGGAGCGTGGTGCCCAGGGAAGAGATCCGCTCCTTCACCGATTGCTGCGCGCCGCGGCCGAGCGCGACCATGGCGATCACGGCTCCGACGCCGATCACGATGCCCAGCATCGTGAGGAACGAGCGGAGCTTGTTCGCGCGGAGGGAGTCGAGCGCGACCTGGATGGTCTCACCGATCTGCATCCGGGGATCCATGTCAGCGCCCTCCGCCGCCGCCACCACCGCCGCCGCGTCCGCCAGCGCCACCGCCACCGCCCGGAACTCCGGGGACGCCGCTTCCCATGCGCTCGCGGATCCGGCTCTGGGTCTGGGCCCGATTCGCCTGCGCCTCCGCGACACCGAGGAGCACGACCTGCTCTCCCTCGTTCACGCCGCCGAGGACCTGCGCGTAGTCGAAGTCGCTCAGGCCCAGCCTCACGACCCGGGGCTCGAGCCCGCGCTCGTTCTTCACGAACGCGATCTGCGCGCGATTCGCGCGCCCAGCGCCGCCGGTGCCTGCGCTACCCGTGCCTCCGCCACCGCCGCGGCCCCCGCGACGGGCGCGCCACCGCGCGCGCATCGAATCGCTCGGCGCGCCTCCGGCGCTATCCCCGCGTGCGGCGCGCTCCTGGGCCCTGTCTTTCATTTGCTCGTCCACCTGCGCCTTCACCTTGGCGGGATCGAGGCCAAGAGCTTGCGCCACGATGGGAAGCTCGCGCACGCTCCGAACCGCATCCACGGGAATCGCCGGCACGTCGTTCCGCTCGTCCACCAGCATCGTGACCTCGCCGTTCATGCCCGGAAGCAGAACGCCGCTCTCGTTACTGACCGAGATCAGGACGGGGAAGTTGGTCACCGACTGCTGGATCACGGCCTGGGGCTCGATCTTCTCCACATGCCCGGCGAAGGTTCTCTGCGGAAACGCGTCCACCGTCACGCTGGCGGCCTGCCCGGTTTTCACGTTGCCGATGTCGGTTTCGCCGACCATCGCGCGCATCCGTACCTTTGCCAGATCCGCCATCATGAGAAGGGTGGTCCCTCCGCTTGCCGAGGAGGTGGCGGAGGAGATGACCTGCCCGTTCGAGACCGGTTGTTGCAAGATCGTGCCGGTGATGGGGGCGCGCACGGTAGCGTCATCGCGGCGCTGCTTGGCGATGTCGAGATCGGTGCGGGCCTTCACCAGCTGCGCCTGAGCATTGGCGTAGTCCAGGGTCGCCGCCTCGTGCTCGTCGGCGGTGATGATCTGCTTCGCGTAGAGCTCATCGGAGCGTGTTTTCTGCGCGTTCGAGATCTGCACCTTTGCCTGCGCGGCCCTGAGCGCAGCCAGCGCCTGGTCGTACTGGTTCTGGACGTCGCGTGGATCGATCTGGGCGAGCAGGGCGCCCTTCTGGACGAACGATCCGACCTGCACCGGCATCCGGATGATCTGCCCGGACGCCTTGGACTTCACCTCGACGAGATCGATCGGCTCGACCGTACCGGTGGCCTGGATCGAGAGCGCGATGTCCCGGCGCTCGACGGCCGCGGTCATGATCTTGGTCTTGTCGCCCCCGTGCTTCGAGCCGCGCACGATCAGGAGCGTGGCGATGACGAGCACCAGGACGGCCGCGATCGCGATGGGACGCCGCGTGAGGCTCCAAACCTGCCCCACCCACGGTCTTCGTTCTACGCGTGCCGGGGTGGCCATGTCAGAGCTCCCTGCCCACGAGCGCCTCGAGCCGGGCCTTCGCGACGCGAAGGTCGTACCGTGCGCGGATCAGGTCACTGCGGGCTTGATTGAGCTGCGTCTGGGATGTGAGGACGTCGAGCAGCGTGGAGGCTCCCACGGCGTAGCGTTGCTGCTGAACGCGCAGGTCCTCCTCGGCGGCGTCCAGGGAAGCGCTGAGCGAGGTCACGCGCTCCTCGGCGGAGCGGAAGGCGCCGAGCTGCGTGGTCGCGTCCTCGGTCGCCCCGAGGCGCGCGTCGCGGAGCGTGGCCTCGGCGTTCTCCTGGTCCACCTTGGCCTGCGTGAGGCGCTGCTCGCGCTGGAACTGGTTGAAGAGGGGAAGCGAGGCCGTGAACCGGAGCGATCCCGAATAGGAGAAGTCGCTCGATGCGAGCTCGGGAGCGGTTCCGCTCCCGCTCCCGCTGCGCGAGTAGCTGGCCGAAAGGGAAGGAAGATAGTCGGTCCAGGCGCTGCGCCGCGCCGCCTTCGCCGCGTCGAGCAGTGCCTTCGATTGCTGGACCGCGGGGCCGTTCTGCGCGAGCTGGCGCAGCGAGGCGTCATCCAGGACGAGCCCCGGACGCTCTCCGGTGTCGGACGCCGCGGTGACGGGCTCCGGCGACCCGATCGTGCGGGTCAACGCCGCGTTGGCGGTCTCCAGCGCGTTCCGCGCGTCGGTGATGGCGAGCTGGGCCGTGCGGAACTGGATCTCCGCCCGGAGCGAATCGGAGCGCGTGGCGGCGCGCGCCAGGACCCGCGCGATGGCGGTCTTGCGCTGAAGCTCCGCCTGGTCGAGCTGGGCCGCGGCGGCGGCCTGAGACTCGCGGGCGGCGAGCACGTTGAAGTACTGCTGCTCCGCCGCCAGCGTCGCGTTCCACTGCTGGGCCGTCTCGTTGACTTGGGCCGCGGTGCCCCGCGCGCGCGCCTGTCGCAGGTCGAAGAACCGCTGGCCCCCGGTGAAGAGATCGACGTTGGCCGACAGCCCGGCGTTGGAGGACCAGGGGTCGCTGGGCAGGGTGATGATTTGCCCGTTTTCCACCCGCGTGCGGGAACCCGAGGCGAACTGGCGCGTCGCGCCCACGCTGAGACTCACATTGGGGAGAAATGCCCCGTACGCGCTTCGCACCGCTGCGGCGCTCGTCCTGGCCTGTCCCTGCGCCTGGATCACCACCAGCGCGTTCTTCCGTGCCATCGCGACCGCCTCCTGGAGCGTGATGGCCCGCTGCGCGAGCGCCGGGATGGGCCCGGCGCTCGCAGCGATCAGCGTCACGACGAGAACGAAGCGTGTACCCCACACCTTCACGTGCTCACCCTCCTGTAGGTGCGCTTGATTTCACGCGAGGAGCCGATCCGATACTGACGAAACATGGAAACCTCCTTGGATCCGAAGCAGATACGACACGTGGCGCCCGGAACGGCTGTGAGCCGCTCCAATCCCTTGGCACGGAAACGCCCCTCATCACGAGTAAGATACGCCGAAGGTCATGGCAGAGATGTGGCGGGTGGTTGGCAATTCTCGCCGCTTTCGGCCGGGGCCCTTTTTGGCCGGAAGCTATTGCCACACAGAGGGACGCGGATGCCACATCTCTGCAAAACATCCCGCGTACCATAAGGTGTGAATGCACCCGAGAAGATTCAAGCGAAGCACTTGGTCCAGGAACCGCTCCGGGAGCACGGGATCGACACAGGGAGGGAAGGCGTGACCCAGCGAATTCTCGTCGTCGAGGATGATGCGCGGATCGCGGATCTGATCTCGAAGAATCTCGATGCGGTCGGGTACGAGTGCCACCGGTCGCCGGACGGCGGCCGCGCGCTGGCCGATTTCGCGAAGCTCAAGCCCGCGCTGGTCGTGCTCGATCTCGGGCTCCCCGGAATGGACGGGCTCGAGGTGACGCGCCGCATCCGGAAGGAGAGCGACGTTCCCATCCTCATGGTCACGGCCCGCTCGGGAGAGAGCGACAAGCTGCTCGGTCTCGAGCTGGGCGCGGACGACTACATCACGAAGCCCTTCAGCACCGCCGAGCTCACCGCGCGCGTGCGCGCGCTCCTGCGGCGCTCGACCGGCACCGTCACCGAGCGCATTCTCGAATTCGGGGCGCTGCGCATCGATCCGGGCCGTCGGTCGCTCGAGCGCGACGGATCCGCCGTCCCGCTCACCACGCTCGAGTTCGACGTTCTCTATTTCCTGGCGTCGCGAGCCGGGCGTGTATTCAGCCGCGAGGCGCTGATGGAGCAGGTGTGGGGGACCGATCGCGTCGTGGACGACCGCTCGATCGACAGCCTGATCAGCCGCGTGCGCCGCAAGCTGGAGAAGGATCCTTCGAACCCGCGCTATCTCCAGACCGTCTGGGGAGCGGGCTACCGGTTCGCCGAGACCGCATGAGCCCTCCCCACAAGCGAAGCCTCTTCTGGACCGTCGCGGCGATCTTTCTCCTGACCGCCATCATCGGGACGCTGCTGCAGGCGCTCGTGGCTTCCGCGGTGCTTCACCCTCTCGAACTCCGGGAGGCGAAGGCGCGCGCGGAGCTCGCGGCCACCGCCCTATCCTCCGCGCTCGCGTCGGCGCCGAGCATGCCCAAGGCCGCGGAGCTGGACACCCTGCTCGCCCGCTACCGCGAGCCGGTCCGCCCCGCGTGGATCCTCTTCCGCGCCTCGGACGGCACGGTGACCACCTCGCCGCCGGGGCGCTCCCTGGGGCTTCCGCCCGGCTCTCGCGACCGCGGCGACCGGGGCCGCATCGAGACACTGGCGCGCCACGACGTGGTTCGCGGGGGGCGCCCCGCCGGTGAGATTCTCGTCGTCCGGCGGATGCGTCCGCGCGGCGCGATGGGGTTCCTGGAGGAGCCGCGCGAGGCGCTCTTTCTCTTCCCGGTCGCGATCGCGGCATCGGCGTTCGCCGGACTCGTGCTCATGCGGCTTCTCGTGCGGCGCCTTCGCGCGATGGAGGTGCTCGCGTCGCGCGTCGCCGAAGGGGACCTCTCGGTCCGGATCGCGGACAAGAGCGGCGATGAGATCGGCCGTCTCGCGGAGCAGCTCGACCGCATGACCGATCGGCTCGCCTCGGCGCGAAGCGAGCTTCACGAGACGGAGCTCCAGCGCCGGCAGCTCTTCGCGGACATCACGCACGAGCTGGCCACGCCGCTCACGTCCATCCGCGGATACGCGGAGACGCTCCTGGATCCCGGCGTTCCGGTCTCGCCGGAGGAGCGCACGAAGTACGTGCGCGGTCTCTTGGACGAGTCGCGGCGCATGGATCTGCTCATCCGTGATCTGTTCGAGCTGGCGCGCCTCGAGGCGGGCGCGGCGCCCCTCCACAAGGAGCGCCTCGACTGGGCGGCGCTGGGCCGCAACACGATCGAGCGCTTTCAGCCGCGCTTTCGAAAAGCGGGCCTGACGCTCCTCTGGCACGAGCGAGGTCCGGAGGCCTGGATCGACGCGGACGGCCGGCGCATGGAGCAGGCGCTGGAGAACCTGCTCGTCAACGCGCTTCGCTACGTCCATGCCGGCGGCCACGTCGAGGTCACGCTGGAGCCCGCTGCCGGGACGATGCACCGTCTCGTGGTGAGCGATGACGGTCCAGGAATTCCGCCGGAGGAGCTCTCGCTGGTGTTCGGCCGCTTCTATCGGGGCTCCTCGTCTTCGAGCACGGGAAGTGACGAGGGTCAGGGCGGCTCGGGGCTGGGGCTTTCGATCGTGCGGGAGATCGTGGAGCGGCACGGCGGAACTGCCACGGCCAGGACGAGCCCGTCCGGGGGACTCGCCATCGTGCTCGAGCTTCCTACCGCCTCTTACTGAGACGATCCGCGCCAGTTTGTAGAAAGGCTAGCGCTCCCGTGCATGCCGGAACATAGGTATCCTCCATGAGTGAGACCCTGACGGGGGCTCAAGCATCACGCGTGCCGGGCTTCGTCGCTCTGGATGCCGGTACGGTCGCGGCAGTTGGGACGCGCGTCATGGCCGCCGCGGGGTTGGGTTTGTAATTCTTGCTGCGGTGAACGGCCGCTGAATTCAGAGGAGGGATGGGTGAAGGACGAAGAGCTCTTCTCCGGGCGCACGTACGACGATTTTCTGTTCCGCCCCCAGAAGGGAACCGCGGCCTCCCGCTCCGAGGTTCGCCTCACGACGCAGGGCACGCGAGGGATCACGCTCGAGCTGCCGATCCTGCCCGCCAACATGGACAGCGTGACCGAGTCGCGCATGGCGCGCGTCCTGGCTCTCGAGGGAGGGCTGGGAGTCATCCATCGGGGAATGTCGAAGGTGGGCATCGGTCCGGGCCGCGGCTGCCGCACGCGCGTCGAGACCGCTGCGGGCGTGCCGCAGCTCCAGGCGGTGCACGAGGCATGGAGCGCCGTCGGCGCGTCCATTCCGATCATCGCGGACGGAGGCGTCCACAACGACAAGGACCTGTTCCTGGCCCTCATCTGCGGAGCCTCTTCCGTGATGCTGGGAAGCCTCCTCTCCGGAACGGACGAGGCGCCGGGAACGGTGATCGTGGACCCGGCGACGGGGGAGAAGCGGAAGATCTACCGCGGCATGACCTCGCCCCAGGCGGTCTTCGAAGCGCTCTACGACGACGCCGATCCCGAGAGCATGGAGTTGGCGCTCGAGACGCCCGCGGAGGGGCAGGAGGTCCAGGTGCCCTATCACGGAAGCGTGCGCGACGTGCTGCAGCGAATGCGCGGACATCTTCGCTCGGCGGTCAGCTACGGCGGCGAGAGCTCCCTCGCCGTGGTGCGCGCCAAGGTGCTCGCGGATCCCGCCTCCTTCCTGATCCGTCTCTCCGCAGCCTCCCGCCAGGAATCCTTCGAGCGCTGAGGAGATCGTGCGATTCTCGGAGGTGGCTTCCACGTCGGGTCGCATCGCCAAGACCCGCTCGCGCACGGAGAAGACGGCGCTTCTGGCCGGGCTCTTGCGCCGGCTCGAGCCCGGCGAGGTGGGAGCGGCGGTCGCGTTTCTCTCGGGCGGGCCGCGGCAGGCGCGTCTGGGCCTGGGCGGCGCGGGCGTCCACGGCGCGGCGCGCGTTCCGCGCGCATCGGCCCCAAGCCTCTCGGTCCTGGACGTGGACGAGACCCTGGGCAGGATCGCATCGGTCTCGGGTCCGGGTTCGGGTGCTATGCGTCCACGGCTCTTCGCCTCCCTGCTGGAGCGGGCGACGGAGGAGGAAGCGGATTTTCTGATCCGCCTCGTGCTCGGCGAGCTGCGCCAGGGAGCGCTGGCCGGCCTCATGGAAGAGGCGCTCGCCAAGGCGACGGAGATTCCGGTCTCGGAGATCCGGCGCGCCCTGATGGTCTCGGGCGACTCGGGCGCCGTGGCCCATGCCGCGCTCACGGAAGGGCGCGCGGGTCTTTCGCGATTCCGGCTCCAGCTCTTCCGGCCGCTCCAGCCCATGCTCGCCCAGCCGGGAGAGGATCTGGAGGAGGCGCTCGAGCGCCTCGGCGAAGCCGCGCTGGAGTACAAGATCGACGGCGCGCGCGTGCAGGTCCACAAGTCCGGGAGCGACGTGCGGGTCTACTCGCGCCTCCTGAACGACGTCACCGTGGCGGTCCCCGAGATCGTGCAGGCGGTAGCCCAGCTCCCCGCGCGCGAGATGATCCTGGACGGCGAGGTGATCGCCTTGCGGCCGGACGGGCGGCCGATGCCCTTCCAGCTGACGATGCGCCGCTTCGGCCGAAAGCTCGACGTCGAGGGGCTCCGCTCCGAGATCCCGCTCACCCCCTTCTTCTTCGATCTCCTCCATCTGGACGGCCGCGATCTGATCGACGCTCCCGCGCGCGAGCGCATCGATGCCCTGAGCGCCGCAGCAACCGGGCTCACGATTCCAAGGCGCGGGGCAACGGACCCGGCGGAGGCGGAAGCGTTCCTCCAGGAATCGCTCGCGCGCGGCCACGAGGGAATCATGGTGAAGTCGGTCGCGGCCCCCTACGAGGCGGGACGCCGCGGATTCACCTGGCTCAAGATCAAGCCCTGGCACACGCTCGATCTCGTGGTGCTGGCCGCCGATTGGGGCCACGGCAGGCGGAGCGGCAAGCTCAGCAACATCCATCTCGGGGCCCGGGACCCCATCTCCGGTGCATTCGTCATGCTGGGGAAGACCTTCAAGGGGATGACCGACGCCATGCTCGAGTGGCAGACGAAGCGATTCCAGGAGATCGCGGTGGCGACGGACGGGTACACGGTGCACCTCCGCCCGGAGATCGTCGTGGAGGTGGCGTTCGGCGACGTCCAGGAGAGCCCGCACTACCCGGCGGGGCTGGCTCTCCGCTTCGCGCGCGTCAAACGCTACCGCGAGGACAAGACGGCCGAGCAGGCGGACACCATCGAGACCGTTCGCGCGATCCACGCGAGGAGTCTCGAGGGTGCCGCTTGATCGGCCTGCGCGGCGTCGCAATCGCCCTCCTGTTCGCGTTCCCGTTCCGGTACAGTCCCCATGCCGTCGTGGTTCGGGAGAATCGTTCTCCCATCCGACCCACCGGGAACGCGGTCCCGTGGACCGCGGAATCCCGGGAACCGCAGGGAATCCCCAGGGAGACATGACTCTCGATTCCAGACCGGACGTCCTGGCACCTCCGGTGGAGTCCCGCGACGTCGTCTGCGGCATGCGCGTCCGCTCCGATTCCACGCATCGCGCAGTCCATGGTGGCCGGACGTACTATTTTTGCAGCGCGGGTTGTGCATCGAAATTCCGTGCGGCTCCGGAGCGCTACCTCGGGCAATCTCCGGGGCAGGGACATTCTCTCGAGTCTCATCCCCATCACGCGCCCCGTAGGGAACTCCCGGCTCGACCGCACGCGACCACCTGGACCTGCCCCATGCATCCTCAGATCGTGCGCGACCGGCCAGGCTCGTGCCCGATCTGCGGCATGGCACTCGAGCCGATGGGCGGCGAGGTGGAGGATGACCATGAGCTGCGGGACATGTCGCGGCGCCTCGCGGCCTCGGCGGCGCTCGTCCTTCCGCTCCTGATCCTCGAGATGGGCGGCATGCTCGCCGGTGGGGTGCACGGCGCGGGCGCCGGCAGGCGCGCGTGGCTCCTCTTCCTTCTCGCGACCCCGGTTTGCACGTGGGGCGCGTGGCCCTTCTACATCCGCGCGGTCGAATCGATCCGGAATCGAAGCCTCAACATGTTCACCTTGATCGGGCTCGGCGTATTCACGTCGTACACCCTGAGCGCTCTCGCGGTCCTCGCCCCCGGCATCTTCCCGGCGTCCTTCCGCGGCCCTTCCGGAGAGGTCCCGGACTATTTCGAAGCCTCGGGGGTTATCGTCGCCCTCGTCCTGCTGGGACAGGTGCTCGAGCTGCGGGCACGGCGCCGGACGCGCGGCGCGATCCGAATGCTTCTCGGCTTGAATCCGGCCAGCGCGCATCGCCTCGGCGCGGACGGTTCCGAGGTGGAAGTTCCTTTGGGAGAGATTCAGGTCGGCGACCGGTTGAGGGTCCGCCCCGGGGAGAAGATTCCCGTGGACGGGGTTGTCCTCGAAGGCGTGAGCACCGTGGACGAGTCGATGGTTTCCGGCGAATCTCTGCCGGTCGAGAAGATGCCGGGGGCGCGCGTGGTCGGCGGAACGCTGAATCAGACCGGAAGCTTCGTGATGCGCGCGGAGCGCGTCGGAAGCGATACGCTGCTTGCCCGCATCGTAATGATGGTGGGGCAGGCCCAGCGGACCCGGGCTCCCATCCAGAGGCTCGCCGACCGCGTGTCGGCGATTTTTGTTCCGGTCGTGGTCGCGATCGCGGTGATCACCTTCGCCACCTGGGCGCTGGCCGGACCGGATCCGCGTCTGGCGAACGCGGTCGTGAACACCATCGCCGTCCTCATCATCGCGTGTCCCTGCGCGCTGGGGCTGGCGACGCCCATGTCCATCATGGTTGCGACAGGACGTGCCGCACGAATGGGAGTCCTGTTCCGGAACGCGGAGGCGATCGAGGCGATGCGCCAGGTGGACATGCTTCTCGTCGACAAGACCGGAACGCTGACCCTGGGAAGGCCGAAGCTTGTCCGCGTGCTTCCGGTCGCGCCGTTTCAGGAGTCGGAGCTCCTGCGCCTCACCGCCGCGGTGGAGCGGGGGAGCTCCCATCCCTTTGGCGAAGCCATCGTGACGGGAGCGGAGGAGCGCGGGATCCTCCCCGACGCTTCGGAGGGATTCCAGTCACTGACCGGGAAGGGCGTGCGTGGGATCGTATCCGGGCGGAAGGTCGTGGTCGGCACGCCCGCGCTCCTATCCGAGGAGCGCGCCGACGTGACCTCCCTCGGATCGCAGGAGGCGGCCTTGCGAGCCGAAGGCCAATCGGTCCTGTTCGTGGCCGTGGACGGAGCCCTCGCGGGTCTCCTGTCGGTGGCGGATCCGATCAAGCCCGGCGCATCGCAGGCGCTCGAAGCGCTTCGCGCCTCCGGAATTCGCGTGATCATGGTTACCGGCGACGGCCGCGCGACCGCGTTCGCCGTCGCGCGGCGGCTCGGGATCGAGGAGGTGCACGCGGAAGTGCTGCCCGAAGAGAAGGTGGAACTCGTGAAGCGGCTCGAAGGAGAAGGACACGTGGTCGCCATGGCGGGAGATGGAATCAACGACGCTCCAGCGCTGGCGCAGGCATCGGTCGGGATCGCGATGGGCACCGGAACCGACATCGCGATCGAGAGCGCCGCGATCACTCTCGTGAAAGGAGATCTGGACGGGATCCTCCGCGCGCGCCGGCTGAGCCAAGCGACGGTTTCCAACATCCGGCAGAATCTCTTCTTTGCGTTCTTCTACAACACGATCGGCGTGCCGATCGCGGCGGGCACGCTCTATCCCGTGTTCGGAATCCTGCTCAGCCCCATGATCGCCGCCGCGGCGATGAGCCTGAGCAGCGTCTCGGTGATCGTGAACGCGCTCCGGCTGAATCGGATTCCGATAGGAGCGGCGCGGGCGGTCCCGGCTCTTCTCCCGATCGTTCTCGCCGCGTGCTCCCTTCTCGGCTGCGCGAAGCAGGGAGCCACGCGCGCGACCCGCGTCGCCGTCACGCTCGGCCGGGTCGAGACGCGGGACGTGCCCTTCGCCCTCTCGGCCTCGGGAAGCGTGGAGGCGATCCGGAGCGCGTCGGTCGGCTCGCAGGTCGGCGGCACCGTGACGAGCGTCGCCTTCCGGGAAGGGGACCACGTTCGCCAGGGACAGATCCTGATCCAGCTCGACGCGCGCCCGTTCCGGCAAGCCTGCGATCAGGCGCTCGCCACGCTGGCGCGCGACCGGGCCCTCGCGGAGGCTGCCCAGAACGACGCGGAGCGCTCTCGTGTCCTTCACGAGCAGAACATCCTGTCCCAGGCGGAGTGGGACCAAAGCCGGACCGCCGCCGAGGCGGCGGCCGCCACGGTGCGCTCCGACTCCGCGGCCGCGACCAACGCCAGGCTCAATCTCGACTACGCTGCGATTCGCGCGCCCATCGCCGGCCGGAGCGGCCGCTTGATGGTGCACGAGGGGGATTACGTCAAAGCTTCGACCAGCGACCCCCTGGTCACCATCATCCAGCCTCATCCCATCCGGGTCTCCTTCCGGATTCCGGAGCGTGACGTGCCCCTGCTGCAGCGGTATCGCGGCCAGAATCCTCAGATCTGGGTGCAGCCGGACAGCGGGCGCGCACCGCTCCTGGGCCGCCTCGCGTTCGTGGACAATGCCATCGACGCGGCCAGCGGCACGCTCCTCGTGAAGGGAGAATTCCCGAACCCGGACGGGCGGCTGGTGCCGGGGCAGTTCGTGGACGTGCGCCTGGTGCTCTATGTGGCCCCGCGCGCGACGGTGGTTCCGGTCCAGGCCGTGTCCACGGGACAGCAGGGCTCGTACGTGTACGTGATGAACGCCGACTCCACGGTCTCGCCGCGCCCCATCGAGGTGGAGCGGACGGTGGAGGACGTGGCGGTGGTGACGCATGGCCTCAAGCCGGGCGAGCCGGTGGTGACCGACGGACAGATGCGGCTCTCCCCCGGCGCCAAGATCGCCGTGCGGCGCGCCGCGGGAGCCCCTGGGTGAACTTCTCCGATCTCTTCATCCGCCGCCCCGTCGCGACCACCCTCGTGATGGCGGGCATTCTCATCTTCGGCATCGCCAGCTACCGGCTCCTTCCGGTCAGCGATCTTCCGAACGTGGACTACCCGACCATCTCCGTGAACGCAACCCTTCCCGGGGCGAGCCCCGAGACCATGGCCTCGGCGGTGGCGACCCCGCTGGAGAAGCAGTTCACCACCATCGCCGGCATCGACGCCATGACGTCCTCCAGCGCGCAGGGGTCCACCTCGATCACGCTCCAGTTCACCCTGGATCGCCAGATCGACGCGGCCGCGCAGGACGTCCAGGCGGCGATCGCCAAGACCCTGCGCTCGCTCCCGAGCGGAATCACGCCTCCGTCGTATCAAAAAGTGAATCCGGCCGATCAGCCGATTCTCTTCCTCGTCGTCACCTCGGACCTGCTCTCCCTGTCCCAGCTCGACGACTACGCGCAGAACGTGCTGGCGCAGCGAATCTCCACGGTCAAGGGCGTGGCGCAGGTCTCCGTCTTCGGCTCGCAAAAATACGCCGTGCGGATCCGGCTCGATCCCCGCGCGCTCAACTCGCGTGGGATCGCGATCGGCGCCGTGAGCGACGCGGTCCAGTCCGCGAACGTGAACCTGCCCACCGGGATCCTGTACGGGCCGCTCCGCTCGGCGACGGTGCAGACCCAGGGCCAGCTCCGGAACGCGAAGGAGTTCGGAGATCTCATCATCTCCTACAAGGACAGCTCTCCCGTGCGGCTCCGCGACGTGGCTCAAGTCGTCGACGACGTGCAGAGCAACAAGGTGGCGAGCTGGTTCAACGGCCGCCGCAACATCACGCTCGCGGTCCAGCGCCAGCCCGGGGTCAACACGGTCGAAGTAGCTTCCGCGGTCAAGAAGATGGTCGAGCGCCTCAGCGCCCAACTGCCGCCTTCGGTGGAGGTGCACACGCTCTACGACCGCTCGGTCTCGATCAAGCGATCGGTGGAGGACGTGCAGTTCACGCTCCTCCTCACGCTGGCGCTGGTGGTTCTCGTGATCTTCCTCTTCCTTCGGAACCTGCCCGCGACGATCATCCCCAGCCTTTCGCTCCCGATCTCGATCGTGGGCACGTTCGCCGTGATGTACCTCCTGCATTTCAATCTGGACAACCTTTCCCTGATGGCGCTCACGCTCTCGGTCGGGTTCGTGGTGGACGACGCCATCGTCATGCTCGAGAACATCCACCGGCACATGGAGACGGGAAAGGGCCCGCTTCGCGCCGCGCTGGACGGCTCCCGCGAGATCGGATTTACGATTCTCTCCATGACGATCTCCCTGGTCGCGGTGTTCATCCCGGTGCTCCTCCTGGGAGGGCTCCTGGGGCGCCTCTTCCACGAGTTCGCCGTGACGATCAGCGCCGCGATTCTCGTGTCGGGCCTGGTGTCGCTGACCCTGACTCCGATGCTCTGCAGCCGCTTTCTCAAGCTGGACCACAAGACCCAGCACGGCCGCGCGTTCCGGACGGTCGAGGCGGGATACCAGAGCATGTTCCGCTTCTACGAGAAGACGCTCGCCTGGGTGATGGATCACCGCCGCGCCACGATGGCCTTCTCGCTCGTGATCCTCGCCGGCACCGTCCTCCTCTACAAGATCGTGCCGAAAGGGTTCATCCCGAGCGAGGACACGGGGCGGATCATCGCCAGCACCGAGACGGCGGAGGGAACCTCCTTCGAATCCATGTCGCAGCATCAGCAGGAGGTGGCGGCCATCATCGGGAAGGACCCCAGTGTCGACTCCTACACCTCTTCGGTCGGCTCGGGCGGCGGTGTCTCCTCCACGAACCAGGGGCGCATCATCGTCAAGCTGAAGCCACGGAACCAGCGCCGGCTGTCGGCGGACGAGACCATCCGCGAGCTCCAGCCCAAGCTCACGCGCGTGCCGGGCATCCGCGTCTATCTCCAGAACCCGCCGGTGATCAACGTGGGAGGGCGGATCTCGAAGAGCCAGTACCAGTTCACGCTCCAGAGCCCGGATCTCAATCTTCTCTACTCCGGCGTGAACGATCTGCTCGAACGCCTGAATCACGTCCCGTCGCTACAAGACGTGACGAGCGATCTCCAGATCGCCAACCCGGAAGTGGACGTCGCGATCGACCGCGACCGCGCCTCGGCCCTCGGCGTGAGCGCGGCGCAGATCGAGGAGACGTTGTACGACGCGTTCGGCTCGCGCCAGGTCTCCACCATCTTCACGTCGAGCGACCAGTACTGGGTCATCATGGAGCTCCAGCCCGACTTCCAACGTGACATCAGCGCCCTTCAGAATCTCTACATCGCGACGAACACGGGCTCCCTCGTTCCTCTGGGATCCGTGGCCCGGCTGACCCCGTCGGTCGGCCCGCTCAGCGTCAACCACATGGGGCAGATCCCGTCCGTGGCCATCTCCTTCAACACCCGCCCCGGAACCTCCCTCGGCGAGGCCATCGGCGAGGTGCAGCGCGAGGCGCGCGTCACGCTGCCGCCGGGCATCACGACCAGCTTCTACGGCACGGCCCAGGTCTTCCAGGCCAGCCAGCAGGGGCTCCTCCTTCTGCTTCTCCTGGCCGTGCTCGTGATCTATCTCGTGCTGGGGATCCTCTACGAGAGCTTCATCCATCCGCTCACGATTCTCTCCGGGCTGCCCTTCGCGGGATTCGGCGCCCTGCTCACGCTGCTTCTCTTCCGCACCGAGCTCAGCATCTACGCGTTCGTCGGAATCATCATGCTGGTCGGCCTCGTGAAGAAGAACGCGATCATGATGATCGACTTCGCGCTCGAGGCGGAGCGCAAGGAGGGGAAGTCTCCGCGCGAGGCCATCGTGGAGGCATCCCTCATTCGATTCCGGCCCATCATGATGACGACGATGGCGGCGCTCATGGGAACCCTTCCGATCGCGATCGGCTTCGGCTCCGGCGCCGAGGCGCGGCGTCCGCTGGGGCTCGCGGTGGTCGGAGGGCTGGCGTTCTCGCAGCTGGTCACGCTCTACGTAACGCCGGTGATCTACACCTACCTCGACGCGTTCTCGCGGCGGCTCGGCCGCGGGAAGCGGACCGAGGAGGCTCCGGCGACCGGAGGAGGGGTGAAGGAGCGTCCCGCCGCCGCCTTCTGAGGGCTGGAATTCCCCGCCCGAAACACCTACACTCCCGTAGCTCTCTGGCTCAAGAACCCGTCCGCCCACCATCGTTTCCGGATCGAGGAGTTGGATGGAGTCCCGCCCGCCGCAAGTCAGCCATTACAAGATCGAATCCACGCTCGGGCAGGGTGGGATGGGGGTCGTGTATCTGGCGACCGACAGCGTGCTCCACCGCCGCGCCGCGCTCAAGTTCCTTCCCCAGGGTCTCGCCCAGGATCCCGAAGCCCGGCGCCGCTTCCTGAACGAAGGACGCGCCGCCGCGACGCTCAATCATCCGAATGCCGCGGTCATCTACGAGGTCGGCGCGGACGGCGACGATATCTTCCTCGCCATGGAATACGTGCCCGGGGTGACGCTCCGCGAGCTGATCCAGCAGGGGCCGCTATCCTGGAACGAAGTCGTGGACCTGACCCTCGAGATCCTGGACGCGCTCCGCGAGGCCCATTCCCACGGCATCGTCCACCGCGACATCAAGGGCGCGAACATCAAGCGCACCCCCGAGGGACGCGTCAAGGTGATGGACTTCGGCCTGGCGAAGATCACCGGCGGGAGCACGATCACGCAGAGCGGCTCCATCGTGGGAACCGCGGCCTACATGTCGCCGCAACAGGTAACGGGGCAGGAGGTGGACGGAAGGGCGGATCTCTTCTCGCTCGGCGTCCTCATGTACGAGCTCCTGACCGGAAGGCTTCCGTTCACCGGCGATCAATCCGTGGCTCTGGCGCACGCGATCCTGCACGAGGACCCGATCACGATCCGGGAGCTCCAGCCGGAAGTCCCCGCGGACCTCGAGCACATCGTCTTCAAGGCGATGATGAAGAGCGTGCTGGAACGCTACCAGAGCGCCTCCGAGATGATCGAGGATCTCACCCGCTTCCGGGACCACGACCGCATGCGGCGCTCCGGCGTCCACGAGGAGCTGGACCTGGTCGCCACGCGCGAAGTTTTCTCCGTGCGCCGCGAGCGGTTCCTGGCGCCGATGGTGGGACGCGAGCGCCCGACGGAGCGCCTCCTGACGCTTCACCGGGAGGTGCGCCTGGGAGAGGGCGCGGCGGTCTGCGTGGCGGGGGAAGCGGGCATCGGAAAGAGCCGCCTCGTCGAGGAATTCTGCCGCACCTGCCGCCGTGAGGGCTCGCGCGTGCTCGTCGCCTCGTGCCTCTTCGGGGGCGGCGGAAGCTCCTACCTGCCGGTGGCGGATGCCCTCCGCCAGTACTTTGCGCTGCGCGGCGTGGACTCCGCGCCGGCGCTCCAGCGTTTTCTCTTCGACCGCTCGCCGAGACTCGCAGGCTCCATTCCGGTCCTGAGCCGGTTCCTTCGCTTCGCCTTCGCCACGAACGGACCCACCAGTGAAGAGGAGCTCTGGGAGGTTCTGGATCAGGTGGTCGCGTTCATCGCCGAGGAGCGTCCCCTGGTGTTCGTGCTCGAAGACTTGCAGTGGGCCGACGAGGGAACGGTGCGGCTCTTCCACTTCATCGCGCGGCGCGTCGGCGGACGCCGCGTGCTCCTC
This sequence comes from Candidatus Dormiibacterota bacterium, assembly GCA_035635575.1. Classification (GTDB taxonomy): domain Bacteria; phylum Eisenbacteria; class RBG-16-71-46; order SZUA-252; family SZUA-252; genus WS-7. The sequence continues at coordinate 44,964 of DASQAV010000117.1, read as the reverse complement.
GTCGGGACCTACCGGCCGGAGGAAACGACGTCGGACGCGGGAGGGCGGCAGCACGCCCTTCCGGAGGTCCTACAGCTCCTGGGACGCGAGGAGCGCTTCGAGCGGATCGAGCTCCAGCGGCTGAGCCGCGAGGAGGTGATGGAGGTCCTGAGGCGCCTCTACCCCGGAGCCCAGTGGGGAGAGGAGTTCGGCACGCTCCTCTACCGCGAGGCGGAGGGGAATCCCTTCTTCATGGTGGAGATCCTGAAATTGCTCACCGCCGAGAAGGTGCTCGCGAAACACGAGGACACCTGGATCCTGGCGACGACCGTGGACAGGATTTCGGTCCCCGAGAAGGTCTATGACGTCGTGATGCGCCGCCTGAGCCGGCTCGGCGCGCGGGAGCGGGAGATCTTGGAGCTGGGCGCCGTCGAGGGGGACATCTTCCACTCCGGCACCATCCTTCGCGGACTCGGGATCGAGCGCATGCAGCTCTTGAAGACGCTCCAGTTCCTGGAGCAGATCCATCATCTCATCCACGCCGCTGGGCCCCAGTACCACTTCGACCATTCCAAGATCCGCGAGATCCTCTACGACAGCATTCCTCCCGAGCTTCGGATCGAGTACCACACGGTGGTGGGGCAGTTCCTCGCGGAGAGCTTCGGCGAGTCGGAGGAGCACGCCAGCGTCATCGCGTACAACCTGCTCGCGGCCGGGCTCAAATCGGAGGCGCTTCCGTTTCTCATCCTGTCGGCGACCGCGGCCGCGCGTCTCTTCGCGCACGCCGACGCCATCCGTTATCTGGAGCGGGCGGAGAGCCTCCTGCACGACCTTCACCCCAACCATCCGCCGGCGGAGCGCGTCCGGCAGCTGGTGGAGATCCGCAAGCGCCGCGGGGACTATGAGTACGCGGCAGGGAGATACCGGGCCGCGCTCGTGAGCTACGAGGTGGCACTGGATCTCACGCGCGCGGCGCCCGAGGCGGACCTGGTCCGCTCGATCGGCCGCATGCACTATCTCCTGGGACACCCCGCCGAGGCCCAGCAGAGTTACGACGACGCGCTCTCCAGATACCAGACGCTCCTCGAGGAAGCCCGGGCGTCCGGGGACGAATCCCGGCTCAACACCGCTCTCCGGGAGCTGGGGAAGCTTCACTTCTTCAAAGGCGACATGGAGAACGCGGAGCGGTTCCTGCGCGAGGCCATCGCGATGGCCGAGACCCGCGGCGACGAGCGGCTCCGCACCGCCGCGCTCAACAACCTGAGCGGGATCCACTACGTCCGCGGCGATCTGGACGAGGCCTTCGCGTGCCACCGGACCTGTCTCGGCATCCGCCAGAGGCTGGGAGACGAGGCGGGGCTGGCGCAGACGCACAAGAACATGGGAATCCTCCACTACCGGCTCGGCGAGTCCCAGGAGGCCGAGAGCCACCTGAGCGAGGCGCTCGCGCTCTACCGGAAAGGGGTGGACCGTCGCGGAGAGGCGGTGACCCTGAGGCATCTGGGAAATCTCCATTATCAGGAGGGGGACCATGTCGGAGCGCAGCGCCACTGGGAGGCGTCGCTCTCCCTCTGCCGCGGGCTGGGCAACATGGAGGACCTCTGCTCCTGCCTGATGAACCTCGGGCTCGTGCGGTTCGAGCAGGGGCACTATGCGAGCGCGGAGCGGCTCTACCGCGAGTCCCTGGAGATCCGCTCTTCCCAAGGGTTGCGGACTCTTTTCTTGGCTTTGCTCCACGACAACCTGGCGGAGCTGTACCTCGACCTGCATCAGGTCGAGCGGGCCGAGGAAGAGGTGCGTCTGGCGGAGCAGATCGCCGTCGCTCTGGACAGCGCTCCCGTGCTGGCGGAGGTGCACGCGAAGCGCGCGTTGATCTCCGCATCGCGCGGAGATCTGGACGCGGCGCGCGAGCATGCACGGCTGGCCATTTCGTTCGGGGAGCCCACGGGCAACGTGGAGAGCCTGATCGAGGGGCTCATCGCTTCCGCCGAGGTCGAGCTCGCCGCGGGTAACCATGGGGAGGCGAAGCGCGCGTCGCGCCAGGCGAGAGACATCGCCCGGTGGTCCAAGATGGCGCACTTCGAGCTTCGAGCCGCGCTGACCGCCGCCCGCGCGGCCTGCGCCGAGGGGACGGGTAAAGACTCGCTGGAGGAGCTGGGAGAGGTGGTGCGGCGCGCGAACGAGCGCGGATTCCGTCCGCTCGCCGCGCGGGGCCAGAACCTGATCGGCGAGATCCTCGCGCGCTCCGGCAAGGCGGACGCCGCGGCCGAGGAGTTCACGCTCGCCGCGGATCAGATGAAGGAGATCCTGGGATCCCTCAGCGAAGAAGACCGCCGCTCCCTGGTGCACCACCCCGACTGGAAGCAGCTGATCGGGAACCTGCTCGACACGCTCGTCCAAGTGGGACGCCGCGAGGAAGCGCTGGGCTATCTGGTGGCGTTCGGCGCGGCGAGCTGCGAGCTCGTCCCCGCCGCGGAATCGCCGGCAGCCGTGCTGGCGCCGGCGGCCAGCTAGCTAGCGCGACCGCCACGGGAAGAGCGACACCCCCACGCCGGCCACGAGGCGGTTCGAGCTGGCCCCGAATTCCCCCTGCGCATTGCTCTCGTGCTGATATCCGAGGCTGGCGTTGACCGAGGCCGAGGAGCCCACGAGCACGCGCATGCCGCCCGTGAGCACAGGGGCGAGCACCGCCGTATTGTTGAACGAGAAACCGTCGTAGAAGAGCGCGCCGAATCCCACGCTCGCGAACGGGATGAACCCTCCCTGCGGTGAGAAATTGTAGGTCAGCCCCGCCGTCGCGCCCAGCGCGGTATCGCTCACTCCATTCTGCGATTCGTGCCGCGTCATGAACCCGCCCGTCACCTCGTAGTGATCGGAGACGCAGTAGCCGAGCGTCGGCGTGATCTCGAGCTTGGTGAACGTGTCCACGTTCCCATAGCCCTGGCGCTTCATGTTCCAGTGGGTGTAGGTGACCGACGGGGAGAACTCAATCGTACCCGCGGGAACCGAACGGTACACCTTCGTTCGCGAGACGCTCTGCGCGCCCTCCGCGAAATGCGGCCCCGACAGGAGTGCAGCGGCGCATACCGGCACGAGCGCCGCCCGGAACCATGGAGTGTTCATGGCAAGGCTCCTTCCCGTTGTCGACTTCGATTCAAGTGAAGTGTGAAGGGCGGCGACCCCGACCTGGCCGTTTCCCCAAAGCTCTGACTTAGCAACTTCCGAGCCCCGGATTCTGGCCCGACTCTTGCGGCCTCGTTACCGGGATTCCTACCCGCCCATCGACGCTCGGGGGAGTATCGATGCCGCATCCACAGAAACGCAATGAAGATGAAGCCGCCCCGCCGCCGCGGGAGGTACGCCGCGCGGTGCGGACCGCCGTCGCATCGTGCCGGAGTGCGCGGTGGCGGAATGCCGCCATCGTTGCGATTTGCGTGCTCGCGATGCACGGACTGGGCTGCGAGAAGCTCCTCACCACGAAGCCCGATCCCGGCGGGCGCTTCGACACGCCGCTGCCGGGGCTGGGCAACGGGGAGCTCGGAGATTTCCAGGCGGGCCATACCCAGTTCCGGAAAGCGTTCTCGATCGCGCAGGGACTGGGTCCCATCTTCAACAACGTGTCCTGCGCCTCGTGCCACAGCGGCGACGGACGCGGGCGGCCCGAGAACATCCTGACGCGCTTCAGCCGCGGCACCGATCTCGCGATGGACGTCGGCGGTCCGCAGATCCAGAGCCGGGCCATTCCCGGGGCGGAGCCGGAGCGGCTCCCTGCAGGCGTGGACGTTTCCTACCGCATGCCCCCTCCCGTGTTCGGCGTGGGGCTGATCGAGGCGATCACGGATTCCTCGATCCTGGCCCACGAGGATCCCTCCGACGCGAATGCCGACGGCATCTCGGGGCGCGCGAACATGGTCACGCCGGCCCCGTACGTTCCGGCGACGGAGCCCGGCGGCGGAGCGGGCCCGCGCGTGGGGCGGTTCGGGCGAAAGGCGCAGGTGTCCTCGCTCCTCCAGCAGACGGTCGAGGCCTACCATCAGGATATCGGGATGACTTCCTCGTATCGGCCCACCGAGAATTCGAATCCCCTCGCGGCGCATCCGGCGAGCGATCCGGCCCAGGATCCCGAGCTGAGCGATCGCGAGGTGGAGGTGGTGATGCAGTACATGAGGATGCTGGCACCCCCCGAGCCCGGCGCGGCGAGCGCTTCCCGCACGCGCGGGGCGACGCTCTTCAGTTCTACCCAGTGCTCCCGGTGCCACGTGCCCACGCTCCACACGGGAACGCACGAGATCGAGACCCTGGCCAATCGCGACGTGACGCTCTACTCCGACCTCCTCCTGCACGACCTGGGAGACGCGCTCGCCGACAACCGTCCGGATGGGAGCGCGGACGGGCGGGAATGGCGCACGGCTCCGCTCTGGGGGCTCCGCGTGGCGCGCGAATTCCTGAACGGGCAGCTCTTCCTCCTTCACGACGGCCGCGCGCGGAGCGTCGACCAGGCGATTCGTCTCCACGGCGGCGAGGCCACCGCGGCGCACGACGCGTACCTGGCCATGCCGGCCTCCGACCAGGCAGCGCTCGTGGACTTCGTGGAGTCCCGGTGATGCGCGCCGGGGCTTTCGGGGCCGCGGTTCTGGCGGCGCTGCTCGCAGCGGGTGCGCCATCCTGCGTCCTCGGCGCGGCGCTCCCCAGACCCGGTGCGACGGAACCGTCCCTGACCTCGCCGTACCACGGCACCCTCGAGGGGCTGGCGTTCGGCGGGCACGGGGAGCTGCGCTTCGCCGAGGACCGCGAGGCCGGCGTGTCCAACCCCGACTGGTTCTCGGTCGGCCGCGTGAACGGATTCGTCTTCGCGCGCGTGTCTCCGCGGATCGACCTCGGCCTGGCGGGCTCCTGGGATCGAGCGGTCGATCATTTCGTCATGGAGCGAATGGAGGGAGCCTTCCGGGTCCGCCGATTCACGCAGGCGCACGCGGGCATCTTCCTCGTCCCTCTGGGGAGCACCAATCTCGATCACGACGCCCCGGGATACGACTTCGCGGAGCGCTCCCTCGTGGCGACGCAGCTGATCGGTGTGCCTCATGCGCAGCTGGGCGCGGGCGTTCGCAACCTCGCCCGCGCGGGACCGGCCTCGCAGCTTCTCTGGGAGGTGGACCTGGTCACCGGGTACGACGATGGAATCATCACCGAGTCCCCGGGCGGCACGCGGATTCCCAGCGGGCGGAACAACTACGGCGACAAGAACGGAATGCCCGCGGTTGCCTGGCGCGTGGCGGTCCGTTCCCGGGGCAAGGAGCTCGGGCTGGCCGCGCAGAGCGGGCAATACAATCGCACCCAGGAGGGCGGCGTGCGGGTCGACGACCCGCGCTGGGCGCACGTGCTGGTCGCGGACGGACGCACGGCCTGGGCGGGATTCCGGCTCTTCTCGGAGGCCGCGTACGCGTCCATCGACGTGCCGCCCGGGCTTCGGGATCTCTTCGCGCAACACCAGTGGGGCGCCTCGGTGGAAGCGGTGCGGACGCTCCTCGATCCCTTGTTCGGGGGATGGCGGGGCTCCGCGGTGACGGCCGGAATTCGCGCTGACGCCGTGGACTTCGACCGCTCGGTGCAGGGGGATTCCCGGATGCGGCTCTCCGCCTCCCTGAATCTCCACTCGCGGCCCCTGGCCGTGACCCGGTTCGGCTGGTACTACGAGATCCGCCGCGACCGGTTCAACAACTCGACACCCCTGGCGGGGCTCACCCTCACGGCGGCCACCTACTTCTAGCTCGAGCTGCGGCGAGAGCTTCGTGTCCTCACCCCGGCGCAGGCTGTATCATGTCTGCCGCCATGGCCGATTTCGCCGCGATCGACCGCTACCTGGAAGACCATCTCGACGAGAGCCTGGCCGAGCTGACCCGCTACGCATCCCAGCCCAGCGTCGCGGCCCAGAACCTCGGCATGGAGGAGTGCGCCCGGCTCGTCTCCGAGATGCTCCGCGCGCGCGGGTTCTCGGTGGAGGTCGTTCCCGCCGAGGGATACCCGGTCGTGATCGCCGAGCGCCCAGGCCAGAGCGAGAAGACGCTCCTCATCTACAACCACTACGACGTGCAGCCGCCGGAGCCGCTCGAGCTCTGGACCAGCCCTCCCTTCGCTCCCGCGCGCCGTGACGGACGCCTCTTTGGCCGCGGCGTGAGCGACGACAAGGGGCACCTCACGGCGCGGCTGCTCGCGCTCGATGCGCTCCTCGAGCAGGCGGGCCGTCTTCCGTGCCGCATCAAGTTCGTGATCGAAGGGGAGGAGGAGATCGGGAGCGTTCACCTGCCCGGCTTCGTGCGAAAGAACCGGGAGCGGCTTCGCGGGGACGCCTGCCTCTGGGAATTCGGCTACGTGGATCATCACGAGGTGCCCCTCCAGTACGCGGGCCTTCGCGGCATCTGCTACGTGGAGCTCTCCGTGAAGTGCCTCTCCCGCGACGTGCATTCGGGGGTCGGAGGCTCGATCTTCCCCAACGCCGCCTGGCGCCTCACCTGGGCGCTGGCGAGCCTCAAGGGCAAGGACGAGCGCATCCGGATCCCCGGCTTCTACGACCCGGTCCTTCCCCCCACCGCGCGGGACCGGGAGCTCATGGCGGAAGCCCCCGACATGGCCCAGGACTACCGCGAACGGTACGGAGTGAAGGAGTATCTCCGGGGTATGAAGGGGGGAGTGGAGCTCAAGATCGCCGAAGTGTTCGAGCCGACCTGCACTCTATGCGGGATTACCACCGGGTATCAGGGCCCGGGCAGCAAGACGGTGCTCCCGGCGGAGGCTTCCGCCAAGGTGGACTTTCGTCTCGTTCCCGACATGACTCCGGACCAGGTTCAGCGGCAGCTGAGGGCGCATCTCGACGCGGAGGGTTTTGCCGACGTTAAGATTCGTTTTCTGGGTGGAAACCCGGCGGGGAGGACCGATCCCGACCACCCGTTCCTTCGTCTCGTCGCGGAGACCGCGCGCCCGGTGTACGGGATGGCGATGACGATCGTGCCCATGGTCGGAGGCTCCGGACCGAACCATTCCTTCATCCAGGAGCTGGGTGTTCCCGTGGCTACGGCCGGATTCGGCAACCCGGATACGCGCGCGCACGCGCCGGACGAGAATCTGCGCATCGACCTGTATCTCAAACACGCGAAGCACGTCGCGCGGATGATCCACGCGTTCGCCGAGGGGGCGTGACCCGGCGCGAAGGGAAGCGGCAGTCATGAAAGTTCTGGTCATCGAAGACAGCGGTCCGACGCGCGATCTCCTGGTGCGCGCGCTTCGCTCGGAGCAGATCACGGTGGAGACCTCCTCGAGGCTCTCGACCGGACTGCGCCAGGCGCTGACCGGGCGCCACGACGTGATCGTCCTCGATCTCATGCTCCCGGATGGCGACGGGCTCGACCTCTGCAAGCGGCTGCGCCAGGAAGGGGTCCTGACACCGGTGCTCTGTCTCACGGCGCGCGGCGACGTCGCCGACCGCATCCAGGGCCTGGACGCGGGCGCCGACGACTACATGAAGAAGCCGTTCGCGCTGGCCGAGCTCCGGGCCAGGATCCGCGCGCTGGCCAGACGGCAGGGCCTGACCGCGCCGGCGCGCGTCGCGGCCGGAGCTCTCGTGATGGATTTCACCGCGCGAAAGCTCCACCGCCGCGGCGAGGAGGTGCCGCTCACCGCGCGTGAGTGGGCCGTATTGGAAGCGCTCGTCGCGAAGCAGGGAAGAGTCGTGGGCCGTACGGATCTTCTCGAGAACGTATGGCACGCGGCCGGGCGTCACGAATCCGACAGTCTCGACGTCATCCTGAGCCGCCTTCGCCGCAAGCTGGGCGGTGACGGAGAGGGGTGCGCGATCCGGACGATTCGCGGCGAGGGCTTCGTCTTCGAGGTCACCCCCTGACTCCTCATTCGCTCGAGCAACGGCTCGCGCGGATCCAGCAGCTCCTCGCACTCGGGCTGATCCTCCTCTTCGCGGGCTTCAGCATCTGGATCTCTGGCCGGACCCTCGAGCGCCAGGAGTCGACGTTCCTCCTCGACTCGGCGACCCAGATGGCGAGAAGCATCACGGTCGAGCGGCGTGACACGCCGGATCTCTCCTCGGCGGCGGAAGCGGCGCTCGAGGAGGATGCCCCCATCGGGGTCTACATCCGGGTGTTCGATGCCAAGGGAGCCGAGATCCTGTCGACCCCCGGACAGGGAGCGCCCCACGAGCACCGGCGCGAAATCCGTCTCCCCCTGGAAGGAGGAGGCTCGATCGTGGCCTCGATGTCCGACGAGCCGCGGCGGCGCGCGGTCCTCGCGATGATCCTGGCGCTCGCGATGACCGCCCTCCCGCTCCTCCTCGTCGTCAGCGCGTCCAGCCGGGTGATCGCGCGCCGCGCCCTGCGCCCCCTGTCGCGCATCGCCTCGCAGGCGGAGGACACGTCCTGGGACGGCGAGGTGCGCCGCTTCAGCAGCGATGCCGATCCCCAGGAGATCAGCGTGCTCGCCGGATCGTTCGACCGGCTCCTCGAGCGCTTGAACGAGATCCTCCGGGCGGAGCGGAACTTCACGCAGGACGCGGCGCACGAGCTGCGGACGCCGCTGACGGTGCTCTGCGGCGAGATCGAGTACGCGGTCCAGGATCCCTCCATCCCACCGCACATCCGCGACGGCCTGGACCGCGCCCTGCAGCAGGCGCGCGCCATGTCCGATCTCGTGGAGGCGCTCCTGCTCCTCCTTCGTGGATCGGATCCCGAATCGAGCGTGCGGGGTGAGCTGGGCCAGCCGGTGAACCTGAGCGATCTGGTCCGCGATTTGGACCGCGAATTCCGTGAAGCGGAACGGAAGCGCGCCGGGGACTTCGCGGTGGCGGCGGAAGACGAGGTCCTGGTGCGCGGCCACGCGACGCTTCTCGCGTCGGCGATCCGGAATCTCCTCTCGAACGCGTTCAAGTTCACCGCTCCGGGCCAGAGCATCCGGGTACGCGTGTTCAACGGGTCCGGGCGCGGCACCGTCGTGGTGGAAGATGCCGGACCCGGAATCGCGAGCGCGGACCGCGAGCGCGTCTTCGATCCCTTTTTCCGGAGTGCCGAGGCCCGGGCCGGGCACGAGGGGTTCGGTCTCGGGCTCCCGATCCTCCGGCGGGTCGCGCGCGCCCATGGAGGGGACGTCCTCGTCTCTTCCTCCACCCTGGGCGGCGCCCGCTTCGAGCTGTTCATTCCCACCTGGCTCTCCCCATCGTGAGTGCGGGCGTGGGTGCGGTAGGAAGCGCGGCTCCCCATGGTTCAGACTCCATTCAATCCCCGTGCCGAAACAATGAGGTGATGATGAGACGGATCGCCGTGCTACATATGGAGGTAATGATGAAACGCGCTGTGACCCTGCTGGCAGTCGGCTCGGCGGTGATCCTGATCGGATCGCCGGCCTGGGCGGGTCAACCCCTGGAAACCGAATCGACGCACATGTTGGGCAAGGGTAGGTTCGAGCTCGAAGCAGGGTTCGAGCACCAGAGGTCGGGGGACGGTACGGAAACCGCCACGCCGCTCGCCATCGAGTACGGGATCACGAACCGTCTCGAGCTCCTGGTCGAGCCGGTCCCGTACAACCGGATCCACGACACGAGAGCGGTCTCGCAGAGCGGTTTCGGGGACGTCGAGGTGACGGCCACGATGCTCCTGCGCGAGGGGAGGAAGGGGTCCCCCAGCCTGGCGCTCGCGGGCGAGGTCAAGGTCCCGACCGCGAAGAATCTACGCATCGGCTCCGGGGAGACCGACTACAGTGTCTACGTCATCGGGGGCAAGCGCTCCGGGCGCTGGGACACGCAGGTCAACCTCGGCTACACCGTCGTGGGCGCGCCGTCGGGCGTGCAGGTCAACAACATGGAGAACTTCGCGGTTTCCGAGGAATTCCAGTGGAAGGAACGGTGGCAGCTGGTCGGGGAGGTGTTCGGTCATACCGCCGCGCAGAGCACCGGGGAAGGCACGGCCACCCCGGGGGTCCCGGGCACGACCGAAATCGGCGGCGCCGAGATCGTGGGCACCCTGGGCGCGCGCTATCTCTCCCTCGACGGGCTCGCCTACTCGATCGGCCTGAGCCTGGACAACAACGCAGCCTTCCTCATCCATCCGGGGATCACCCTCCGGTGGTGATCCCATGTGCGGCATAGCCGGCTTCTGCGGCTTCGGCCCGCACCGTTCCGATTCCGAGACCATCCTCCATGGCATGAACAAGGCGCTGGCCCATCGCGGGCCCGACGGTCAGAGAACGTACGGTCGTGAGGGAATCGGACTCGCGCACACCCGGCTCGCGGTGGTGGATCTGGAGGGGGGCGCGCAGCCCTTCGTGAGCGAGGACGGCCACACCGTCCTCGTTCTGAACGGCGAGATCTACAACCACAACGAGCTTCGCGACGAGTTGATCGCGGAAGGACACCGCTTCCGCACCCGGAGCGACACCGAAGTGCTCCTCCAGCTCTACCATTCGATGGGGGAGCGCTGCGTATCGCGGCTTCGCGGCATGTTCGCCTTCGCGCTCTGGGACCAGCGCGAGCGCCGTTTGTGGCTGGTCCGCGACCGGCTCGGCATCAAGCCGCTCTACTATTTCTGGAATGGAGAGACGTTCGTCTTCGGCTCGGAGCCCAAGGCAATCCTGTGTCATCCCTCCGTCTCGCGCGGTGTGGACGAGCGCGGCGTCGAGGATTTCCTCACGTTTGGATACGTCCCGTCGCCGCGCACGATCTTCCAGGGGATCTCCAAGCTCGAAGCAGGGCACATGCTCTTCGTCACGGAGCGCGGCCTCGTCCGGACGCAGTACTGGGACCTGGATTTTTCCGCCGACGCGAGCGCGGCCGAATCGATCGTCCCGACACTCCGCCGCGCCCTGGGCGAGGCGGTGGCGGGGCAGCTCGGCTCGGATGTTCCGGTGGGGACTCTGCTCTCCGGTGGCATGGATTCGACCGCCGTCCTCGGGTTCATGGCGCAGCGCATGGGAGGATCGATTCCCTCGTTCACCGCGAGCTTCCCCGACACACGCGATGAGGACCGTACCTACGCCAAGCTGGCCGCGGAGCATTACGGGTCCGGCTGGCACGACATTCCGGTCGCGGAGCCGACCGGCGATCTGCTCGACAGGATGGCATGGCACTACGACGAGCCCTTCGCCGATCCCTCCGCGGTTCCCACCTTCGTGCTCTGCGAGAAGACGCGGAAGCATGTCACGGTGTGTCTTTCGGGGGACGGAGGCGACGAGAGCTTTGGAGGGTACCGGCGCTACCGCGAGAACGAGACGCGCCTCGCGATCCGCCGGCTCGTGCCCCGGGAGCAGGCGTCCACCTTGCTCGCCGCGGCCGGCAGGATGGCGCCGGCCGGCAAGTGGCTTCCCAAGCCGCTCCGGCTCGGGCCGCTCTTCCGGAGCGCCGCGCAGGAGCCGATCGCGGCCTATGCTTCCGAGATGTCGATCTGCGGTCCCGCGCTGAAAGAGACCCTGTACCGTGACGCGTTCCGGTCGGCTCTCGACGGATACGATGCGCGCTCCACGATCCTGGCAACCTTCGAAAGACGGGATGGCTGGGATTCGACGTCACGTCTCCAGTACACCGATTTCAAGACCTACCTCGCCGATGGAATCCTCACCAAGGTGGATCGCGCCAGCATGGCGCACGGCCTCGAAGTCCGCGTTCCTCTCCTGGACCAACCGCTGGTCGAGCTCATCGCCCGGATGCCCTCCTCGTCCAAGGTCGCCTGGGGCCGCGGCAAGCGGCTACTGAAACGGACGCTTCGCGGGCTCGTGCCTTCCCCGATTCTCGATCGCCGCAAACGTGGATTCACTCCGCCCCTCAACCGCTGGCTCGAAGGCGGCGTCGGCCAGATCTTCGAGCGGCGGGTCCTCGCGCGGGATCCCTTCGTCTCCCGATTCCTGGACACGGACGCGGTCCGGAGGCTCTGGACCGATCACCGCGCGGGCACCCATGACAGGGCCCAGCTGATCTGGTCCATCCTCGTTTTGGAGACGTGGGGTCGCCGGTTTCTGTAACATTGATGGAATGAGGTGGATCGGGGGTCTCCTCTTCGTCCTTTGTCTCGGCGCTGCCGTGCGCGCGCCGGAGGCCATGGGCGCGTCGGTTACGGCGGACACGCTCAGCGTGGAGGCCGTCGTGGAGCTGGCCCGCCATCGCGCTCCCGCGGTCCTGGCCGCCGAGCTGGACCGCCAGGCCGCGGCACTGGAATCCTCCGCCGTTGCCCGGAACCGGAGGCCCGATCTCGCCCTGGCGGGGCGGGCGCTCGTCGCGCCGAAAGGCTTCTACGATCCGGCGATCACCAACCTCGGCGAATACGAAGCGAAGGTCGTGCTGGACTGGGCCCTGGCGGATGGGGGGCTGCGCGCGCGGGCGCGCGCCCGGAGCGCGCTCGACCTGGCGCAGGCGAAGCTCGAAGCCGCCATGCAGGGGCGCGACGTGGGGCTCCAGGGCGCGGACCTCGCCATCACGCTGCTTCGTCTCCGAGAGGTCGAATTCGCTCAGATCGAGGCCGTCGACTGGATCGACCGCCTGGCGCTCCTGATGCGCGGCGCGGTGCGGGCGGGAGTCCGGAGCACCACCGATTCCGTGCGCGTCGCGCTGGAGCGGAACAGCGCGGCGGCGGCTCTGGAGAAGACCGAGTTCGACGAGCGCACCGGGGAGATCGACCTCATGGCACTGATGGGACTCGAACCCGACTCCACCTTCGAGATTCGGTCGGGGTTCCCGGACCGGCCGCCGAACACGGAGGACTCGATTCGGATCATGGCAAGCGTGTCACGCCAGCCCGAGATCGGGATCGCCCGGATCGCCGAGGAGCGGGCGCGCCTGGACATCCTCGAGGCGAAGCGGACCACCGCCCCAACGGTGGACCTTTCGCTGGACGCGGGGCTCGCCGGAACCGACCTCACGCATACCGTGCCTCCGGACCTGCTCGCGGAGGATCCCAATGCCACCCTGGCCGACCGGCTGCGGAGGGACCTCGGGGCCTCGGCGACGATCAACGTACGTGCACCGATCCGCGGAAGCGCGGCGCGCCTCTCCACGCAGTCCAAGGCGATCGCGCTGCGAGCGGCGGGTCTCAAGAGCGGAGGCCAGAGGGTCACGCAGCAGAGGATCGCGCTCGAGATCCTGACGCGCTGGAGATCGGCGTACACCCGGCTGGTGGTGGCGCGCGAAGCCACCATCGGCGCGGAGCGGAATCTCCTCCGCGTCAAGAGCCTCTACAGCGGGGGTGCGATCCTTCTCCTGGATCTTCTCGATGCCCGGCGCCTGTACCAGGACGCGGTGGAGCGGCACGCGGATGCATTGCAAGAAAGCCGCAGCGCTCAGTTCCGCGCAGAGGACCGCCCATGAAGTGGGTTGCGGTTGCGGCGCTCGCCGGGACGCTGGCGCTCGCCGGCTGCGGAAGCAAGGGGGGCGATGCCGGTTCCGCGGAGACCCATCCGACCGTGCCCGTCGGTATCGGAAGGCTGGAGGAGCGGAGCGTCCGGGAGCTGATGAAGGGGACGGGACAGTGGCGCCTCTCCGACTCGGTCACGGTGTCGGCGCCGTTCAAAGCCTACGTCGAGGCGCTCGGGCCGCGGACCGGGGATTCCGTCACGCGCGGGGATGCCCTGGGCACGCTGATCACCTACGAGTCGCGCGCGGCGCTGCGCGGGGCCGAGATCCTGGTCCGCCAGGCCCGTTCTCCCCCGGAGCACGACGAGGCGGCCCGCGCGCTCCGCCTCGCGGAGCGCGATCTCATCCGCGTCCCGATCGTGGCTTCCACGAACGGCACCGTTCTTCGTCGCGCCGTGGAGCCCGGCTCCGAGGTTGTCGAGGGAGGGGAGCTTCTCACGATCGTTCCGGTCGGCTCGGTGGTGTTCGAGGTGCACGTCCCACGGCCCGAAGCCGCGCGCGTCAACGCCGGCCAGAGGGCGGAGATCGGCATGGACGGCGGCGGCACGGTCGCCGCGACCGTGCAACGGAAGCTGCCGCAGACGAGCGAGGCGGATCAGACGGCGCTCTTCTGGCTTGATCCCAGCGTGCGCGCCCCCTTCGGCGCGATCGGCCGATTCGGAAACGCCACCATCGAGACGGGCGCCATCCACCGGGCGGTCCTGGTTCCCGACTCGGCGCTGGTCCAGGACGATCTCACCGGCGAGGTGCGCATCGCGCGCGTGCTGCCCGACAGCGTCGCGGTCTGGACGACGGTCCGGCTGGGGCCGGGGGAAGAGGGCTGGCACGAGGTGCTCGAGCCCGCGCTTCCCGCCGGAACTCCGGTGGTCGTCCGTGGCCAGCGGGGGCTTCCGGACAGCACGCACGTCACGGTGGGTCCGTGAGAGGGCTGTTCGAGGGCGTCCACACCCAGCGTCGCGCCCTGACACTCCTCCTCACGGGGCTGGTCGTCCTCGCCGCGGTGGCCCTGCGCGGCATGCCGTCCTCGATCCTTCCGGAAGTCACGTTCCCGCGCGTCAAGGTGATCGTGAACTCGGGTGAGCTGCCGAGCGAGGTGATGCTGCGCGACGTGACCCGCACGCTCGAGGAATCCATCCGCCGCGTGCCCGGCGTTACCCAGATCCGCTCGACGACGAGCCGCGGCACGGCCGAGATCAATCTGGACTCCCGCTGGGGAACGGACTTGAACCTCACCGTGCAGCGGGTGCAGGCGCAGATCGAGGCCGCCCGGACGAATCTGCCGGCCGGGACGACGGTGGACGTTCGGCTCATGAATCCGACCCTCTTTCCGGTGGTCGGATTCTCGATGACGTCCGATCACGTCGCGCTGGCCCAGATGCGCGATTTCGCCGAGCTGGTTCTGCGCCAGGAGCTGTCGCGCCTCCCCGGCGTAGCGGAGGTCGTCATCCAGGGCGGTCGAAGGCTCGAGGCCAGGGTCACCCTGGATCCGATCGCGCTCCAATCCCGAGGCTTGGATCCCGCTTCGGTGGCGGACGGGGTGCGGAAGGCGAGCACGCTCCAGTCGGTCGGACTCCTGGAAACGAACGCGCAGCTCTACCTGGGCCTCGTCGACGGGCGGCCCCGCGACCTCCAGTCGCTCGATTCGCTCATGATCCCGGCCCCCTCCGGCCCGCCGGTGATGCTGGGCCAGCTGGGGCGCATCAGCCTCGAGGAGGCGCCGGAGTTCCAGCGCTACCGGGCCAATGGGCGGGAAGCGGTGCTCATCAACCTTCTCCGCCAGCCCTCCGCCAGCGCGATCACGCTCTCCGACGCGGCGCACCGGTGGTTCGAGCAGAACAGGGCGCGCCTTCCCAGGGGTGTCACGATCCAGACGTTCTATGACCAGTCGGACCTGGTCCACGCCTCCGTCGGAAGCGTGCGCGACAGCCTCCTGGTCGGGGCGATCCTCGCGGTGCTGGTGATCATGATCGTCCTCCGGAGCGCCCGCCTCGGTCTGGCGGGCGCGGCGGTCCTTCCGGCGAGCATTGCGCTCACGATCCTCGGGCTGGCCATGACGGGACAGTCGCTGAACATGATGACCCTCGGAGGAATCGCGGCCGCCGTGGGGCTGGTGCTCGATGACGGGATCGTCGTGGTGGAGCACATCGCCGCGCGCTCGACGGGGGAGCACCCCGTCGGTCGGGCTCAGGCCATGGCGGAGATCGCGCCCACGCTCACCGGATCCAGCCTCTGCTCGCTCGCGATCTTTCTGCCGTTCGTGATGCTGGGGGGCGTGACGGGGGCTTTCTTCCGGGTGCTCACCCTCTCGATGGCGCTCATGCTGGGAGCCTCCCTCCTCCTCTGTCTCACGCTGATCCCGCTCCTGAGCCCCGCCGCCGGCGGCTCCCACGCGCAGGGACACGGAGGGCAGGGGTGGTTCCGGAGGGCGCTCCACCGCGCCACGGACAGCCGGTGGCTGGGAGTCATCGCGGTCGCCGCCTGCATTCTCGTCATGATTCCGCTCTACCTCACCCTGGGAAGCGGATTCCTTCCCGAGATGGACGAAGGCTCGCTGATCCTCGACTACATCTCCCCTCCGGGAACGTCGTTACAGGAGACGGACCGGATGCTGCAGGAGGTGGAGAAGGAGATCGGGGCCATGCCGGAGATCGTGGCGTGGTCGCGGCGCACCGGCGACCAGCTGGGATTCTTCATCACCGAGCCCAACATCGGCGACTACACGCTCCGCCTCCGAGCCAAGCACCGGCGCGGCGCGGAGGAGATCGCCGATGAGTTGCGAGGGAAGATCGCCGAGACGCAGCCGGCGCTCGAGGTGGAGTTCGGGCAGCTGGTCGAGGACGTCATCGGGGACCTGACCACCACCCCGCAGCCCATCGAGGTCCGGATCTTCGACGAGGACCGCGCGATCGCGGAGCAGAAGGGGCGCGAGGTGGCGGAGGTTCTGACGAACGTGCCGGGTGTCGTGGACGTGAAGGATGGCGTCGTGGTGAGCGGCCCGAACGTGACGATCTCCCCCAGGCCCGCGGCCGCGCGCACCGGCAAGACCACCGAGGACCTGGCGCAGAACGTGGCCGCCGCGGTCGGCGGAACGGACGTCGGATCGATCGCGCGGGGCGCGCGCTCCTGGCCCGTGCGCTTCGTGCTCCCGCGACCCGCCGGCCTGAGCGGTGCCGAGGTCATGAGGTCGATCGCGATTCCCTTCGGATCGGGACTCGTGCGTCTGGCGGACCTGGCGTCGATCACGACGACGCCGGGAGAGACGGAGATCCAGCGCGACAATCTTCGCACCATGGTCGCACCCACGGCGCGTCTCTCCGGCCGCGATCTGGGGTCGGCGATGGGAGAGATTCAGCGCCGCGTGCGGCAGCGCGTGGCGCTCCCGCCGAACGCCAGCATCCAGTACGCGGGGCAATGGGCCGAGCAGCAGTCGAGCTTCCGGGGGCTTGCCGGCGTTCTGCTCGGCGCGGTGGCGCTGGTGAGCGTGATCCTGCTCGTCTCCTTCAAGTCCTGGCCGCAGTCCGCCGCCGTGCTCCTGGTGGTGGCGTCCTCGCTGGTGGGCGTCTTCGCCGCGCTTCATCTCGGACGCGCGACGTTCAATATCTCGAGCTTCGTCGGCGCCATCATGATGGTGGGGATCGTCTCGGAGAACGCCTACTTCCTGGTCGCGGCGCATCGCCAGGCGCTCGAGGGCGGCCTGTCCGCCGCCGAGGCGGCGCGAGCGGCGGCGATCCGGCGCGCGCGGCCCGTGCTCATGACCACCTTTGCGGGTGTCGCGGCGCTCGCGCCGCTGGCGATGGGCGTGGGCGCGGGAAGCGCGCTCCTGAAACCGCTCGCGATCGCGGTGGTGGGTGGGTTCGTCACCTCGGCTTTCTTGTTGCTGATCGTACTCCCATCGCTGCTCGCGGGCTTCGGCGGTGGCAGGGAGTAGGCGCGGAGCCTGCGATCAGTTGATGGCGTTCGCCGCTTTCTTGCCGATCATGCCGCCGATTTTGCCTCCGATGAACTGACCCGCGATCCCGCCCAGCGGCCCTCCGATCGATGCGCCCAGCGTGCTGCCCAGGCTCGAGCCGAAGTTCTGGCCCATGCCCTGCACCATTCCGCCCGCCATTCCTTTCGCCATGGAGCCGACGCCCATGCCCATGGGCATGCCCCCGCCGCCCATGGATCCCATCTTCTTCATCATCTCGTCCATGTCGGTCACTTCGTAGTCCTTGGGCACGGCGAAGAGCTCCGCCGCCTGAGGCTCCACCTTACGGTTCTTCCACTCGATGACGGACTTCTTTCCCTCCACCGAGCTCTCCATCCGAACGGGCGCTCCGGTCTGCTTGTCGAACCAGCCCATCACCTCCTGCGCATCCTTGCCGTACTTCATGCGGACCTTCTTGACCACGTGTCCGTCGATTGTTTCCTCTCCCAGGTCCTCCGCCTGGATGTCCGGCGGCGGAGCGGATTTCGCTTCCTTGGCTTTCTTCGTGGCGTCCGCGACCTCCTTGGACGACTCGGCCATTCCCTGGGCCGACTGTTTCATGGCCCTTTTTTCATCGGGCATCACCATGTACGTCGTTCCCTTCTCGTCCCCCATCTCCATCATCACGAAGGATTGGCCGTCCGAGGTCATCTCGGTCCGCGACTTGCCGTGGTCCATGAATCGCTTCATCGTGATGGTCTTCCCGTCGTTCTGGATGACGAGGTCCTCCCGGAAGGCTTCGGGCGCGACGTAATGGGGAAGCCCGATCGCCTCGAACCCGCTGCTCTTCAGGGGTTTCTGCGGCTTGGCTCCTTCCTTTTGCTTGGGATTTTCTCCTGCGAAGGCCGGGGCATTTGTGCCGATAAGGAAAATTAGGACCGCAAAGATTCCCGGAAAACGCCCCGGCTGAGGCGCTAAATGACGCGGCTGCATTGACATGGGTGGAAATCCTCCTCTTTGGGGCGATGGGGCTGCCTGCGCCTGTCCGGCAGGACCTGACTTGACTTTAAGCCTTGTGCTACAACAGGATTATGGGTGCATGTAGGGAGCACGGTGGAGCGCTTCACGGCGATTCAAGCTATAGCCCATTCATGAGGTCTTGTGCTTGGGGATTTGGGAACCACGGGAAGGGTTCCTCGCTCAGAGCCGCCCATGACGACTCACGTTCCAGTTCGTTCATCCGATCACCCAGGAGACCGAGCCTCTTCGTGTCTCGAATTCCTCGCGTGATGGCCTGCGCCTTCAGCCCCGAGCGGACTGCGTGCTTCCACGCATCCACGCTCGTTCGCTCCCGCACGCCCGCGAGCTCTACTCCAACTCCCCATTGCCGTACGGAGACGCACCCATGGATACACCCTTGACCACCCGAGAGCTGGAAGACGGCGACGCCGTGATCGACGCCTCGAAACTCCTCCCGGTCCTCAAAGCCGTGCGGAGAGGCGACTTTTCCGCGCGGCTGCCAGAGAACTGGACGGGGCTCTCCGGGAAGGTGGCGGACACGTTCAACGAGCTGGTCGAGATGAACGAGCGCCTCGCCGCTGAGCTGGCGCGCGTCAGCGTGGCGGTGGGGCAGCACGGAAAGATCGACGAGCGCGCGTCGCTTGGCGGGCCGGTCACGGGTGCCTGGGCGGATGAGATCACCGCGGTGAACACGCTCATCGGAAACCTGGTCCAGCCGACCTCGGAGGCGGCGCGCGTGATCGGCGCGGTGGCGAAGGGGGATCTCTCGCAGACCATGTCGCTCGAGATGGACGACCGGCCGCTCGAAGGGGAGTTCATGCGCACCGCCAAGACGGTGAATCGCATGGTGGAGCAGCTGGGAGCGTTCGCGGCCGAGGTGACCCGCGTCGTGCGCGAGGTGGGAACCGAGGGGAATCTCGGCGGCCAGGCGCGCGTGAAGGGTGTCGCGGGCATCTGGAAGGACCTGACCGAGTCGGTGAACCTCATGGCCGGAAACCTCACGGCCCAGGTGCGGAACATCGCCGAGGTCACCACCGCCGTGGCGAACGGCGATCTCTCTCGCAAGATCACGGTGGACGTGAAGGGAGAGGTGCTCGAGCTCAAGGACACCATCAACACGATGGTGGATCAGCTGCGGTCGTTCGCCTCGGAAGTGACGCGCGTGGCGCGCGAGGTGGGAACGGAGGGGAAGCTGGGGGGACAGGCTCGCGTGGAGGGGGTCTCGGGAACGTGGCGCGACCTCACCGACAGCGTGAATTCGATGGCCGGAAACCTCACGGCCCAGGTGCGGAACATCGCCGACGTGACCACCGCCGTGGCGAACGGGGATCTCTCGAAGAAGATCACCGTGGACGTGCGCGGGGAGATCCTCGAGCTGAAGAACACGATCAACACGATGGTGGATCAGCTCTCCTCCTTCGCCTCGGAAGTGACGCGCGTGGCGCGCGAGGTGGGAACGGAAGGCCGGCTGGGCGGCCAGGCGGACGTGGCGGACGTGGCCGGAACCTGGAAGGACCTCACCGATTCGGTGAACTCCATGGCCGGAAACCTCACGGGCCAGGTGCGCAACATCGCCGAGGTGACCACCGCGGTGGCGAACGGCGATCTCTCGAAGAAGATCACGGTGAACGTGCGCGGGGAGATTCTCGAGCTGAAGGACACGTTCAACACGATGGTGGACCAGCTCTCCTCCTTCGCGGCCGAGGTGACCCGCGTGGCGCGCGAGGTGGGAACGGAAGGGAAGCTGGGCGGCCAGGCGGACGTGCGCGACGTGGCCGGCACCTGGAAGGACCTCACCGACAGCGTGAACTTCATGGCCAGCAACCTCACCGCGCAGGTGCGGAACATCGCCGAGGTGACCACCGCGGTGGCGCACGGCAACCTCTCCAAGAAGATCACCGTGGACGTGCGCGGCGAGATCCTCGAGGTGAAGGACACGGTGAACCGGATGGTGGACCAGCTCCGGTCCTTCGCGGCCGAGGTGACCCGCGTGGCGCGCGAGGTGGGAACGGAAGGGAAGCTGGGAGGCCAGGCCGACGTGAAGGGCGTGGCCGGCACCTGGAAGGATCTCACCGACAGCGTGAACTTCATGGCGTCCAACCTCACGGACCAGGTGCGGAACATCGCCGAGGTGACCACCGCCGTGGCGCACGGCGATCTCTCGAAGAAGATCACCGTGGACGTGCGCGGGGAGATCCTCGAATTGAAAGATACCGTGAACCGGATGGTGGACCAGCTCCGCTCCTTCGCCGCCGAGGTGACGCGGGTGGCGCGCGAGGTGGGAACGGAAGGCCGGCTGGGAGGCCAGGCGGACGTGCACGGCGTGGCCGGCACGTGGCGCGACCTTACCGACAGCGTGAACTTCATGGCGTCCAACCTCACCGCCCAGGTGCGAAACATCGCCGACGTGACGAAGGCCGTGGCCAACGGCGACCTTTCGCGGAAGATCACCGTGGACGTGAAAGGGGAGATCCTCGAGCTGAAAGATACGGTGAACCGGATGGTGGACCAGCTGAGCTCCTTCGCGGCCGAGGTGACGCGCGTGGCGCGCGAGGTGGGAACGGAAGGGAAGCTGGGGGGCCAGTCGCAGGTGCAGGGCATCTCGGGCGTGTGGAAAGACCTCACCGACAACGTGAACTCGATGGCTTCCAACCTCACCGGACAGGTGCGAGGCATCGCGCGGGTCGTGACGGGGGTCGCGAACGGAGACCTGCGCCGCAAGCTCACGCTGGAAGCCAAGGGCGAGATCGCGCAGCTGGCCGACACCATCAACTCGATGATCGATACGCTCGCCACCTTCGCCGATCAGGTGACCACGGTGGCGCGCGAGGTGGGCGTGGAGGGCAAGCTGGGCGGCCAGGCGCGCGTACCGGGCGCGGCGGGAACCTGGAAGAATCTCACCGACAACGTGAATCAGCTCGCGGCGAACCTCACGACGCAGGTGCGCGCGATCGCCGACGTGGCGACCGCCGTGACCAAGGGAGACCTGACCCGGGAGATCAAGGTCGAGGCGCGCGGCGAAGTGGCCGTGCTCAAGGACACGACCAACGAGATGATCCGGAACCTACGCGAGACCACGCTGAAGAACAGCGAGCAGGACTGGCTGAAGACCAACCTCGCCAAGTTCAGCCGCATGCTCCAGGGACAGAAGGACCTCCTCACGGTGGGCAAGTTGATCCTTTCGGAGCTGGCGCCGGTGGTGAACGCGCAGCGCGCGGCCTTCTATCTCATGGAACAGCCCGAGAAGGGAGAGCGGCTCACGCTGCTCGCGGGCTACGCGCTGGACGAGAAGACCAGCGCCATGAAGAGCCTCGCGGTGGGGACCGGCCTGGTCGGGCAGTGCGCGCGCGAGAAGCGAAAGATCCTGCTCGAGAAGGTGCCGGCCCGGTACGGGCGGATCCGCTCGGGGCTGGGAGAGGCGGGTCCGCTCAGCGTGATCATCCTGCCGGTCGTCTTCGAGGGAGCGGTTCGCGGCGTGATCGAGCTCGCCTCGCTCGAGCGGTTCAGCCCGACGCACCAGGCCTTCCTGGACCAGCTGACCGAGACGATCGGGATCGTGATCAACACCATCGAGGCCAATTCCCGGACCGAGGATCTGCTCGAGCAATCGCAGTCGCTGGCCGGCGAGCTCCAGCTGACGAACCAGGAGCTGCAAGAGAAGGCGCGCCTCCTCGCGCACCAGAACGCCGAGGTGGAGAACAAGAATCGCGAGGTGGAGCAGGCGCGTCAGGCACTGGAAGAGAAGGCATCCCAGCTGGCGCTCACGTCCAAGTACAAGTCCGAGTTCCTCGCGAACATGTCGCACGAGCTCCGGACGCCGCTCAACAGCCTCCTGATCCTTTCCGACCAGCTGTCCAAGAACGCGACCGGAAACCTGAACCCGCGCCAGATGGAGTACGCCAAGACCATCCACGCATCGGGGAACGACCTCCTGAACCTGATCAACGACATCCTCGATCTCTCGAAGATCGAATCGGGGACGGTGGCCGTGGACCTGAGCGACCTGCGCTTCGATGATCTGCACGGATTCGTGGAGCGGACCTTCAACCACGTCGCCGAGTCGAGAAATCTGGAGTTCACGGTCAAGCGTTCGCCGGAGCTGCAGCGCTCCATCCAGACGGACGCGAAGCGCCTGCAGCAGATCCTGAAAAATCTACTGTCGAACGCGTTCAAATTCACCCGGCAGGGAAGGGTCACGCTGGAGATCTATCCGGCGCCGTCCACCGTGCGGTTCGAGAACGCGACGTTGCAGGAGACGGAGGGAATCGTCGCGTTCTCGGTTTCGGATACCGGAATCGGGATCCCGCTGGAGAAACAGCAGATCGTCTTCGAGGCCTTCCAGCAGGCGGACGGAAGCACGAGCCGGAAGTACGGCGGCACGGGTCTGGGCCTGGCGATCAGCCGCGAGCTGGGCTGGCTGCTTGGAGGGGAGATCCAGCTCGAGAGCTCTCCGGGTGAGGGGAGCCTCTTCACGCTCTACCTCCCGGCGAAGTTCGTGCCGGCGGCGCGCCGTCCCACGCCGGACACCCCGGCCGACACCCGAATTCGCCCCACGGTGACTCCGGGCGCCGTGGCGATGGCGGAGCCGCTCGCGGAGCTCGTGGCGGAGGAATCCGTAGACGATCGGGGACAGATCGCGTCGGGCGACCGGGTCTTGCTCATTCTCGAGAACGACAAGGCGTTCGCCAAGATGCTGCTCGACGTGGCCCACGACCATGGGTACAAGGCGCTCATCGCGGGATACGGCGCCACGGCACTGAGCCTCACGGGCGAGTACGTTCCGCACGCGATCACGATCGACATCTCCCTGCCCGACATCAACGGGTGGCGCGTGCTCGAGCGGCTCAAGAACTCACCCGCCACGCGTCACATCCCCGTCTACGTCATCACGACGGACGAGGACCGCGAGCGCGCCCTCCGCGCGGGTGCGATCGGGATGGCCACCAAGCCGATCCAGACCCGGGAGGGGCTCAACGAGATCCTGAGCACCCTGTTCCGCTACGTCGAGCGGAACGAGCGCGAGCTGCTCCTGGTCGATGAGGATCCGGACCGGCGCAAGAAGCTGCGGCGGTACCTGCCGAAGACCGGGGTCAAGGTCGTGGAGGTGGACGGCCCCGACGACGCGATCAGCCACATCGCGAATCGTCCGCCCGATTGCGTGGTGCTGAACCCGTCCTTCCACAACGGGTCGGCGGAAAACATCGACGAGCTGGTCAATGCAGGGAAGATGTCCGGGGTGCCGGTGCTCATCCACGGAACGCAGGAGATCTCGGAGGCGGCCGCCGAGACGGTGCGCCGTCTCGCGAAGACCGCGGTGGTGCGTGAGGTTCAGAGCCCCGAGCGGCTTCTGGACGTGACGACGCTCGTGCTGCACCGGCGTCTGGAGGAGCTGACGGAGACACAGCGCCAGACGATCCTGGACCTCCACAACGGCGACAAGACCTTGAGCGGGCGGAAGGTGCTCATCGTGGACGACGACATCCGGAACATCTTCGCCCTGACCAGCACGCTGGAGCAGCATCACATGGTCACGCTCTCCGCGGAGACCGGACGGGACGCGATCTCCATTCTGGAATCGAATCCCGACGTCGACGTGGTTCTGATGGACGTGATGATGCCCGAGATGGACGGCCTCGACACCACGCGGGCGATCCGCCAGATCCGGAGATTCCGCGATCTGCCGATCATCGCGGTCACGGCAAAGGCCATGAAGGGAGACCGTGAGAAATGCATCGAAGCGGGGGCGTGGGACTATCTCGCGAAGCCGGTGGATCAGGACGAGCTCCTCGCCATGCTGAGGGCATGGCTGGTTCGCTGAGACCCGCGCCATGAACGATCCCGTCAATATCCTCGTCGTCGACGACCTGCCGACCCAGCGGCTGACGGTCGAGGCGGCGCTCGCCGATATGGGGGAGCGTGTCGTCTCGGTCGGATCGGGCCGGGAGGCGCTGAAGTTTCTGTTGGAGAACGAGGCGGCCGTCATCCTCCTGGACGTGAACATGCCGGAGATGGACGGGTTCGAGACCGCCTCCCTCATCCGGCAGCGGAAGCGGAACGAGCACACGCCGCTCATCTTCCTCACGGCGAACGCGGATGAGGTCCAGGCCGCGCGGGGCTATTCGGTCGGCGCGGTCGACTACCTGATCTGCCCCTTTGCTCCGGACGTGCTGCGGACCAAGGTGGGGGTGTTCGTCGCGCTCTCGCGCGCGAAGGAGCAGGTGCGGCGCGAGGCGGAGCAGCGGGTGGCGCTCACCCGCGAGCAGGCGGCGCGGGCCGCGGCCGAGGAGCAGAGCAGCAGGCTCCGGGTGCTGGTGGAGATCGGCGGCGTGCTGACCCGCGCCGTGGACGGCTCCCCCTTCGAGAAGGAGCTTCTGGCACTCTTCGTCCCGCTCCTGGCCGACGAAGCCGGAATCGTCCTCAGCGCGACCCACGACAGCCCCGGCAACTCCACCTGGTTCCGGGCCGGAATGGCGCCCGATCCGACCGGCAGACTGCCGGGCGTGCCGCCCCCCGAACTCGCCGACGCGGTCTCGAAGGTGCTGGCCAACGGAAGGATCGAGAAGATCCGCGAGAGCTCGGGAGGCGTGACCGGCATCGCCCTTCCGCTTTCCGGGCGCTCGGGGATCTACGGCGCCCTCGCCATGTCCAGTCTGCGGCACTACACGAACGCCGACATGGAGCTGATGGAGATCATCGCGAGCCGCACCGCCAGCGTCATCGAAAACCGCAAGCTCTACCGAGAGCTTCAAGAGAAGGACCGGCGCAAGGACGAGTTCCTCGCGATGCTCTCGCACGAGCTCCGGAATCCCCTCGGAGCGATCACCTCCGCCGCCCAGGTCTTGCAGCTGGGCACGGCGTCGTCCGACAAGGTCGAGCGCGCGGGCAGCGTGATCGCGCGGCAGTCCTTCCAGCTCTCGCGCATGCTGGACGATCTCCTCGAGGTCTCGCGCGTGACCACCGGCCGCGTCCAGCTCACCCTCGAGCCGTTCGATCTCGCCGACCTCGCGGCCAAGTCGGTGGAGGCGCTGAAGGCTTCCGGCCGCATGAACGGACACATCCTGAACTTCAAGGCCGATCCCGTGATGGTCGACGCGGACGTGGCACGGACCGACCAGATCATCACGAATCTCCTGGTCAACGCCGTGAAGTACACGGACCCCGGCGGGAAGATCTCGCTGCACGTGAAGCCGGAGGGCTCCCAGGCGGTGATCCGTGTAGGCGACAACGGGATCGGAATCGCACCGGACCTGCTTCCGCGCCTCTTCGAGGTCTTCGTGCAGGGGCGTCAGGCGCTGGACCGGGCGCAAGGGGGGCTCGGGATCGGCCTGGCGCTCGTGCGGAAGCTCGCCCAGCTCATGGGCGGCTCGGTCGAGGCGACGAGCGCGGGCGTCGGCCAGGGAAGCACGTTCGTCGTTCGTCTTCCTCGCCTGATGGCGTCTCCGCTCAAGATCTCCGAGAAAGCGCAGCCTCGCAATCTGCCCAGCGCCCTCCGCGTGCTGGTCGTGGACGACAACGCGGACGCGCGCGAGATGCTCCGGACCTTCCTCGACCTGGCCGGCCACGAGGTTCAGGACGCGGTCAGCGGTCCCGAGGCCGTGGAGAAGGCCTCGGCCAGCCTGCCTGACCTGGCGCTCGTGGACCTGGGGCTTCCAGGCTTCGACGGGCTGGAGGTTGCGCGGCGCCTGCGTGCCGACGAGCGGACCCGGGCAATATTATTGTTCGCGATGACGGGGTACGGCCAGCCGGATGACAAGAAGCGCACGGCGGAAGTGGGATTCGACGGGCACATCGTGAAGCCGGTCACGTCGGAGCAGCTGACGGAGGTGCTCCAGATCTGCGCGGGGAGAGTCGCCCAGGCCGGCACGTAGCAACCCCGCACCCTGGCTTACGCGACGAGCACGCGGCGGCGGGCCTGTGAGGGAACCCGCGGCTCCGGCGTGAGGATGCCCTCGAGGTTCAGGGGATCGGCGGCGCTGAGGTTGAGCCCACGGCCCGCGGCGCTCTTGGACCGGCGCAGCCGCCGTGTCAGCTCCACCGCCTCCGGCAGCGCATATTGCTCTCCGGCGAACCGCTGCACGAAGCGACCGCCCCGCACCTCTCCGCGAAGCTCCCACAGCCGGTAGACCCGCACCAGATCCCTCCAGGGGATCGGAAGCCGCTCGCGATCCAGCACCCGCCGGAACACGATTCCGTACCGGGCGAGAAGCCGACGCGCCGTGAACTCCACCAGACCGCCGGGCCCGGAAGCGTCCATGACTCCCGGCGCGCCCTCCGGCCGGGGAATCCGGAACCGCGTCCAGCGTCCTGCCGGCGCGAACGGCGCGCGCTTCATCACGCCCCGGCGCCGGCTGGGCGGCGTGATCAGGCGCCTCAGTCCGCTATACGAGTCGCACGTCACGATTCCGCGGCCGATGAGCTGCGCGAGCCCCATCTCCACGTGCGAGGGGAGGAGTCCCGACTCGCGCTGAAGCTCCTGCGTGAAGGAAGCCCCGCGCCGAAGAAGGAGATCGAGGAGGATCGAGGCGTAGCTGGGAAGCGATCCCGTCCCATTTCCGTTGGATTCCGTCTCGGCCACACCCACCGGCGCCGCGAGCGAGAGCCAGGCGTCCAGATCCTCGCGCGGGAGAAGACAGACCGGTGTGGACCGGATCGGCGTGTTCCCGCCTCCCCAGAGGCGCCCCCAGACCAGCTCACCCGAGAGCGTCACCTGGTCCAGCCACTCCTGCCGGTAGCCGCGAA
This sequence comes from Candidatus Dormiibacterota bacterium, assembly GCA_035635575.1. Lineage (GTDB taxonomy): Bacteria > Eisenbacteria > RBG-16-71-46 > SZUA-252 > SZUA-252 > WS-7. The sequence goes on along the minus strand of DASQAV010000117.1, from coordinate 17,929 downwards.
CGCGCGCGGGCAGGATGCTCGACTCCCAGGCCGCGGCCGCGACCTCGAACCCCGCGAGCTGACGGGCGACCTCGATCACGCCGCTCGGTCCCTCGAGCAGGTAGCTCTCGTCCGCGTGCTGCCAGCAGGCGAGGAAGCGCCAGAACTCCGCGGCCGTGACCGGCTGGATCTCCTGGCGCAGCCGGTCGAGGGTGTCCCGGTGAATGCGCGCGAGAAGTCTCCGGTCGCACCAGGCCTGCCTGCCGCCGAGGCGGCAGCGGAGCACGACCCCTTCGCCCTCGAGCTCGAGCAGGTGCTGGCGCTCCGATCGCGGCACCGCGGGCGTGTCCTCCGGCGCATCGCTCACCACGACGGGTCCGAGCGCCTCGAGCCTGCCGCGCAGGACCGACTTGGGATTCCGGGATGCTTCGACGGCGCGCCAGCGGGTCGCGCCTCGCGGATCCACGTCCTCGAGCACGCGGCCCGAGGCGTGAAGCTCCGTGAGCCACGGCAGCCACTCCGAGGCCGCGGCTTCCTCCTGCGTGACGTATCCCATCCAGAGCAGCGCCTCGTGCACCTCCTCCACGTTTTGGGGATCCGGCCAGGCCTGCTCGCGCACGCGCGCCACCGCTTCGGGATCCAGGGCGCCGAGCGTGTCGGCGATCTCGGGATCGATTCGATGGCGCGCCAGAACCGCCTGCGTCCGCCGTTCCTCGAGAGGCGCATCATCGAGGAATCCGTAGGGCATGACGTTCAGGATCCCGCGCGCGAAGGCCGAGGGCTCCCGCGTGTCGATCGCCACCTTGCGTATGGTGCCGTCACGGAGTCCGCGCAGAACATCAAGAAAGCCATCGACATCCATCGCTTCGTTCAAGCAGTCCTCGATGGTCTGCCGCACCATGGGGTGCTCCCAGGGGATGGGCTGATCTCCCGGCGGCAAGGTCTCGGGACAAGCGAGAGCCTGAGGGAACGCCTTCACCAGCGCGTCCTCGGCCCGCATTCTCAAGAGCGGCGTGGGCACTCGTTTCCCTCCGCCCTGCGTGCGCGAGATCAGGAGCGAGCGGGACAGGTTCCACCTCCATCGCGTGCCGAACATCGGCGCGTCGAGGAGCGCCTGGACCAGGAGATCGCGCGCCACGTCGGGATGGAGATACTGGAACACTTCCTCGAGCGGGAAGCTGTGCTGCGGGCCGAGCGAGAGAACGATGGCCTCGTCGTTGGCGGCCGCCTGGAGCTCGAAGCCGAATCCCCGGCAGAAGCGCTTCCGGAGCGCCAGCCCCCACGCGCGGTTGATGCGCCCTCCAAAGGGCGCGTGCACGACGAGCTGCATGCCGCCCGATTCGTCGAAGAAGCGCTCGAGCACCACGCACGTCGGCGTGGGGATGGCGCCGAGCCCCAGGGCTCCTTCGTTCAGGAACTCCGCCAGCTCCGAGGCCGCCGCCGGAGAGAATCCCAGCTCGCGCTCCATGCGCTCGGGGTCGCGTCCCGCTTCGCGCACGCGGCCCACCGCGTCCGCCAGCTCGCGGGTGCGCGCGGGCGCCTCCCCGAGCCAGAAGGGAATCGTGGGAGGCGCGCCCTGGGCGTCCGCGACGCGCACGACACCGGGCTCGACTCGGAGAATCCGCCAGGAGGCGTTCCCGAGCTGGAAGATGTCGCCCCCGTTCGCCTCCACCGCGAAGTCCTCGTCCAGCGATCCGACCTGGGTGCCCTCCGGCTCGATCACGACCCGGTACTGGCCGGTGTCCGCGATCGCGCCCCCGGAGGTGAGCGCCGTGATGGAAGCGCGGCGAGTCCCACGTAAACGGCCGTGAACGCCGTCGCGGTGGAGCAGCGCCAGGCGTCCCTCCGTGTGCAGCCGGACCACGTCGTCGAATTCCTCGCGCGGGAGGTCGCGATAGCTCCACGCGCGGCGGAACACCTCGAAGAGGCGCTCCTCTTCCCAGGTCTCCGGAACGCACGCGGCCACGATGTGCTGGGCGAGGATGTCGAGCGGCCGCCCGGGGGAGAGCGTGCGGTCCAGCACCCCGTGGCGAACCGAATCCAGGAGCGCGGCCGCGGTGACCAGCTCGTCCTGGGTGAGCGGGAAGATCCGCCCCTTCGGCGTGCGCGTGAGGGCGTGGCCGCTCCGGCCCACGCGCTGCAGCAGAACCGAGATCGAGTAGGGCACTCCCACCTGGATCACCAGATCCACGTCGCCGATGTCGATCCCCAGCTCCAGCGATGCCGTGGCGACCAGGGCGCGGAGCGAGCCCTCCTTGAGCCGGCGCTCGGCGTCGAGGCGCCGCTCGCGGGCGAGGCTGCCGTGATGGCTCGTGACCTGCGCCTCGCCGAGCGCCGTGGTCAGCCGGGCCGCGATGCGCTCCGCCAGCTTGCGCGTGTTCACGAACACCAGGGTGGTCCGGTGGGCCCCGATCAGCTCCGCCATCTTCCGGGTGATCTCCTCCCACGTCTCGTGGGAGCAGACGGTGCTCAGCGGGGAGTCCGGGAGCTCGACCGCGATGTCGAGGTCGCGGCGGTGGCCGATGTCCACGACGGCGCACTCGCGCCCCGCGCCGACGAGGAGGTGGGCGATCTCCTCGACCGGCTTCTGCGTTGCCGAGAGGCCGATGCGCTGGAGGGGGCCCTGGACGAGCTCTTGCAGCCGCTCCAGCGAGAGGCAGAGATGCGGGCCGCGCTTGTTTCCCGCGACCGCATGGATCTCGTCCACGATCACCGTCCGCACCGTCTGGAGCATCTTTCGGCCGCCCTGGCTCGTGAGCAGGATGTAGAGCGACTCGGGCGTCGTGACCAGGATGTGCGGAGGACGCTTGCCCATCGAGGCTCGCTGGCTCGAGGGGGTATCTCCGGTCCGTACGAGCACACGCACCTTCGCGAGCTTGGGATCGCGCTCGCTGAGCTCCGCCAGCGGGCCCTGGAGGTTCTTCTGGACGTCGTTCCCGAGCGCCTTCAGCGGAGACACGTACAGCACCTGTGTTTCGTCGCGCAGGTCCTCTCCCTGTCGCACAAGCCCGTCGATGGCCCACAGAAACGCGGCGAGCGTTTTGCCGGTGCCGGTCGGGGCCGCGATCAGCGTATGCGCGCCGGATCGAATGCTCGGCCAGCCATCGCGCTGCGGCGGCGAGGGCTTCCCGATCCGCTCCAGGAACCAGCGGCGGACGGAAGGATGGAATTCTTGCAAGGGCATGACGGTGGAGCCTCGATAAGGTTTGGATTGGGATCCCTGCGATTATATACCGGCGCTTCTCTCGATCGCGCTCCTGCCCTTCATGGGGCGACCGGGTCGGGCACGGGATCGAGCCTGACGGGGCGCACGAGACCGGCGCATCGCTTCGCGCGCTGCCTCGCCTCGGCGACGTCCGGTCCGTACGCCAGCGCGACCCCCATGCGCCTTCGCACGAACGCCTCCGGCTTCCCGAAGAGGCGGACCTCGGTCCGTGGAACGCGAAGGGCCTCGTCCAGACCCTCGTAGGCGATCCCCTTCGCGTCCACGCCGCCGTAGATGACCGCGCTCGCTCCCGGGGAGAGAAGCTCCGTGCTCACCGGCAGGCCCAGGATCGCCCGCGCGTGGAGCTCGAACTCGCTCTGCGCCTGCGTGACCATGGTGACCATTCCGGTGTCGTGGGGACGCGGGCTCACCTCGCTGAACCAGACCCGGTCCTCCTGGACGAAGAGCTCGACGCCGAAGATGCCGCGCCCGCCAAGGCTGTCGGTGACGCGCTTGGCGATGTCGCGCGCCCTCGCCAGCGCGACGTCGCTCATCGGCTGCGGCTGCCAGCTCTCGACGTAGTCTCCCTTCACCTGCACGTGGCCCACCGGCTCGCAGAAGACTGTCTGCGCCTCGCCGTCCTCGGGCCCCGAGCGCACCGTGAGAAGCGTGATCTCGTAGTCGAATCGGATCCGCTCTTCCACGATGACGCGCGCGCGGCGCACGCGCCCCGCGCTCATCGCATACTCCCACGCGCTCGCGACGTCCTCCCGGCCCTGGAGCACGGACTGCCCCTTTCCCGAGGAGGACATCGTGGGCTTCATGACGCAGGGGTAGCCCACGTGAACCGCGGCGCGCAGGACCTCCTCCGCGCTCTCCGCGAAGGCATAGCGCGAGGTGGGGAGCCCCAGTTCCTCGGCCACGAGGCGCCGGATCCCCTCGCGGTTCATCGTGAGCTGCGTGGCTCTGGCCGTGGGGATCACGCGCGCCAGGCGGTCCTGCTCGATCCGCTGGAGCTCGTCGGTCGCGATGGCCTCGATCTCGGGCACGACGAGATGCGGCCGCTCCAGCTCCACGACCGCGCGGAGCGCTGAGGGATCGGTCATGTCCACGACGTGCCACCGGTGCGCCAGATGGTGCCCGGGGGCGTGCGGGTAGCGGTCCACGGCGATCACCTCGGCGCCGAGGCGCTGCAGGGCGATGATGACCTCTTTGCCCAGCTCTCCGGCGCCGAGGAGCATGACCTTGGTGGCGCTGGGAGAGAGGGGCGTGCCGATGCGCAAGGGAGGCCTCCAAGAAACGAGAGGGCGAACGGGAAAAACGCAGACTAGTCCTGATTTCCCCGAGGCGCAAGGGCCCGCGATCCGCCATGGCGATCGAGGCTCGGGACTGCTAGGGTAGGGGTTCTTTCCCACAATTCCATCCGACCTGAAACCCCGCGCCGTCGCCGCGCGTACGTGTTTCTGAGGAGGAGCCCATGCTCGAAACGCGCGGTCTCGTGAAAGTCTATCCAGGGCCGGTGACGGCCCTGAACGGCATCGACCTGGACGTCCCATCCGGCATGTTCGGCCTGCTCGGCGCCAATGGGGCAGGGAAATCCACCTTCATGAAGATCCTGGCGGGACTCCTCGAGCCCACGTCCGGCACCGCCACGCTCGACGGCGAGAACATCCTCGAGAGCCCGGATGCGCTCTGGCCGCGCCTCGGCTATCTGCCTCAGGAGTTCGGCTTCTACCCACACTTGAACGGCGAGACGATGCTCGATCATATGTTGATCCTGAAGGGCGTGCACGCGCCCCAGGGTCGCAAGCGGCTCGTGGCGGAGCTCCTCGAGCGCGTGAACCTCACCTTCGCCGCCAAGCGCTCCCTGAAGGGCTATTCCGGCGGGATGCGCCAGCGGCTGGGCATCGCGCAGGCCCTCGCGGGGAATCCACGTCTCATCATCGTGGACGAGCCGACCGCGGGGCTGGATCCCGAGGAGCGTCTTCGCTTCTATCGGCTCCTCTCGGAGCTGGCCGTGGATCGGATCGTGCTTCTCTCCACCCATATCGTGGAAGACGTCGCGGTGCTCTGTCCGCGCTTCGCCGTGATCCGCGCGGGGAGGCTCGTGACCGTGACCTCGCCCAGCGAGGCGCGCGCGTCGATCGCGGGACACATCTACGAGGGCACCGTGAGCGTCGAGGAGCTTCCGCGCCTTCGCGCCGAGCGCATCGTCACGCAGGCGATCCTGGTCGAGGGGAAGGATCGGGCGAGAATCTACGATCCCACGTCAACGCCTCCCGATGGATTCGTTCCGGTGCCGGTCACCCTCGAGGATGCCTACCTGGTTCTCATGCGCCTCGGCGCCCTTCCCGCGCGCGGAAGACGCGGGGCTTCGCCGGCCTCGCCGCTGGACAGCGCCGACGCTGCACTTGCCTCGGCGTCCGCGGAGGCCGGGACCCCGTCATGAGCTTCCGCCGTCTCGCCGCTTCCTTCGGCGTCGAGTTCAAGCACACCTTCCGCCGTCCGCTCTTCTTCTTCCTCGTGCTGATCCTCATCCTGAGCGCGTGGGGTCTCTCGAGCGGCAAGATGTCGATCTCCTCCGGAGACAGCTCGGTCGGTGGGACCAAAGCCTGGATCACTTCCGAGTTCGCGCAGACCCAGATGATGACCTTCATCATCCTGCTCTATTACGCCTTCTTCATCGCCACGGCGGCGGGACTCATGCTGATACGAGATCACGAGTCCCAGGTGGACGTGCTCCTTCATTCCACGCCGCTCACGCCGGGCGAGTACGTGTGGGGCCGCTTTCTCGCGGTGACCGGCGGGTTCGTCGTAGCGATGTTGTTCCAGGTGGCGGTGAACGCATTCTTCAACCACGTCGTCCCCAATCCCTCGGCACAGGACATCCGCGGTCCGTTTCTGCTCCGGAGCTACCTCATGCCGGTTCTGACGATCGGGCTTCCGTTCCTCGTCTTCTTCGTGGGGCTCTCGATGTACGTCGGCGAGCGGACGAGAAACGCGGTGATGGTCTTCGTGCTCCCGGTCGCGACACTCCTGGTCTGCGGATTCTTCCTCTGGACCTGGTCCCCCTCGTGGCTCGACTTGCGCGTGAACAAACTGTTTCAAGTCGTGGAGCCATCAGGGTATCGGTGGCTCAACGAGAGCCTGCTGAAAGTGGATCGCGGCGTGGAGTACTACAACAAGAGTCCTGTGCCTTACGACGCGCTCTTCTGGCTGAACCGCGCGTGGCTCCTCTTGCTGGGCTTCGGCGGCGTGCTGCTCACGGAGCGGGCGGTGGCCCGGTCCCTGCGCGGCGTCGTGATCTCCAAGCGTCAGACGAAGGCGCGCGCCGGTGAGCCGGCCGCCGGTCCGATCGCGTCGGAGCCTGCGCACGGCCCGGCCCTGGCCGGTCTCGGCATGACCGGACGCCAGCCCGGGTTCCTCTCCTGCGTCGCGACGGTCGCGCGCACGGAGCTGCGGGAGCTGGCGCGTCAGCCCGGCCTCTACATTTTCATCCCGCTCATTCTCGTCCAGGTGCTGGGCAACTCGCTCCTCGCGGTGGGCGCCTTCGACACTCCCGTCTTGCTTACCCCCGGCACGAGCGCGGTGGCGATCGCCAACCAGACGATCCTCCTCGTCCTGCTCCTGCTTCTCTTCTACACGGTGGAGTCCCTGGAGCGGGAGCGAACGACGAAGCTCTCGCAGATCCTCTATGCGACTCCGTGCCGCACCGGCGCGTTCCTCGCGGGGAAGGCGGTCGCGAACAGCCTGGTCGCCCTCGTGGTGCTGGCGGCATCCCTCGTCGCGAGCGCGATCGCGCTGCTCGTGCAGCATACGGTGCCGTTCTCGCTCGAGCCTTATGTGTTGATCTGGGGGCTGCTCCTCATTCCCACGTTCCTGTTCTGGACCGCGTTCGTCACCGCGATCTACGCCGCCGTGGGGAACCGGTACGCCGCGTACGCGATCGCGCTCGGCGTGCTCATCTACACGGGCTTCCGGACCCTCACCGGCGAGATCAGCTGGGCCGGCAACTGGCCGCTCTGGGGACGCGCGCTGCGCTGGAGCGATCTGGGGTTCTTCGAGACCGACCGCCTGGCGCTCGTCGTGAATCGGCTCATGGTGCTGGGCGGTGCGGTGTTCTTCGTGGCGCTGGCCGTGAAGTTCTTCGACCGTAGGAGCGCGGACGCCGTCCGCACCATTCATCGACTGGCGCCCCGCCGCCTCGGCGGGACGGCGCTCAAACTCGCGGGCTTCGCGCTGGTGCCGGTCGCGGCCTGGACCGTCCTCATCTTCCAGGTCACGAATGGCCTCGACGGAGGCGCCTTCAAGAAGGAGACGAAGGATTACTGGGCCAAGAATCTCAAGACCTGGCTCGACGCCCCGCTGCCGGACATCGCGCGCGTGGACGTCGCGGTGAAGGTGGATCCCAGGCGTCATGGGCTCTCGAGCGCCGGAACCTTCACCCTCGTGAACGGGCTCGACTCCACGCTCACGCAGATTCCACTCACGGGCGGGCTCGACTGGAACCACCTCGAGTGGACGATGGACGGGAAGGCGTACCAACCGGAGGACCGGAAGCACCTCTACGTCTTCACTCCCGCGCGGCCGCTCGCGAGGGGGGACAGCGTCGTGATCGGCTGGAAATGGGACGGCTTCCTTCCCAAGGGAGTCACCAAGAATGGCGCGAACACGGACGAGTTCGTCCTGCCTTCGGGCGTCGTGCTCACCGGCTTCCAGCCGAGCTTCCTCCCGGTGCTCGGCTTCATGGAAGGCGTGGGGGAGACGAAGGACAACAAGACGGAGGCGCGCAAGTATCCGCGCGATTACTGGAAGGGGATCACGCGCGCGGGCTACGGCGCGACCGCGTGGTTCCCGGCGCGGGTTTCCATCACGGGCCCCGCCGACTACACGCTCAACGGACCGGGCGTCTGCACGAGCAACACCGTGAAGGATGGCCGGCGCACCCAGGTCTGGGAGACCGATCACCCGATCAAGATCCTGAACATCGTCTGTGGTAAGTGGAAGACGAAGCAGGGCCACGGGACGACGATCTTCTACAGCGCCGCGCATCCCTACAACATCGAGGAAATGTCCTCGACGCTCGACGCGGCGCGGCGCTGGTACTCGGAGTGGTTCCTTCCGTATCCCTGGCGCGAGCTCAAGCTCTCCGAGTTCCCGGCGCTCGCCGGCTACGCCCAAGGCTTCGGGACGAACATCACGTTTTCGGAGAACATCGGATTCCTGACCAAGAACGACGCCAAGACCAATGCCACGTTCCTGGTCACGGCCCACGAGGCGGCCCATCAATGGTGGGGGAACATCCTGACCCCCGCGAATGGCCCCAACGGGGACTTCCTGAGCGAGGGCATGGCGCACTTCTCGACGCTGCTCCTCTTCGAGAAGGTGAAGGGCCCGCGGGGGCGCATGGAGTTCGCGAAGGGAATCGAATCCCGCTATGGCGACCGCCGGCGCGTGGACGACGAGCGCCCCATGTACGACATCGACGGAAAGCGCGAGTCGGACGAGACCGTGATGTACGACCGCGGCGGCTGGGTGTTCTGGATGCTCTACGACTTCATGGGACACGACCGCGCCCTGGCGGGCCTGCAGCACTTCATCCGTACGTGGAGCGAGAGCCGCGACCATCCGGCGTTACAAGACTTCGTTGCCTCCATGCGCCCCTACGCCTCGGACCCGGTCGCGTACGACTCGTTCGTGAAGGAGTGGTTCGAGGATCGGGCGATGCCGGAGTACCGGGTGGTCGGTGCGAAGAAGGAGAAGCGGGGCCAGGGCTACGACGTGACCCTCACCGTGAAGAACACGGGCACCGGTCGCATGCCGGTTGAGATCGCCGCGACCTCGGGTGAGCGTTGGACCAAGGAGAAACCGTCCTACCGCGAGGCCCGGGAAGCCGTCGTGCTGGGGGCGGGAGAATCGAAAGCGCTCACGATCCACTGCGCCTTCTCGCCGGACAAGGTCGTGGTGGATCCCGACGTGCGCGTGCTGCAGCTCAACCGGAAGCAGGCCACCCGCAGCCTGTAGGTTTGACACCTCTCCCGGGGGTTGCTAGCGTTTTAGGCTGCAGCCTTCGATGCTGCCCGAAGTTTCCGCTCCAGGGAGGGGTACCGTGTTCTCCTGCGTCCGCCGTTCCCGCCCCCCGTGCCGTCCCGGCCCGCATCCTCTTCGCTCCAAGCGTTCGCTCCTTCTCCTGGCCGGCTGCATCGCCGCCTCGATACTGGGCGGATGCACCGGCGGGACCCAGCTCGTCGAGATGTGGAAGGATCCCACCGCGCCGTCGAATCCGATTCGCAAAATGCTGGTCGTCTCGGTCGTGAAAGACCCACTCTCGCGCCGGATCTGGGAGGATGGATTCGTCGCGGAGCTGGAGAAGCGCGGCGTCACCGCCACTCCGTCCTACGACCGTTTCCCGGATGGTGCTCCCGATACGCTTCAGATCGAGGACTTCGTTCGCGAGCGGGGCTACGACGGCGTGCTCTGCACGCACCGGCAAGGCACCCAGACGCAGACCACGTACGTCCCGGGGTACACGCGCCTGGAGCCGGTCTGGGTCCGGAGCCGCTGGTCGCTCAACTACTACACGTACTGGCGCGAGGTGTACGAGCCAGGCTACGTCGAGACCGACCAGATCGTCCGCCACCGCGTGGACGTGTGGAGCACGCGGGGCGAATGGCGCCTCGTCTGGAGCGGCACCACGGAATCCGTCAATCCCAAGTCGGCCAGCGACGTGAACCGACAGATCGCGAAGCTGATCGTCCCCGAGCTCCTGGCTCAGGGGGTGATCGCGCGATGATGTGGCCCGGGCGTCGCGGCCTCAGGGGCTGAAGCTCTCGGGACGGCATCCGAGCTTCTTCATTTTCTTGTAGAGGTGGCTTCGCTCGAGGCCGAGGCTCTGCGCGGCCTTCGTCATGCTCCCTCCGGCGTCGAGCAAGGCATCCTCGATCTGCTTCCGCTCGAACTCCCGCACCGCATCTCCCAGCCTCGCCGACCGCGCCTCCGCTCGGTCCGATGGGGGGAGGACCTGTGTAATCTGCTCGGGACCGATGCTCGATCCACGCGTCATGATCCAGAGGCGCTCCACGAGATTCCGAAGCTCGCGCACGTTTCCGGGAAAGCCGTAGCGGCGGAGCAAATCGACCGCCGCGGGGCTGAAGCTCTTGGGCTTGCCGCCGGGCTCCTTCGCTAGCGTCCCGGCGAAGTGCTCGACGAGGAGCGGGACGTCCTCGCTGCGCTCCCGGAGCGGCGGTACGGTGATCGGCACCACCGCCAGGCGGAAGTAGAGGTCCTCGCGGAACTGCCCCGTGCGAACGCGCGCCTCCAGATCCTGGTTCGTGGCCGCGATCACCCTCACGTCCACCTTGATCGCGCGATTCCCGCCGACGCGATGGATCTCCCCCTCCTGTAACACGCGGAGGAGCTTCGTCTGGGATCGGGCGCTCATGTCTCCAATCTCGTCGAGGAACAGGGTGCCGTGGTGCGCCTCCTCGAAGGTGCCGCGCCGCGATTGCGTCGCTCCCGTGAACGAGCCCCTCTCGTGCCCGAACAGCTCCGACTCGATCAGCTCCTCCGGGATCGCGGAGCAATTTACCGCGACGAAGGGCTGGCCGTGCCGGGGTCCCGCCGCGTGGAGGGCCCGGGCCACGAGCTCCTTGCCGGTGCCGTTCTCTCCCAGGATCAGGACCCGCGCCGCGCTGGGTCCCGCGAGCTGAATCTCGCGCAGAAGCTTCACGACGGCCGCCGACTTGCCCACGATCTCGTGCGCCCACGGGGCGGCGAGACGCCGGTTCTCCGCCTTGAGGGTGAGCGTGGCGGCCGCGTTCCGGAGGAGCACGAGAAGACGCTCGAGCAAGATGGGTTTCTCGAGGAAGTCGAAGGCGCCAAGCCGCGTCGCCTTCACCGCCGCATCGATGGTGGCGTGTCCGGACATCATGATCACGATGGTGTCGGGCGTGCTCGTCCTGATCTCCGCGAGAAGGTCCAGTCCGCTTCCGTCCGGAAACCAGACGTCGAGGAGCACGAGGTCGTAGGACTCGCGCAGCCTCCCGCGCGCCTCGGCCAGCGATGCCGCCACGTCCACCTGATAGCCTTCGCGTCCCAGGGCGCCCTGGAGGCTGGATCGGATGTTGACCTCGTCGTCCACGATGAGGAGGGTCATGCGGGCTCACTCTTCCGGAGCGGCAGCCTCAGCCGGAAGGCCGTCCCGCCGCTCCTGCCCGCGTCCACCGCGATCACGCCCCCATGATCGCTCACGATCCGCTGGACGATGGTGAGCCCCAGTCCGCCGCCATGAGACTTGGTGGTGAACCCGGGAACGAAGAGATTGGCTCGCTGCTCCTCGGTGAGCCCGGGGCCGGAATCGGCGACCACGATCTCCACGGCGTCGTCATCCGACCGCGCCGAGACCGTGACGCGCCCCGTTCCGTTCAACGCCTCGAGCCCGTTCTTGATCAGGTTGACCAGCGACTGTCGGATTTGTCCCGAGTCCGCGGGGAACGTGATCTCTGTAGAGGGTCTCGTAACGGTGAGACGGCCCGCGGAGATGTCGCCCGCGTAGAGCGCTTCGAGGCCTCCCAGAAGATCCGACACTCGGCAAGGAGCCAGCACTGGCGGTGGAATCCTTCCGAAGTCCGAGAATTCTTGAAGAAGGCGTCGCAGCGTCTCCACCTCCTCGCCGATGATCCGGACCGCCTGGTCCAGGATCTCGGGGAAGTCCGGTCGCTTCTGGTCGTAGCTCCGCTTCAGATCCGCGATCGAGATCGCGATCGGCGTGAGCGGGTTCTTCACCTCGTGCGCCACTTTGCGCGCCATCTGGCTCCACGCGGCCTGGCGCTCGCTGGTGACGAGCTTGTCGCGGTAGGTCTGGAGGTCGCGCCGCATGCGATCGAGGGCCAGGACCAGGGTCTGGAGCTCGCCCACGCTCTCGAGCGTCAGGGGCTCCTGCCAGTTTCCACTCGCCAGCCTGTCCGAGAAGGCGGCGAGCCGCTCGACGGGGCCTGAGATCTGGGAGGACCAGAGGATCGCCATGGGAATCGCGATGGCGAGTCCGAGGAGTCCGAGAAGGAGCGAGGCAAGCTGTATCGAACCGACCGTGCGGTCGGCTGCCGCGGTGGAAACCACGCCCGTGATGGTCGCGTGGGGTGGCGGTCCCACCTCGAGCGGAATCGTCCGGGAGAGGTTCCCAGCCGAGGAATCGGAAAGGGTCGACGCCGCGATCTTTCCGGCGCCATCGCGCAGGATCAAATCCACGGCTGCCGAGCTTCCGAGCTTCCGCAAGAGTGCCGCGTCGAGCCTGAGGCCGCCCTGGATCGTGCCCGCGGCCAGTCCCTGATATCTGATGGGGGATCGGGCGATCAGCGCGAGACCCTGCGCGTCGGGGACCGTTCCGACGGCGGGCACGTTCCAGGGAAGCGCGGCCAATCCGGACCCGGCGATCATGCCGGGCCCGCTCGCGATCACGCCGCCGCTTGAATCCGCGGCACTCAGGAAATCGAGGCCGAGCAGGAGCTGTCGTTCCGCGAGAAATTCGGCGAGATCCCTGCCGCCAACGGAGCTTAGGAAAAAGAGCCGCTTGAGCTGGGCATCCTTCGCGAGGATCTCGAGCTTTCCGGCGACGGCACGCGCGTCCTCAGCGACCTGGGCCTGCATCGTCCCGAGCGCTGAGCCAAGACGCTCCTTCGCCTCCGTCCGCACCATCGACTCGATGCGGCCGGTGAGGAAGATCATCGCCACGGCGATCGGAATCACCGCGAGGAGGGAGAAGGCCAGGATGAGCCTTGCCCGGAGGGAGGTCATGGCGCGCCCTTCGTCGTGTCCACCATGCCACACTCCACTCGCCGGCCGAGTTCGTTAACCAGTCTGAAGATATCGTGTACGAACAGAGTGCTCCCCCTCAGTTCACGTGTCAAGCTTGACACATACCCTCCCTTCCTACGAATCGCTTATATTGGTAAAACACACATCCCGAGCGACTTACGCCCGCGGCACGTACCTTGATCTGTGCTCCATAGCAGAGCGGCGGCCAGACGGGCCCGCCGCCCTCGCACTGGTGCGGAGCGGGTGCTCATGCCAGGCGATCCGCGGAGGAGCCGGCGAATCGGCCGCAGATCGAACGACTCAGGCCGGTTGGGAGAAGGCAATGAAGAACACAGGCATGTGGGGCAGGACGGCGTGGGTCACGGCCGCGGCGGCAATGGCGGTTCTCGCGCTGGGATGTGGGGAGCAGAAGCAGCACGCCGCGGTCGAGACGGGAGCGGCAGCCGTCGATCAGGCCGCGCAAACCCCGGCGGTGATCGCGGCAGCGAGCACGACGACCCCGGAGGCAGGTGTGACGACCATCGTGGGGGCTGGGCAGACCACCGAGGATTCGCTGCCGCCGGACGTGACCGCGTCCGCTCCGGATTCCTCGATCGTGCCGGGAACCATCATCGAGATCACGGCCGAAGCATCGACCGACGCGACTTCGCTTATCTTGACCGACCGGCTCGGGCACAAGACTCCCTTCGCATACGACACGGAAGCCAAGGCGTGGCGAGCTCACTACCGCGTGCCGCTCCGGACCAACGTGGACCGGCTGGGGCTCTCGGTCACGGCGACGAGTGGGGCGAACCGGTTCAAGCGTGTGTGGGTGTTCTTGAAGATCCAGGGTGGGGTGCCGGCGGAATCGGACGGGTGCTGAGCGCGGTCCAAGGTGCCGCGTTCCGGCCACGGAGCCCTCGGGAAGGTCCCGGGGGCTCCTTCATTGTTCCAGAATCCTGATCCTGACTCGAACGGTCCCCGCGCGGACGAAATCCAGCTTTCGTGCGGCCCGCCTCGAGACGTCGATGACGCGCCCAGGCGCGAAGGGTCCGCGGTCGGTGATCGTGACGACCACGCTCCTGCCGTTCGCGAGGTTGGTCACTTGCACTCTCGTCCCGAAGGGAAGGGTGCGGTGCGCGGCGGTCATCGCCTCCTCGTCATAACGCGCGCCGCTCGCGGTGCGGGCCCCGTGGAATCGCGAGGCGTAGTACGAGGCAAACCCGACCTCCACCTCGCGCTCCATTGGAGTGAGAGGCGGCCGGGTGCCGGCGCAACCGATCGGCGCCAGCAGGGCGAAGAGAAGAATCCAGATTCCTTTGCGCATAGGTCCTGATCGAAAGATCGGCCCGGCCGAAAATCTCTGTAGCGCAAAGAAAGATCTGGTTGGGAGGTCCGGGCTTCCCTATATTGACCCGAGACGTCGCCGCGCATCCCATCCCCCCGCGCGGAACATCCCCCTCGCCGCGTTCGCGCCTTGTCCTCCCCCCTGCAAGCGTCCCCCCATCGTCTCCCTCGGATTCCCCCCGCGCTCGCCGGGCACGAGGGCCCACCACGATGCCGTTCGGAAGGATTTCGGGTTCCCGGACCATTCCCTTTCTCCTCGCGACGTGGCTGCTTGCGAGCGGCGCCGCTTCCGCACAGACGGGCACGATCGCGGGCACCGTCACGGACAAGGATGGTGCGGGAGTGCCCTACGCGAACGTGACCCTCGAGGGCACGACTCGCGGCGGGAACACCAGCATCGACGGACGCTATGTCATCGGCAAGGTTCCGGTCGGCAGGTACACGCTTCGAATCAAGAGCATGAGATTCGAAACTGCCCTGAGGACCGATGTCGAAGTCCGTGCAAACGGGACCACGAGAGTCGATTTTCGCGTCAGCGAAAAGGCCTACCGCCTCCCCACGACGGAGGTCGTCGTGGACAAGCGGTTCCAGACCACCACTAGCAGCGAGATCAAACGAATCATCAACCGAGAGGAGATACGCCACATTCCCGCGGACGACCTGAAGCGGATTCTGGAGCTGAAGTCCGGGGTGATCAACCAGGGAGGAGAGATCCACGTCCGGGGTGGAAGGGTTGGCGAGGTGATGACGATCGTGGATGGCATTCCGAGCCGGAATCCTCTCGACGCTCAGAACGTGGACGTGAGCCTTGCCGGCACCTCCGAGGTCGAGGCGGTGCTGGGTGGAATGAACGCGCAGTACGGAAACGTGCTCTCCGGGGTGGTCAACATCACGACCCGTGAAGGCGGCGACAAGACTCACGGGGAGCTGCGCTTTCTCACGGACCGCTACGGCGAACCCGACAAGTCCTTCAACAACTTCCAGCGACTTAGCGCCGGAATCGGCGGGCCGTTTTTCGTTCCCCGATCCAACTACTTTCTCTCCTTCGAGGGGACCTACACCGACACGCCTCTCAGGAATGTCGCCCGGCATCGAGAGCACCGGTTTCTCGATTTCATCCGCCTGGGAAACCGCCAGTCCAACAGCGCGAAGCTCTCCGGAAAGTTCACCCATCATTTCACGCAGGACAAGAAGCTGAACCTCGAGTTCGTCAAGAACCAGAGCCTCGAAGGCGTCTTCAACAACCGCTGGAATCGGGAGGGCTACGTCCGGGTGTTCCAGGACTCGACGCCTCCCACGGACGGCTCGGTCACCACCACCTACGGGGACTGGTCCTGGTACCCGATCGACTCCACCTACGTTCCCATGAATACGGCGGACCACCTTCCGGTTTCCGAGGAGGACTACCTCCAGACCTCGGTCGCCTGGAGACACACCGTGGGGACCGCGGCGATCTACAACGTGCGGGCCTCCCGCCAGGAATGGAAGAATACGAGCGACGTTCTGGAGCGGAATCTCTGGGAATATCAGCAACGGCCCAACAACTACTACGACTTCTCGAACCGCAACGACGGGGCGTATTACGTGACGAACGGGGACTTCCCGTTCTTCGAGCGGAAGCGAACGGTCACCTACACCGTGAACGGCGATCTCACGAAGAAGATCGGCGCGCATGAGTTCATGACCGGATGGGAGCTGAACTACAACGAGCTGGGGTTCCTGAGAACCCATTTCCCGAACGTGGTCACGAGCATGGGCCTGTACGGACAGGATCGCGACCAGTTCCGGTTCTTCAATCCCGAGGGCTCGCTGTTCTTGCAGGATCACTGGAAATACCAGGGGCTCGTGCTGAACGCCGGCGTTCGCTACGACAATTTCTCCGTCGGCAAGCAGATCCCATCGTCTGAAGTCGCCGACCGTGTGAAGACGCAGATCAGCCCGCGAATCGGAATGGCCTATCCGATCACGGAGCGCGACGTCATGAGCTTTCACTACGGCCACTTCTTCCAGGTCCCGGAGCGCCAGTTCATCTACGAGGGGCGGCTGGGCACCGCGACCGCGCGCGGAAACACCAACCTCGAGCCCCAGACCACGATCAGCTACCAGCTCGGGGTCCAGCATCTCGTGAACGAGGACCTGTTCTTTCAATTCGGCGTCTACTTCAAGGACGTCTTCGGCCTGCTCACGACGGTCCCGCGCGAGGTGCCGGGGTTCGCGACGACGGTGCAGACCTACGTGAACGGAGACTATGCCTCCGAGCGTGGCCTCGAGTTCTCGCTGACCCGGCGGTTCAAGCGCGGCTTTGGCTTCGAGCTCAATTACGGCTACGGGTACGCGAACGGCACGGCGTCGGATCCCGAGCGCGCCCTTCCCGAGCGTGGGAACCTGCGCGATCAGTTCAAGCCCAACACCGAGCAGCCCCTTCGCTGGGACCAGCGGCACACCTTTTCCGCGACCCTGAGCCTCGCCGACGAGAACGTCTGGCGTACGTCCTTCGTCTATCAATTCGGGTCGGGGTTCCCCTACACGCCGCACGAGCGCGACGAGCGCCGTCAGAATCCCGAGCTCGTGTACTCGAAGCGATTGCCGTCCCTGTCCTCGTTGTCCATGCAGGGAGAGCGCATGTTCACTGCGTGGGGACAGAATCTCACCCTCTACGTGCAGGCGACCAATCTGCTCGATGCCCAGGGCATCACCAACCTCCAGCCGGATCTCACGCCTCTGGGCGCCATCAACGGCGAGAGCTACAACATCTACTACGAGGAGACGCACCGGGCGGGAGGCGCGTTCCTGACCCAGGACCAGAACGGCGACGGGCGGGAGGACTGGTATCCCGTCCATGACCCGGTCGTCTTTCAGGCAGGCCGTTCGATCCGCGCCGGGCTGGGCGTGGAGTTCTAGAGCACGGCATCGGTACACATCTTGCGGTTGACGTGCCTTCCGGAGGGGGAATCGCTCAGTTTCCAGGAGTCGTAGAGGCATGCGGCTGAATCGCATGACGACAACGGAGGGTCAGATGTCGAAGCGCATCGTGATGTGTGCCGTTCTCTTCATTTGCATGATCGGGTCGCAGAATGCATGGGCGGGGAGCGGTGTGGGCCTGAGAAGCCTCGGCGTGGACATGGGATTCGTTGATCCCGACAACGTCTCGGGCACCGTCGGATTCGGAGCGTTCGCGAACATGGGGAACATCACTCCGGACATCCGCCTCGTGCCGCACGTCGGCTACTGGTCGAAGTCGGAAGAGTTCTTCGGAACGAAGACCCGCGTGAACGACATCTCGTTCTCGACCCGCGGTCAGTACATGTTCCCGGTGTCCTCGCCGAAGTTCCGCCCCTATGCGGGACTGGGCCTGGGGATGCACGTCGTGGGCGTGAAGGTCTCCGACCCGGGCCCTCCCGCGATGGACGTCAGCGACAGCCGGACGAAGCTCGGTATGGACCTGGGTGGCGGCTTCGTGACGATGCTGAGCCAGAAGAACGACCTTTACGTGGACTTCTGGTACACGGCCGTCTCGGACGTGGCCCAGCTCTCGATGAAGGTGGGAATCTCGTTCGACGTGGGCGGCAACTCCTCGGACAACACGACGCGCCGCGCGCCGGCTCA
>DASQAV010000116.1:0-1749 GCA_035635575.1 Candidatus Dormiibacterota bacterium | reverse complement strand
CCCCAAAGTCAAGGCTGAGCATCGACTTCCGGGCTGGAAATGCCGCCCGCGATCGCGTATTCTCCTCCGCGGAGAGATGCGAGAGTGGCTGAATCGGGCGGTCTCGAAAACCGCTATACCCGTAAGGGTATCGAGGGTTCGAATCCCTCTCTCTCCGCCATCCTAAGAGAAAGGCGCGTGAGGGAGCGCGCGAACTTCGAAGCTTCCAGGAGAGATGTCCGAGTGGCTGAAGGAGCACGCTTGGAAAGCGTGTAAGCATGAAAGTGCTTCGTGGGTTCGAATCCCACTCTCTCCGCCAGTTGTGGAGCAATCCGGTATCAGGTGGGGATGTAGCTCAGTTGGGAGAGCGCCTCGTTCGCAACGAGGAGGTCACCGGTTCGATCCCGGTCATCTCCACCATTATCGCCACCGTGGTAGGTTGACGCAGGACTGGTGGGCGGCTGGGCATGGCCCTCTCGTGCACGGCGTTGACGGCCAGTTCCCGCGCAATCGAGAATCGCGAACCCCGTCAGGACCGGAAGGTAGCAGCGGTCAGCGGTAACCTCGATGTGCCGCGGACTCGACTGGCTCGAGCCGGGCATCGGGGGGGCTTTGCCCGCAGCGCGCCGGGATGCGCGCCCCGACAGGAGCTCTCTTGGCCCACCTCGCTCTCGCCCGAAAGTACCGCCCCCAACGGTTCGCCGACCTCGTCGGACAGGACCCCATTCGCACGACCCTGGAGCAAGCGGTGGCCAAGAACCGGGTCGCCCAGGCTTATCTCTTCGCCGGGCCCCGGGGAAGCGGCAAGACCACCACGGCGCGTCTCATCGCCAAGGCGCTGAACTGCGAGCGACGGAAGCCGGGCGAATCGGAGCCCTGCAACGAGTGCGGGAGCTGCGTCGCGATCACGAACGGGACGTCGCTTGACGTGCTCGAGATCGACGGCGCCTCCAATCGCGGCATCGAGGAGATCCGGAACCTCCGCGAGAACGTGAAGTACTCCGCGTCCGGCGGGAAGTTCAAGGTGTACATCATCGACGAGGCGCACCAGCTCACCGACTTCGCCTGGAACGCCTTGTTGAAAACCCTGGAGGAGCCGCCGGAGCACGTGCGCTTCGTCTTCTGCACCACCGAGCCCCTGGAAGTCCCCGACACCATCGCGTCGCGCTGCCAGGTCTTCGAGTTCCGGAGGCTGCGGAGCGAGGAGCTGGTGAAGCACCTGCTCGAGGTTGCCGCGAAGGAGAAGGTCTCGCTGGATCAAGAGGCGGCGGCGCTGATCGCGCGCGCGTCGGAAGGAAGCGTGCGCGACGCGCTGGGACGGCTGGATCAGTCGCTGGCGCTCTCGCCCGAGGGTGTGACGGCCGCGACGGTGGCGCAGGCGCTGGGGCTCGCCGGGCTCGACGCCTACTTCGATCTGGGGGATGCGCTCGCGAAGCGCGACCCCAAGCTAGCACTGCAAGTACTGGATCGGCTCCACGACCGCGGCATGGACGTGGAGGAGATCGCGGACGGATTGTCCCATCACCTGAGACAGCTCCTCATGATCGCGGTGGACGCATCGCTCGAGAAGCTCGTGGACGCGGCTCCTAGCGACCGCGAGCGGTACGCCGCGCAGGCGAAGGAATTCAAGCCGACCGACCTGAACGCGATGCTGAACCTCCTCCTCGACACGCGCGCTCTTCTGCGCCGGGCCGAGGCGCCCCGCATCCTGCTCGAGGTCGCGCTGGTGGAGATGTGCACGCTTCCCACGGCGGCAAGGATCGAGGATCT
>DASQAV010000115.1:0-5388 GCA_035635575.1 Candidatus Dormiibacterota bacterium | reverse complement strand
TGCGTCGAACACGCGGATCTCGGTGCGCTCACCCAGCGGATTCGGCGCGACGGATACGCTCAGGGGCATCGCGCGAGGCGGCGTGCGGTTCTCCGCCACTCCCGTGATCGTCACCTGCCCCGGGCGCAGCAGCAACGCGCGCGCACCATCCGACACGAGGAGATCGGGAATCGGACCCTCGGTGCTCGCGAATGCCATCGAACTGGCCGCGCTGCTCGGCACGTTCTGGAGCGCCAGCTCCAGCGGCCGTCCCTCGGTCCACGTCTGCCCGCGCGACAACAAGATTGGCCCCGTGTAAGGGGGCGCGGCTGCGGGCGCGATCCGGTCTAGCTCCCCAGCACCTGGAATCCGCATCAATGCGACGCCGCCCGCGCCAAGCGCCACGCCGAGGTTCCCCGTCCACGTAGCCCCGAGTCCGATCGACCCCGCCGAAGTCTGCTGCGAGAGCACGAGCGAAGGAGCGCCTCCGAGTGGCGCGCGCAGGATCTGCGTGCCTCCCGCGGAAGCGGCGACCGCGAAGTAGACGCTGTCCCGCGTGTTCGGGATCCAGCAGAGATCGCGGGCGTAGGGTGTCCCCCACGCGCTCGAGAGCGCGACCGATCCGAGCGGCGTGTAGGTGATCGTCGCCGGCGCGCCGGTTCCCACCGTCAGGCGATACATCGAGACGCCGGACGCGCCGTCCGCGATCGCGAGATCCGGAGCGCCCGTGGCCGCGCGCCGAAGCTCGAGGTCGAGCGTGCTCCCCGGGGTCGCCAGCGTGCCCGCAGCGTACGGCACGCCGCCGAGGGAATCGTAGGCTGCCGTGACATCGATTCCGACAACGCCCGCGCCCGTCCCCGCAACCACCGCCGCCGGGTTGTAGCTTGCGGAGACCGGCACCGATCCCGTGTCCGCTTCCGCCACCAGCGCGACGATCCGCCCGCTCGGCGCGCGGAACCACGCCACGTCCGTCGCGAACCCTGAAAGCGGAATGGTGCGCAGAATGCGATCGTCGATCCCGTTCATGTCCGTATCGAAGAAGTCCTCCCAGGTGCCGAACGGAAAATCCAGGACCTGGCGCAGATCCAGGAGCATGAGCCCCGCGCGCCCCGCCGCAAGGAGCCCCAGATCCAGAGTGTCGCCGGCAGGCCCGACGAATCCCGGCACGACGGCGAGCGAGGCCGCGAACGAGGGAATCCGGATGCGGCCCACGAGGCGATCATCGGTCCCGCTCGCGATCGTGTCGATGGGACCGATTGCCGCGAGGGAAGCATCCGAGCGGATCACGCGAACGCCGTCCAGACCGGCAGGCAGGAGCCAGAGTCCGCGCCACGGCAGCTCCACCGGCCCGTCCCTTCCAGCCATCGCTTCAGCCGTGGGAACGAGCCCGATCGGGACGAGCGTTGTTGGCAAGGAGTCGGGGATCGCCGCGGAGGCAATCGCGTGAGCGGACGCAAAGGAATTCCCACCATTGCTCGAGACCGTGCAGCTCACGGTATTCGCGTTCCCACCGTACGCGCTGCCCGCGATCGTCGTAGGAACCGTGAGGGTCACGGTGGCATTCCCCGGAAGGTAGATGGTCGCTGGAGGATTGCTTCCCGAGAAGAGCGCCCCCGCGTTGTTGGGGTCCGGATTCGAACGGTCCATCGTCACGTCCACGCTTTCGGAGGCCGCGACAATGCTGTGCACCTGAAACGTCAGCGCGCCTGCCGTGTTCGCGGGTGCCGCCCAGGAGGAGGGAGCGGACCATACCTCCGCGCGGCCTACGCTCGCGGCCATATAGGCCGCGCTCACCTTGGCCACGTGCCGGCCCGTGAGCTGATCCTTGAGCTCCACCGAGATCGTCGCAACCCATGCGGTCTCCGGCGGTGCGGTCACGGTGAACGTGACGATCCGGAGGCTGTCCGCGGGGATATCGAGCGATCCGAAGGAAGGTGCGACGCCGAGGGGAAACTGCCCTCCCGCGGTGACCGTCCAGTCCAAGCTTGCCGGAACGCCGTTCGCGCGGAGGGTCATGGCCAGCGAGTGAACCGATCCGGGCGCCAGGGTGGCTCCGGGAAGGAGTGCCGTGACCGTGCGCGGTGGAATCCAACCGGTCGCGGCCCCGGCTCCCGAAGAGGCAACCGCGCCGAGCAGGAAGAAGAGCCATAGGAAAGACCGTTTCCGCAGAGTCAACGGTGCCCGCATAGGCCTCGATGGAAAAAGAAAGCGGGGGCCGGCCCAACCTCTCCGGTCCCCCGCGTTCCCTGATGCGTCTCCGGAGTTACTTGAGAATCGTGACTCCGACCTTCTCCGAGTACGTGCCGGCGTCGATCCGGGCGTAGTAGTGGCCCGAGGAGACACCGCGGCCCGCGTCGTCCGTTCCGTCCCAGACCGCGATATGGGCTCCGGCCGGGAGCTGGCGATTCACGAGCGAGCGAACGAGACGGCCGTTCACGTCGAAGATCCGTAGCTTCACACCGTAGCCCGCTCCGCCATTCGCCGGCAGCACGTAGATCAGCTTGGCCTGCGGATTGGCGGGATTGGGTCCGGTGTTCTTGAAGGCGAAACCGCCCTCGAGGATGCTTCCCGCCCTGCCCGCGAGCGCCGGCGCCGCCTGCACGTTCGCGCTCAGGTTGTAGGTAGAGGGTACGCGTACTTGCGGCGTGCCATTGGGAATCAGGGCCGACCCCTGGATGTCCGTGACCAGGATGAAGAGCTTCCGCGGTGGCGGATTGTTCTTCGGCTGATCCTTCTTGAACGGCACCGTGATGGCGACCCTCGGATTCAGGCCGCCGTTCGAGTCGTCATCGAACGCAATGACGTCGCCGTTCGTCTCCATCACGAACATGACCAGGTCCTGGTCGTTCCTCGTGTCCTGACCGGTCGAGTTCGCCGTCGCGATGAGCTGATCCCCCGCCCTGGCCGTGACCATGTAGAAGTCCTGGTCCCCTGCCGGAGCGTAGCTCTCGGGCCGGTTGGTCGTCGGATTGGCGAGCACCGTCGCCTGGTCGGCGGCGCGCTTGCCGTTCGGCTCGTCGGCATCCTCGCCGAACTTGGTGATCGTCACGTTCGAGGTCAGGCTCTTGTTCCCGGCGTTATCGACGGCCTGCACGAACCAGAGCGCCGGTCCGCCGGGGAAGACGTTGGTGGTGTCGTTCGTGGCCCGCGCGATCTTGCCGTCCGTCGTGGTCGAGCCCTCGAGGCCCAGAGTCCCGTTGGGGAGACGGCGCACGAGATTCACGTGGTTCAGTCCCACCGAGGCAAAGCCGTCCAGCCGGACGTTGGCGGGATTCGAGAACGCGAAGTTGTACGCGTCCGCGGTTTGGTTCGTTCCCAGGTTCGCCACCGGGACGATCGGCGCCTGCTCCGGGGTGTTCATCTGCGCCGTGAGGCTGATCGCCAGGTTGCGATCCACTACCGTGCCGCCCGTACCCGCCGAATTCAAGTTGAGGTCGTTCGCGAACAGTCCGCGCTCCAGATTCGTGAAGTCCATCCGGATGAACGGGAAGTTGTTCGGGAAGCCCGCCCCTGGAGCCGGGAACCTGATGGCCCAGAAAAGAACTTTGTCAGGATCGCTGACGGTGAGGTTGATGGGAATGTCATTCACGCCGTTCGGGCTTCCGGCGAAGTTGTTGATCTGGAGGAGCGGCGCCGCCAAGTTCGGACCTCCGGTCGCCGTGTTCAGCTCGCAGAGGCGGACGCTCGGGAAGACCGCCGGGACTCCGTTGAACGTGAAGGTGGGGAAGCTCACCTTCGTGATGGTGTACGGAGGCGTGAACGGCATGTCGAAACGCTTCACCAGGTAGCCCGCGCTGTTTTGGAACGTCACGAAGTTCTCGAACTGGCCGTACTGCGCGATCGCGACCCGTCCGGGGAACGTGTTCGTGATGAAGTTGATTCCGCCCGAATTCGCACCTGCGGCGACATCCACCGGGGTGAAGTCGTTGGCGTTATCGGCGAATCCGTTGCCGCCCTCGCCGGCTCCGTTCCAGAACTCCGGCTCGAAGTTGATGTCGATCCCGTTGAAGATCCCACCCACGTTCGCGTCGGCCGCGATGGTGTGAATCCCGTCGAGCGGGATGATGGCGATGGCGTAGGTTCCAGGCGGAAGCCCGTGAATCGTGAAGTCCCCCTGCCCGTTTCGCACCGTCAGCTCGCCCGAGATCGCGCTGATCTCGTTGGCGGGGCTGGGGTCGGCAAGGTTGAACGCTTCCACGTGGGCTCCGAAGATGGCCGAGCCGTTGTATCCACTCACGACCGTTCCCGTGACCGTGCCCGTGGTGGCCGCGAAATCGACGCCATCCGCGGAAAGGCCGCGGGCGGCGGACTCCGGATAGATGGTCGAGTTGCCGGCGCGGTCATCCAGCTCCAGCGTGCGCTGGCGCGTGTCGCCGATGATGAACGGAATCATCGTCGCGTTCGCGATGCTGGTGTGATCGAGGCCGAAGTAATGGCCGTACTCATGCGTGACGACCGACTGGAGATCGACGCTCGACTGCCCCGGAGGAGCCGGGGTGAGGGACGGGGACGACGTGGAGCAGAAGAACTCCTTGTCGTTGAACACCATGTCGGCGTCCAGCGTGTGGCCGTCGTTGAGGTCGATCGTGGAGCGGACGAACGCGATGACGCCGCTACCAGCCGCGAAATTCACGCCGGCGTTGTCGAAGAACATGCTGTTCTGCCCGTCGTTGGCGTTGAGCGCTGGGGTCAGTTGTCCCGCTGCGCCCGTGTACTCCTCGGGAGCCACGGTGAGAAAAGACGTGTTGATGGCTTCCCAGGTGTGCATCGAGGTCTGAACGATGTCGTACGCCGTTGCCGATGGAATATCAGCGTTCGCCGGGTTGATGACACTTCTCAATGGCAGCGACGAGTCCAGCCAGTGCGCCTGAACGATCCCGGTGGTGCCTTGCCGCGTCAGGCGGATGAACGCGGACGCGGGGCTGACCTGCATGAAGGCGACTAGGAGAGCGCCGAGCACGGTCAGGGCGATACGGATGCGATGAGATTTCATGATCGATCGTCCTCCGTTACTCGGTTGGGGTGGCCTGGATCTTGCCGTCGACATCCAGGGTCGTCTTGATCCCGTCGATGAACGCGCCCAGTTGCTGATCCGGCGCGACCGTCGGCTGGACGTGAGCGCCATTCGGCGTCAGAAACTCGGTCCCGGCCAGATCGTTGCGCACCATCTTCACGCCGGCTTGCTCCACGACCGAGTACTTGCCCTGCTGCAGACCCAGCACCCACGGATAACCCGCGGCATCCTTCTGCGTCAGGAAGAGAACGACCTCCTCGCCCTTCTTGAAGCTCGGCATTCCGGGAACGATGGAAGCGATGTTCCCCACGGTGCCGCCGAGCTGGCGGATCGTGATCGTCTCCCCGCCCTTGGCGCCCTTCACGGGCTGGGAGACGGTGATCGTGTAGAAGGTG
>DASQAV010000114.1:0-24300 GCA_035635575.1 Candidatus Dormiibacterota bacterium | reverse complement strand
GGAATCGTCCGCCACGACCGGCCGTCCCTGCGATTTCAGGAACTCCACCACGCGCTCGATCTCCTCGCCGGAGATGAAGGCGCCGTGGATCCGGTAGGGCTCCGGCTTCCCCGCCGGAAGGTAGAGGCAGTCGCCGTGGCCGAGAAGACTCTCGGCACCGTTCATGTCCAGGATCACGCGCGAGTCGGTGCGGCTCGCCACCTGGAACGCGATCCGGGACGGAAAGTTCGCTTTGATCATGCCCGTGAGCACGTCGACCGAGGGACGCTGCGTCGCCAGGATGAGATGGATTCCCACCGCGCGGGCCATCTGCGCCAGGCGCTGGATCGGCTCCTCGATCTCCGTGGGCAGGAGCGCCATCAGATCCGCCAGCTCGTCCACGACCACGACCAGATACGGAAGCTTGGGCTCCTCGTTCTGAGCGGGGTCCAGGTTGAGCCGGTTATAGCCCTCGATGTTCCGCGCGCCATGGCGCGCCAGGAGCTGATAGCGGCGCTCCATCTCCTTCACGGAGAAGCGGAGCGCCTGCGCCGCCTTCTTGGGGTCGGTCACGACCGGCATGCGGAGATGAGGGATGCCGTTGAAGGGCGTGAGCTCCAGCATCTTCGGATCGATCAGGATGAACCGGAGCTCCGCGGGCGTCCGCGTGTAGAGGAGGCTCATGATGAGCGTGTTGATGCAGACGCTCTTCCCCGAGCCGGTCGCCCCCGCGATGAGAAGGTGCGGCATCCGCTCGAGCGACGTGGCGAAGGGCATTCCCGCCACGTCCTTCCCCAGCGCGAGCGGCAGCGCGTCCCGGGAATCCTGAAACACCGGCGAGGAGAGGATCTCGCGCAGGGACACGGTGGCCTTCACGCGGTTCGGGATCTCGATTCCCACCGCCGCCTTTCCGGGAATGGGCGCCACGATCCGGATCCGCTGCGCCTTGAGCGCCAGGGCCAGATCGTCCTGGCGGTTCAGGATCTGGCTCACCTTCATCCCGGGCGCGGGCTCGAACTCGAAGAGGGTGATCACCGGGCCGGGATGCACCTCGGAAACCTTTCCCTCGACGTCGAAGTCGGCGAGCGTGCGCTCGAGCACGCGCGAGAGCTCGAGCAGCTCCTCCTCGTTCACCGCCTTGCGGGTGGTCTCGTGGCGGTCCAGGAGCTCGATGGATGGCAGCTCGGCGTCCGGCACCGCCGCGGGGCCGAGCTTGAGCCCTGCCTCGGGACTGCTCGGGGACATCGCCGCTTTCGCGGACGCGCCCCGCGCGCTCGAGGCGGTCGTCGGCGCGGGTGGCGGGAACGGAATGCTCAGAGGCTCGCCGCGCGCCGCCCCTTCCTTCCCCGAGACGATGCGGGGACGCGAAGGCACCCGAGGCGGCTGCCTCTCCTGCGTGGCATCCCACGCATGGGCGATCTCCTCCTCCTCGATCGCGGGAGGCTTGCGCCCGCGCGCGGGAGGCTGCGCCGCGGAAGCGGCCGTCGCGTCCAGCCTCCCTTCCTTGGCTTCGCCTCGGCGGAACGGCATCCCGAGGAAGGCCAGCGCGGCCTGGATCGCCTGCCGCACCGGCTGCGAGGATCCGATCTCGAAGGCGATGACCCCGACCACGACCATGGCGGTGCCCAGCAGGAGCTCCCCGCCGATCTTGCCGAGGAGCCGTGCCGACGTCATGGCGATGGCCTCGCCCGCCTGGCCGGCAAGACCACGATTCCCCGAGGTGATGAGGTAGAGAAAACCGAGAAGGAAGAAGAGGCCGAAGATGCCGAGCACCGTGCGAATGCCGGTCTCGAGCGCGGGCTTGATCCGCAGCCGGTTCCATCCCCACGCCACGAGCGTGAGCGGAACCGCCCAGGCGCCGACGACGCCGAAGAAGGAGACGAGGCCCTGGGCGACGATCGCGCCCAGCACGCCTCCCTGATTCCGGACCGTGCCGGTGCCGAGTAGCTCGACGACGTGGTCGCGCCCGTCGCGCGTGGCGAGGGCGAGGCCCAGGAAGGCGCCGATGGAGAAGAGACAGAGTCCCAGGATCTGGAACTTCCGGCGGACCGAGACCCGGCCCAAGGGCCACATAGGCCGGCTCAGGTGCCCTGCTGCCAGGAGGCGAGGTAGGCGATCTGCTCCGGAGTCAGGACGTCCAGACGGACGCCCATCGCCTCCAGCTTCAACCGCGCGATCCCATCGTCCAGCGCCTTGGGAATCGGGATCACGCTCGGCTTGAGCTCCTTCGCGTGCGAGAGGAGCCACTCGATGCCCAGCGCCTGATTCGCGAAGCTCATGTCCATCACGGAGGCGGGATGTCCCTCGGCGGCGGCGAGATTGATCAGACGCCCCTCCCCCAGCACGAAGATCTGCTTCCCGCCCGGAAGCGTGTACTCCTCGACGAAGGGGCGCACCGTGCGCACCGACTTGGCCTCCTTGCGGAGCGAATCCAGATCCAGCTCCACGTTGAAGTGGCCGGAATTGCTGACGATGGCTCCGTTCTTCATGGCGCGGAAATGATCCAGGCCCAGGACGTGGATGTTCCCCGTGACGGTCACGAACACGTCTCCCCGCTTCACGGCCTCCGGCGCGGGCATGACCTGAAAGCCGTCCATCACCGCCTCGAGCGCCGGCAAGGGATCGACCTCCGTGACGATGACGTGCGCGCCCAGCCCGCGCGCGCGCGAGGCGACCCCGCGGCCGCACCAGCCGTAGCCCAGCACCACGAACGTGGAGCCCGCCAGGAGACGGTTCGTGGCGCGCAGGATGCCGTCGATGGTGCTCTGGCCCGTCCCGTAGCGATTGTCGAAGAGGTGCTTCGTCTTGGCGTCGTTCACCGCGAGGATCGGGTACTGGAGCGCGCCCTCGCGCGCCATGCTCCGCAGGCGGATGATGCCGGTGGTCGTCTCCTCGGTCCCCGCGATCACGCTTCCGATCGCGTCGCCGCGCTTGGTGTGGAGCACCGTGACGAGATCCGCGCCGTCGTCCATGGTGAACTGGGGCCGGATGTCGATCACCGCGCCGATGTGCTGATAGTACGTCTCCTCATCCTCTCCCTTGATCGCGAAGGTCGCGATGCCGTGGCGATGGACCAGGGCCGCGGCCACGTCATCCTGCGTCGAGAGCGGGTTGCTGGCGCAGAGCGCGATCTCCGCCCCGCCCGCCTTGAGCGTCAACATCAGATTCGCGGTCTCGGTGGTCACGTGGAGGCACGCGGCGACCTTCTTGCCCTGGAGCGGGCGCTCGCGCTCGAAACGCGCGCGGATCTGGCGGAGCACCGGCATCTCGCGCTCCGCCCACTCGATCCGGTTCACGCCGGAATCGGCGAGCTTGGGGTCCTTGACGTGTCCCTGGGCGCTCATGGTCGCGGCTTCACTAGGCGTCACGCTTCAAATCCTCCACGCGGTCGAGCAGCTCCCAGCGGAAGCCTTCGTTCTCGCGTCCGAAGTGTCCATAGGCGGCGGTCTTCTTGTAGATCGGCCTTCTCAGCTGAAGATGCTCGATGATTCCCCGGGGCCTGAGATCGAAGTGCTTGCGCACCAGCTCCTCGAGTCTCGTGTCGGGCACGCGCCCGGTCCCGTGCGTATCCACCATGATCGAGACCGGCTGCTCCACGCCGATGGCGTACGCGACCTGGACGGTGCATCGCGCCGCGAGCTCCGAGCCCACGATGTTCTTCGCCACCCAGCGCGCGGCGTAGGAGCCCGAGCGGTCCACCTTCGAGGGATCCTTCCCGCTGAAGCAGCCGCCGCCGTGTCCGCCGAATCCGCCGTAGCTGTCGACGATGATCTTCCGGCCGGTGAGTCCCGTGTCGGCGCGCGGACCGCCCAGCACGAAGCGGCCCGTGGGATTGATGTGATAGGTGGTGTCGTCGCTGAGCATCTCGCGCGGGAGCGCGGGGCGGATCACCTCGGTCTTGAGCCGCTCCAGGAAGCGCCTGTAC
Source organism: Candidatus Dormiibacterota bacterium (assembly GCA_035635575.1). GTDB lineage: Bacteria > Eisenbacteria > RBG-16-71-46 > SZUA-252 > SZUA-252 > WS-7. The sequence goes on along the minus strand of DASQAV010000114.1, from coordinate 20,396 downwards.
TCGTCCTGGGGCATGTCCGCGTGCTGCGTGGAGAGCACGACCGTGCTGACGTGGCGCGGCACCCCGTCCTCGTAATCCACCGTGACCTGGGACTTGCCGTCGGGGCGAAGCTCCGGGAAGGTTCCCGAGCGCCTCGCGCGCGCCAGCGCCCGCGTGAGCGCGTGCGCGAGCTGGATCGGAAGCGGCATGAGCTCGGGCGTCTCGCGAACGGCGTAGCCGAACATGAGCCCCTGGTCCCCCGCCCCGGCGCGATCCACGCCGAGCGCGATGTCCTTCGACTGCTCGTCGATGCTGGTCAGCACCGAGCAGGTCTCGTAATCGAATCCAATCGCCGGATTGTCGTAGCCGATCTCGCGGATGGTCTCGCGGACCACCTTCGGGATGTCCACGTAGCATTTCGTGGTGATCTCCCCCGCGACGAGCGCCATGCCCGTCGTGACCAGCGTTTCACATGCCACGCGCCCCATGGGGTCCTGGGCCAGGATGGAATCCAGGATCGCGTCGGAGATCTGATCGGCCACCTTGTCGGGATGACCCTCGGTGACCGACTCGGAGCTGAACGACATCTTCTTCTTCGTCATCGGCTGCTTCTTCGCTTCGACCTGGGTCTGCGTCGCCTGAGCTGTCACGAATACTCCACCTCGGATGAGTCGCCCACGTTCAATCGCTGGTACGCGCCGCGCACCACCGCGTTCTCCCCAACCACCGAACTGTCGAGCAAGATGTCCCTGACGTTCGAGCCTTCGTTCAGGATCGAATTTCGCACCACGGCCTGGCGTACCTGGGTGCGGGGACCGATCGAAACATGCGGACCAATCACGGCCGCCGAAACGTCCGCGGTGGGATCCAACGCCACGGGGGGCAAAATCACGACGCCCTCGCGGGTTACGGGCACCGCAAGCTGGTCCAGCAAAGCCCGATTGGTTTCGAGAAGGGTTTCGGTTTTCCCACAATCATACCAGCCCTTGACCGGAAAGGGGCGGAGTTCCTCGCCCCCCTCGATCAGAAGCTGGAGCGCGTCCGTGAGCTGGATTTCACCCCGGGTGAGGCGCCCCTCGCGGGTCAGCCGGTCCAGGGCGTCGAAGAGAAGCGGTCCCTTCTGGATGTAATAGAGCCCGACCAGCGCGAGCTTGGAGATCGGCTTGTCGGGCTTCTCCACCAGCTGCACGATCTTGCCGTCCCGCACCAGCGCCACTCCGAACCGGCGGGGATCCTCGACCTCGCTGACCCCCACGCGGGAGCCCTCCTGGACCAGGGCGCCCAGGTCCGCCTGGACGATCGTGTCCCCGAGCATGATGAGCAGGGGGGCCTTCCCGGCTTCGGGCCGGGCCTGCGCCACCGCGTGGCCGAGTCCCTTCGGCTCCTCCTGAACCACGCATTCGATCCTGAAATCCTCCCGCGCGGCGGCGGCATACTCACGCAGACGGTCTCCCTGCGCGCCGGGACCGATCACGAGGATGACCTTCTCGGGGGACGCGGCCCGGAGCTGATCCAGGATGTGCCCCAGGATGGTCTTCCCCGCCACGAGGAGAAGCGCCTTGGGAGTGGTGTACGTGTGCGGCCGGAGACGGGTGCCGGCGCCCGCCACCGGAACGATGGCGACCGGCTTCACTTCTGGAGCGCCCGCTTGAGCGCCGTGACTCCCGGAAGTGCGCTGGGATCCGCGCCGTTCAGAAGGGCGAGGTAGTAGCTCACGAAATCGCCGAGCGAGACGCCCCCGAGCATTCGCGACATGGGATCCTCCCCTTCCACCATCACGGTCTCCACGTGCACCTTCCGTTTCTTGAGATAGGCGGCGAGCCAGTCGAAACGCCGGGCGATTCTCGGATGATCGTCAGGGTCCCGGAGCAGCACGGCCGCGATCCGGCCGATGACCGATCCCGGATTCACGAACCCGTCCACCTCGTTGTGGTTCATTTCGGGCAGGGACGAGACCCACGCGAGGTGCTTCGAATTCTCGTTGAGCTGTCCCTTCCAGCGCCAGGCGACGGGCTCGAGCGTCCGGTGATTCGCGACCAGCATGATGGGGTGTCCGATCAGGCGTATCGCGATTCGTTTCGCAAGGTTGCGGGACTGTAACACATCAGGGATGAAGGCGGTAGCCGCCTTCTCCTCGACCCATTTCGCAGCCTCCTCGAGGCGGCGGTCGGCGTCGGAGAGGACCCCCAGGTGATGGGCGATGTGGGCCACCGCTCCGAAGCTGTATCCCAGGGCGGCGCGGGGTGGAAACCCCTCCGGCAGGACCGCGACCGGCAGCCCCTCGCGCCGTGCCTCCGCCGCGAGCGTTCCTCCGGAGGACAGCACCGCCGCGCGGCATCCGATCCGCTTCAGGGAGCGGAAGGCGCTCAGGGTCTCCTCCGTCTCCCCCGAATACGAGGAGAACAGGAGAAAATCCTCCGGAGCGATCCAGGCGGGCGGGTCGTAGTGGCGAACCACGTGCACCGGGACGACGCCCTCGCGATCGGCCAGGATGCGGAGCAGATCTCCGGCGATCGCGGAGCCCCCCATGCCGACCAGGACGAAGGCGCGGGGACGCGTGGGGTCGATCCGCCGCACGGCGGAGTCCGCGATCGAGGAGCCCGCCCGGAGCTGCTCGGGGAATCCGGCGATCTTCGCCGCCATGTCCTCGGTGTCGAGGCGCGCCCGGCGCGCGGCGGAATCGAGCGATCCGCCCTTCTTCTTCGGAGTCATGCCGGGACGATGATCCCCGGATAGCGGCGGCTCATGAACTCGGTCACCACGGTCCGCACCTCGCTCGGAGTGGAGAGGCTCATGCAGCGCTCCGCCAGCTCGCGGGCTTCGGGATACGTCGTGGCGCGGACGATCGTCTTGATCTCGGGAACGAGATACGGGCTCACGCTGAACTCCTCGAGGCCCAGGCCCACGAGGAGCACGGCGTAGAGCGGCTCGCCCGCCATCTCCCCGCAGATGCCCACCGGGATCCCCGCGCGATGCCCCGCGTCCACCACGGTGTGGATGGCCCGGATCACGGCGGGGTGCAGGGGCTCGTAGATCTCCGAGATCAGCTCGTTGCCGCGATCGACCGCGAGCGTGTACTGGATGAGATCGTTCGTTCCGATGCTCGCGAAGTCACACTCCTTCACGAGCTGATCGATGCTGAACACCGAGGCCGGCGTCTCGATCATGACTCCCAGCGGCACCTTCTGCCCCATGGGAATGCCTTCCTTCCGGATCTGGAGCCTGACGCGCTCCACGATCTCCCGCGCCCGGCGGAGATCCTCCAGCCCCAGGACCATCGGGAACATGATCCGCAAGTTCCCATAGGCGGAGGCGCGGAAGATCGCTCGGAGCTGCGTCCGGAAGATCTCCTCGCGCAGGAGGCTGAACCGGAGCCCGCGGAGACCCAGGAAGGGATTCTTCTCGATGGGGGTCCCGAGATAGGAGGCGAACTTGTCCCCGCCCACGTCCAGCGTGCGGATGTTCACGGGCTTGGGATTCATCGCTTCCACGATGGAGCGATACGCGTTGAACTGCGCGTCCTCGGTGGGAAGCTGCTTCCGGCTGAGATAGAAGAACTCGGTGCGGTAGAGCCCGATCCCGTCCGCGCCGTTCTCGATCACGCTCGGGAGCTCCTCGGGCACCTCGAGGTTCGCCCCCAGCTCGATCACGCGTCCGTCCGCAGTCATGCACCGCTCGGTTCTGAGCTCCGTGAGCTTCAGGGCCAGCTCCCGGTGACGCTCGCGCTTCCGCTCGTTTTCTTGAAGCGTCCCCGGATCCGGATCGAAGATCGCAACCCCGCGCGTGCCGTCCACGATCCCGATCGCGCCCTGCTGCGCCGCGTCGGTCGCGCCCTTCACGCCGACCACCGCGGGAATTCCCCTCGCGCGCGCCATAATCGCGGTGTGGGAGGTGCGGCCGCCCGCGTCGGTGGCGAATCCCAGCGCCATGTTGCGCGGCAGGAGCGCCATCTCGCTCGGCGGAAGGTCGTTGGCCACGATGACGGAGGGCTCCTTGAGATCGTGCAGCGAATGGGTGCGGATGCCCCCCAGGTGCGCCAGCATGCGCCGGCGCACGTCGCGCACGTCGATGGCGCGCCCGCGGTAGTACTCGCTGTCGGCCTCGTCGAGCCGCGCGGCCACGGCGGTGAGGATGCGCCGGTAGGCGAACGCGGCGGGCTTTCGCTCCTTCTCGATGACCGCGAGCGTCTGCTTCTGGGCCTCGGGATCTTCCAGGATGTCGATCTGCGCGTCGAGAATCCGCGCCTGCTCTTCCCCGGTCTCGAGCGCGATCTTTTCGCGGATCTCGCGGACCTCCTCGATGCTCTCACGGATCGCGTTCTTGAAGCGCTCCTTCTCTCGCGGGATCGCGCCCTTCGCGAGGTTGCCGTCCTGAACCTCGATCTCCTCGGGATCCACGATGTAGATCGGGCCGATGGCGATTCCGGGCGAGACCGCGATTCCCTGGAGGAGCATCATTCTTCACCAAACTTGTCGTTCACGACCTTGACGAGCGCCTGGAGGGCTTCCGGCTCGTCCTTGCCTTCCGCCTTGATCGTGATCTTTGCGCCCATCTCCGCCGCGAGCATCATGACCCCCAGAATGCTCTTCCCGTTCACCTCGATCCCGTCCCGGGCCACCGTGATGTGGGAGGCGAATTTGGCGGCCTCCTTGACGAAGACGGAGCAGGCGCGCGCGTGCAGTCCAAGGCGGTTCTGGATCGTGACCGTCTGCTCCACCATCGTCGTCGCGGCCCCTTAGATTCGAGTCGAGAGAACCAGGGCCACGAGGGCCGCAGCGAACGCGATCTCGACGGTACGCCCCGGCCACCGCCGGAGGAGAATCGCGGTCAGGATCGAGCCCAGGACGAAGGGCGCGAGCACCGACGCCTTGTGCGCGAAGCCTTCGTGCCCCGGGTCCGCGCTCTGCGCCATCGGCCAGAGCGTCAGCGTCACCAGAGCGCCGAACGCGAAGGCGCTCACGCGCTCGAAGAAGCGCCGGAGCTCCGGGAGGTGAAGCGAGCGCAGGAGCCCGCCCGGATCGTCGGCCATCGCGTATCCGCGAGGCACGCCGGCGACGCGATATCGAATCGCGACGGCATTGTACGTCAAAAGCGCGAGGCTTGGGCATACCACCACCCGGAGATCGGGGCCCACCGTATCGGCCAGAGGAAGGACCGCCATGCCCAGCACCCCCATGAGTCCGGCCAGCGGCCGCAGGGTGACCCAGAACAGGGGATCCCCCAGCGCCGCGAGCGGGCTCGCGAGGGCGCGCTTCGTGGTCTCGATCTGAGCCTCGTCGACGGGCAGCCCCTGCGCGCGCCGCTCCTCCAGGCGCGCGACCACGCCCAGCACGATTCCCGAGAGCACGGGATGCGTTCCGAAAAAACCCATGTGCCGCGCGAGCGCCCTGCCCCGCTCGCCCGCGGTCGTGTACACGCGGCGGAGGACGGGAAGCAGCGCGAACGCGAATCCCGGGCCCTGCTGGCGCTCCGCGGAGAAGAGCGCCTGGATGTAGAGCGCGCGCGACTCCACTCTCATGAGATCCCGTCCCCGCACCCTGGGAATGGCGGCGGGTGCGGGCGGCCCCGGGGGCGGCGTGATGGGCGGGAGCGCGGACGCGGGCAGCGGCTCGAACTCGGTCACGATTCCCCTCCCGCGTTCAGGCGCAGGAGCACGAGGAGGGTCGCGATCGCGCCGATCGCGGCCCAGCGGAATCCGTGTCGCGGCGCGCGCACGTGGGTGTGGAAGGCGGCCCCGAAGGCGACTCCCATGAGCGACGCGAAGATCCACCCGGCGCGCGGGCCCGTGATGAGCCCCGCGACGCGCGGAAGGAGGAGCGAGGCCAGGGCCACCCCCGCCACGGTGGCGGCGGCCGACCAGGTCGCGCCGCGGAGGAAGATGCGCGCCACCCCGCGCCAGTAGAGCGCCTCGAAGGCGCCCAGCCTTCCCTCGAGGGCCAGCTCTTCGGCGCGCAAGGCACTCCGCTGATTCCTTGCCCGAAGGGAACCCTCCATCCAGCCTCCGCCCACCGCCGCCAGAAGTCCGGCCAGGGTCCCCACGAGAACCCAGAGGATCCCTCCTGTCGTGAGGGGCACGAAGGGATGGAGCCGCTCCAGGCTGAGCACCGCGATGGAAGCGCCGATGACGCCCGCGGTGGCCGTGTCGCGCGGACGCTGCGCCGCGGGAAGCGCGGGGTCGGTGAGGAGAAGCTGGAGCAGGACGCCGACCCCGAGCGGAATCCGGAGCGCCCAGAGCTCCCACGGCGTGCCCGGGCTCAGGAAGGCGCCCGCGAGGCAGGCGCCCACGAGCGGCTGCCCGAGCATGAGGTTCCATCCCGCCGAGCGGTCCATCGCCAGCACGCCGCCCAGGAGCGCGACCCGCCAGATCTCAGAGAGCACGGCCGGCCTCTTCGACGCGCGCCCGGATCCGGATGGGTGTGGGTGCACCTCCCGGAAATCCGAATACCAACGCCGTTCCCTGGTACACGCGCTCCGCGCCCGCTTCGGAGAGGGACACCGTCTCCACCGGGGACCACTCCATGCGGGCCGCGGGCTCGAAGCGGAGCGTGAGCGCGAGGTGCAGGTACTCGGAATCTTCCAGGCGAACGGAGCGGACCGACTCCGCTTCCCCGGAGGAGCCGGGGGCGTAGACGCCGGAGCGCGCGCCCTCGACCGTGAGCCGCCTGCCGGGAGCGTCCGGGGTGAGGAGGCTCAGGTTCCACTCGCTCACGAGCCAGGCGTCCGCGGGGACTCCCGTGAACCGGACTTCGAATTCGCCCGGGTCCGATCCCGGAGCGATCTCCTTGCGCACCGCCGCGCGCGCGCCCTTCTCGCTCTGGAGCGTGATGAGGGGCGCGGCCGAGGCATCCGCGACCGATGGGAACGGAAGACCCACCGGCCCCACGCCGATCGAGGCCTGGAGGCTGCCCGCGGAGGCGATCTCGGCCGGGGTGCGAAGCCACTCTTGAGACGCGTGCCGCGGGCGCTCGTCGTAGTGGAGAAGGCGCTCCAGCCCCGCCTCCTTCACCGAGATCGCGCCATGGATCGTCTCCGGCTGGCTCCCCTCCCCGCGCTCCTCGAGCCGGTCCTGCGCCTTCGATCCTGCCGCACCCGGCGCGGCGCGGCGCGAGGCTTCCTCCACGCGCACGTGGTAGGCCTCACGCCGCCGCGCGATCACGCCCGCGAAATCGAAGGGGCGTCCGCGGTCCGCGATCTCCACGATCGCTCCGCCCGCGCGCGACACGCCGACCAGCACCCGCGAGGACTTGAGGCGGACCTCCTCCTCGTCCTGCTCCAGCGTCCACCCCGCCGCGTCCCCGCGGAGCTGGTCCGCCATCGCCTCGGCGCGCAGCATGTGCGCGCGCACCGCCTCGCGCAGGTGCGGCAGATAGAAGCCGCCGAACACCCCGTGCCAGTAGGAGCAGTTGCACTGCGCGCGATGCGTTTCCTGTCGTGCTCCCTCGTACGACTCCTGGGCGAGGCAGGAGCGCCTCGCGTGCTCGATCCGCGCGCTCAGCTCCGAGACCCGCCGGTGGAGTCTCCGCGACTCCGGATACCGGGACAGGAATTCCCGCCAGGTCCCGGTCGCGATCCTCCGCGCCAGATCCGGCTTTCCCTGGGAATCGAGCCAGTGCTGCTCCTCCTCGATCCGCGCCTGCACTTCGGGGGGCAGCGCCCAGAGCATCATCTCGGGATAGCTGGCGGCCGGAAGGGCGATGGTGCGCGTGGGACGAGCCCGATTCCAGGCTTCTCCCAGGGACACCGCCTCGATCCCGCGGCGCTCCTCGAGCGCCTGGAGCCAGGTCGTGAGCCACTTGGCCCCGTAGACCCAATCGAATGTGTGCGGCCAGACGCCGAACTTCTCCCCGTCGTCTCCGAAAACGCGCACGCCCGGCGGCCCCGCATTCGACCCGAAAAATTCGAGAAGCTCCGGCACCGGCTGGAAGGGGATCCGGTACCGGAGCTCGCGCTCGATCGGGAACACGCCCACGTGGCCCATCGTGGATTCCACCCGGTAGGGCTCGCCGAGCCGGTTGGGATCGCCGCCCGCGAGCAGGAAATGATGATCGTCCACCAGGGTGTACTCGATGCCGGCGCGGAAGAGGGCGTCCGGAAGCTCGGGCTCCCAGACGCGCTCGGCGATCCAGGCCCCGCGCGGGGTCACGCCGAAGCGCGATTTCAGATACACCGCCATGCGCTCCAGCTGGCCCTGCTGATCCCAGGGAGGAATGACCGCGAGGATGGGTTCGTAGAAGGCGCCGGAGAGAAGCTCCACCTGGCCGCGCGAGACGAGCGCGCCCAGCGCGTCGAGCAGCGGCCGGTCGTGGGACTCCAGCCATTCGAGCAGGGGCCCTGACCAGTGCATGGAGAGGCTCACGCCGGGATGGCGCGAAAGCAATTCGAGAAAGGGCCGGTAGGCGCGCTGGACCGCGTCCTGGATGACCGAGTCGAAGTTTCCCACCGGCTGGTGATTGTGGATCGCGATCGCGATCCGGACCGGAGCGTTGGCGGAGGCGCTCATGGAGTGCGTTCCAATAAGGGCTCGAGGGGATGCGCCGGGTTCGTCGGGAGATCCTGCGCCACGAGCCGCACGCCCAGGCGCGACAGCGCAAGCAGGTTCTCGCGATCGCCCGCGTCCAGGTACACGTAGGGAAGCACGGCATCCTTGCCGGGCGCGTGGTGGAGCCCGCCCACGTTCACCTCCTCGAGCGGAAAGCCGCCCTCCTTGAGCCGCAGCGGCTCGAGGGCGCTCGGGAAGAGCAGAAAGGAGCGCTCGGTCCGGACCTTCTGGAGGGTGGATTCACGCAGCGCCTCCGGAATGGAAAGGACCTCGGCCTGGCTCTCCTCCGGGGCCGCGAAGAGGTAGAGCGCCGCCCGCGCGGGCTCCTGGCTCAGCGCGTCAGAGACGATGCCGATCCAGGTCGGGCGAAGCGTTCCGCCCCAGCCGTGGACGACCTGGCCGTGGATCAGGCGGTCATCGATCCGCGCGAGCAGAAGCGGCACGTCAGGAGACGGTGATGCCCGCTTTCCCCTTGGATTCCAGCCGCGGCAGGAGCTCGTCCAGGGGGAGTGTGTCCCGGTAGTGGAAGAATTCGAGAAGCATCGGGAGGTTGACGCCGGTGATCTTCCGGACCACGCGCGGACCGCATTCGGCGCGGCGTGACGCGATGCCGCAGCTGCCCGCGGCGAGGTCGGTGAAGACCACCACCGGCCGCTCCACGGTCACGCCGCGGACACGATCCTCGATGGCCTTGCTCAGCCCCTCGCCCGAGAATCCGTCGTTGCTCAGGACGAAGGCGTCGGCCTGCGCGCCCAGGATGCTCTCGACGGTCCGGAGAAGCTCCTGGCCGAGCGCCGCATGGGTCACGAGGAGCCCAACGGGACGGTGCGGAACGGAGGCGGGATTCATGGGCGAGGTTACTCGGTGTCGTCCCGGACCAGCGGGTTCGCGAGCAGCTTGCTGCGCATGCTCTCCATCAGGCGCTCGTTCAGCGCACGGGCCGGATGGTATCCGTAGACCTTGACCAGATGGTTGAGCGCGATCACTTCGCCGATCACGGTGATGTTCTTTCCCGGGAGAATGGGGACGGTGACGAGCGGTATTTCCGAGTCCAGGTAACGCGAGTGCGAATCGTCGAGGCCCAGCCGCTCGTACTCCACCTTGGAGTCCCATTCAGTTAGATGCACCTCGACCTCCACGCGCTTCTGCCCGCGGATGGCGCGGATGCCGAAAATGGCCTGGACGTCGATCACCCCGAGACCCCGGATCTCCATCGTGTGCTTCAGGACTTCGTTGCTGGAGCCGATCAGGATGTCCCCGTGCCGGCGCGTGATCTTGACCACGTCGTCCGCGACGAGCCGGTGTCCCCGCTCCACCAGATCGAGCGCCGTCTCGCTCTTTCCGATGCCGCTCCTTCCGGTGAAGAGGAGCCCCACCCCGTAGACGTCCACCAGGGACGCGTGGAGCGTGACCGAGGGAGCGAAGACCCAGTCCAGGTAGCTCGTGAGCTGATGGATGAACGGGGTCGTATCCTGTGGCGTGCGCAGCACCGGAACGAGGTGCTGGTTCGCGCGCTCCAGGAGCCCTTCGGGAAGCTGGAGCCCCTTGGTCACGACGATGCCGGGCATGGCGAACTGGAAGAGCCGGTCCAGCGCTTCGGCCCGTCCCTTGGGGCTCAGCGTGCCGAGGTACGCGATCTCGGTCCGGCCCAGGATCTGGATCCGCTCGAAGAGGAAGTTCTCGGGATAGCCCATCAGCGCCATGCCGGGCCGGTTGATGTCGCTGATCGTGATCGGCACCCTCGCCTCGAGGTCCTTCGTCAGGACCTCCAGCGAGAGCGGCTCGCGCTGCTGCTCGTAGAGCTGCGCGATGGTGATCTGCGCGGTGCTAATCGAGCTCAAGCACTCCTACCTGCCCATCCTCCAGCCGATAGGCGATGCGCATTCCTCCCCCATCCGCCTCCGAGAAGGCCAGCACGGGGAGCCGGCCCCGGAGCAAGAGGCGCGCGGCCTCCTCCACCGTGAGGGTGCGCGGTTTGGGTCGGACGCGAACGATCTCGACGCTCGGGCGCTTCCGGCTCGGTGCTTCCTGGGACTGGGCGGGAATCTCGTCCTTGCGTACGGTCCGGCCGCCCTTCTTGTGGCCCTTCATTCGCTCCTTTTGCCGCTTCAGGGCGCGCTCCTGCTTCTCCAGCACCGCGTCCAGCGCGGCTTTGGCGTCCGGATTCTGCGCCTTTCCCGTCAAATCGAAACCGTTTCCGACCATGCGGAGCTCCGCCAGATGGCGGTAGCCCTCCTCGGTCACGGTCAGCTGCGCGCTGATCAGGTGCGAGAAGTACCGCTGCAGCTTCTCGATTCTCCGCTCCGCGTACTCGCGAAAGTCGGGAGTCACCTTCCAGTGCCGCCCCTTGATCGTGATCTGCATCGTGTCCCCCTGCGTGGGTCCCGTTCAACTCTCGATCCGTGTCGCATAGCGGCGGCGGGCCCGGGCCGGCAGGATGCGCAGCGCCTCCCGGTACTTCGCCACCGTCCTCCGAGCGATTCTCAGACCGGACTCGTGCAAGAGCTCCGCGATCCGCTGATCGCTGAGCGGCTCCTTCTTGTCCTCGCCCTGGATCAGCTGCGAGATCTTTCCCTTGGCCACCTTGGCCGAGACGTCGTCTCCGTCCTCGGTCTGGAGCCCGCTCGAGAAGAAGTACTTCAGCTCGAAGACGCCCCGCGGCGTCTGGACGTACTTGTTCGTGGTCACGCGGCTCACGGTCGACTCGTGCATGCCGATCTGGTTCGCGATCTGCTGCAGCGTGAGCGGCCGGAGTCCTTCGACGCCCTTCTCGAAGAATTCCCGCTGCTCCTCGACGATGCGGCGCATGACCTTGATCATCGTCTTGCGGCGCTGCTCGATGGTCTGGATGAGCCACTTGGCGGAATTGAGCTTCTCGGTGATGTACTTGCGGGTGGTGTCCTCGACGGACCCCTTGTTCCGGAGCATCTGCTGGTAGGCGCTCGAAATCCGGAGCCGCGGCACGTTCCGGTCGTTCAGCGCGACGACGAAGTCCTCTCCCACGCGCTCCACGATGAGGTCCGGCGTGACGTAGCGCGTCTCCTCGGCCGCGATCTCCTGCGCGGGGCGCGGATCCAGGGTCCCGATCGTATCGCTCGCCGCCTGGACGTCCTCGACCGTGCACTTGAGATTGCGCGCGATCTCGGAGAACCGCTTGGCGAGCAGGTTGTCGAACTGCTCCTGGATGATCCGCCCGGCCAGGGTCGACTCCATCTTCTTCTGGACGATCTGGATCCAGAGGCATTCTTGAAGATTGCGCGCTCCGATCCCCGCCGGCTCGAAGGTCTGGATGACCGCCAGCACCTCCTCCACCTTCTCGGGGGTGACCTGGAAGGTCTCGGCGACCTCCTCGACCGTCGTCTGCAAGTATCCGTTCTCGTCGATCGATCCGATCAGGAAGTCCCCGAGGATCATTCCCTGCTCGTCGAGGTTGCTGAGACGCAGCTGCTCGAGCAGGTGATCGCCCAGGCTCTTCACCGTGACCGGCACGCGCTCGTAGAACTCCGCGTCGCCGTCGTCCGTGCGCGGGGAGGAGACGGTCTCGAACTGGTCGGGCCAGAGCTCGCCCCAGTCCACCTCCTGCTCGGCCTTCACCTCGGTCTCGGCCGGGGCCTCCTTTTCGGCGGGCGCATCGGTCTCCTCCTGTCCGACCTCCTTCTTCACTTCCTCGATCTCCTGCACCTCCTCGACCTCGTCCACCTCCTCGAGGAGCGGGTTCCGCTCCAGCTCCATCTTCAGCGCCTGCTGGAGCTCCAGCGTGGGCATCTGGAGCAGCTTGAGCGCATGCTGAAGACGCTGCGTCATGATCAGCGTCGGCTTTTGCTGCATGCTCAGGCTGTGTTTCATTTCCATGGTCGGGTGCTCCTCAATCCAAACGGAAACGCTCGCCCAGATAGATCTGGCGGGCGATGGGATCCTCTGCAAGCTCCTGGCTCGTCCCTTCCAGGAGGATCTTCCCCTCGAACATGATGTACGCCCGATCCGTCGTGCTCAAGGTTTCCCGCACGTTGTGATCGGTGATCAGGATCCCGAGCCCGCGCTGCCGCAGCTTCATCACGATGTCCTGGATCTCGCCGACCGCGATCGGGTCGATGCCCACAAACGGCTCGTCGAGGAGCAGGAACTTCGGGTGCGTCACGAGCGCCCGCGTGATCTCCACGCGGCGCCGCTCTCCGCCCGAGAGGTTGTATCCCTTCCGGTCGGCCAAGTGCGTGATGTTCAGCTCCTCCAGGAGAGAGGCCAGACGCTCCGCCCGCTCCCGCCGGCTCATCGGCAGGGTTTCCAGGATGGCGAGAATGTTCTCGCGCACGGTCAGCTTCCGGAAGATCGAGGGCTCCTGCTGCAGGTAGCCGATCCCGATCCGGGCCCGCTCGTGCATGGGCACGTGCGTGATGTCTTTCCCGTCGATCAGGATCTGTCCCCCGTCCGCGCGCAGAAGGCCGACGATGAGATAGAACGTCGTCGTCTTTCCCGCGCCGTTCGGTCCCAGGAGACCGACCACCTCGCCGCGCTGCACCTCGATCGATACCTGGTTCACGACCTTCCAGGGGCCGTAGAACCGCTCCAGATTCCTCCCCTCGAGTCCCGTCATTTCAGGAGCGAGTCTCCGCCCCCTCCCGTGTCCCGAACCTCGGCCCGGACCTCGCGCTTCAGATGGAAGTGGTCGAGGTTCGGGTCGCTCTCGAAACCATAGCCCGTGACGACGTCTTCCTTTCGCGTCACCTTGACGAACGCGTCCGACACGATCTTCTCGGTCCGGTTGATCCAGCGGAGCGAGTCGGTCTCCATGTGCACGCCGGTCTCGGTGACGACGCGCACCTTTCCGATGGCGGTCAGGTTATTCGTGCGCTGGTCCACCAGGCCCTGATCGGCCACCAGCGTGGAGTATCGTTTCCCCTCCGAGTCGAAGAACTCGATCTGGATGGTCTTCGCATCCACCAGGTTTCGGTCGTTGTACATCGCCGCGTACGAGGCCCAGAGGGTCCAGTTCTTCTTTCCCTCGGACGTCTCGGTGAGCGTGAAATCGCGAGCCTCCTGATCCGGCATTCTGAGATTCGAAGCGCCGGGAACCGGAGCGGTGCGCGACTGGCAGCCCAGAGAAAGACCCACGAACGCGGCCAAAGCGAGGATCGCAACGCCTTGCGGGGAACGCGATCGTATCACGCGCTTCGGAGCCTCGGCAAACCCGGCCCGCATCGCACACCTATCCGCGCGCCGCCCCGAGGCAGTCGTGCAGATGGATGACCCCTCGTGGCGCCCCACGCTCGTCCACGACCACGAGCGACGTGATGGCCCCTCCCTCGTTCTCCTCCATCCGGCGCACCGCCTGGGCAATGAGCGCGTCCTCCTCGATGACGCGGGGCGTCCGGGACATCACCTTGGAGACCGGCTGGCCCAGGTCCGCCGCGCCCTGGAGCAAGATCCGCTTGAGATCGCCGTCCGTGAGAACGCCGCGAAGCGTTCCGGTCCGGTCCACGACCGTCGTCATGCCGAGACGCTTCTTCAAGATCTCGAGGAGCGCCTCGTGGAGCGTCGCATCCTCCCCGACCGAGGGGAGTGCCGGGCCGTGGTGCATGACCTCCGAGACCCGGAGCATCGCGGTGCGGCCCAGGACGCCGCCGGGATGCAGGAAAGCGAAGTCCTCGCGCGTGAATCCCTTCATGCGAAGGAGCACGATCGCGAGCGCGTCGCCCAGGGCCAGGGCCGCCGTCGTTGTGGTCGTCGGCACCAGGTCCTCGGGACACGCCTCGCGCACGCGGCCCAGATCCAAAACGCAATCGGATCCGTGCCCCAGCGAGGAGTCCGGGTGGCAGGTGATCGTGATGATCGAAACACCCCGCCTCCGGAACGCGGGCAGAAGGCCCAGGAGCTCCGGCGTCTCGCCGCTCTTCGAGAGCAGAATCGCCCCGTCCCGCTCCGAGACGATGCCCAGATCCCCGTGGATGGCGTCGACTGGATGGACGAAGTTGGCGGGCGTCCCGGTGCTGGTCAGGGTGGCAGCGATCTTCTTCGCCACGAGCCCGGACTTCCCGACGCCGGAGGTGAGCACCTGCCCCTGGACCTCGAGCAGAAGCTGAACGGCGCGTTCGAAGTCCTTGCCAATACGCTCCTTGAGGTCGAGGATCGCGTTTCCCTCGGCTTCGAGGACCTCGCGTCCCCACTCCGCAACGCGCGTTCGATCGGCCTTGTTGGGCGCGAGAAGATCGGGTGTCGGGTTTGGGTTCATGCGGGTCGGGCTCCCACAAGTGACTCATCGGCAAGTGATTGCCTGACCTTGACAAAGCTCGAGAGCAGGACGCGGAGCTGCGAGAGCGGCCACTGGCTCTCCCTGTCGGAACGGGCGCGCGCGGGGTCCGGATGGGTCTCGATGAAGATGCCGTCCACGCCCGCCGCGATCGCGGCCCGGCCGAGGACCGGGATGAACTCGCGCTGCCCGCCGGTCTCGGGTCCCCCCGGCCGCTGCACCGAGTGGGTCGCGTCGAAGAAGACCGGGCAGCCGAATCGCTTCATGATCTCGATCCCGCGAAAGTCCACGACCAGATCGCCATAGCCGAACGTGGTCCCACGCTCGGTCACGATGACACCCTGCGCACCGGCGTTCCTTGCCTTGTCCACCACACGCTCCATGGACGCGGGATCGAGGAACTGGCCCTTCTTCAGATGCACCGGCTTCCCCGTGCGCGCGACCGCCTCCACGAGCGCAGTCTGGCGGCAGAGGAACGCGGGCACCTGGATCAGATCCAGAACCTCCGCCGCCTCTTCCACCTCCGAGGTCTCGTGTACGTCGCTCGTCACCGGAACGCCGACCGATTCCTTGATCGTCCGCAGCTCGCGCAGGCCCTCCGGCGCTCCCGGCCCGCGGTAGCTCTCCCCGGCCGAGCGGTTGGCCTTGGCGTAGGATGCCTTGAAGACGAATGGAAGCTTGAGCTCCGCCGCGATGCGCTTCACCTCGCGCGCCACCTCCTCGGCCATGCCGGGATCCTCGAGCGAGCAGGGTCCCGCGATGAGCGCCAAGCGCCCCGGCTCGATGCGCACCGGCCCGACGGTGATGGGTGTCCAGGCTCTCGCCACGCTTCCTCCCTTACTCGACCCGCGCGCCGCTCGGGCGCGTGGATCCGGACGTGGACCCTTCGCGACGCCGGCGCTCCTCCACCGCGGCGCGCACGAAGCCGCGGAAGAGTGGGTGCGGGTCGGAGGGCCGGGACCGAAGCTCGGGGTGGAACTGCACCCCCACGAACCAGGGGTGCTCCGGAAGCTCGACGATCTCGACCAGGTTCAGATCCTTGTAGAGCCCCGCCACCTTGAGCCCGTGCTTCTCCAGATCCTCACGGTAGCGGTTGTTGAATTCGTACCGGTGGCGGTGGCGCTCGGCGACGTGCGATTTCGCGTATTCCTCCGCGGCGTGCGTGCCGGGGCTGAGCTCGCAATCGTAGGCGCCGAGCCGCATGGTGCCGCCTTTCCTCGAGACGCCCTGCTGGGATTCGAGGAGGTCGATCACCGCGTGCGGCGTGTCGGCGCGGAATTCCGAGGAATCGGCGCCGTCCAGTCCCGCCACGTCCCGCGCGAACTCGATCACCGCGCACTGCATGCCGAGGCAGATACCGAAGAATGGGGTTTTGTGCTCGCGCGCGTACCGGGCGGCCTGGATCATCCCTTCGGTTCCGCGGTCCCCGAATCCGCCGGGGATGAGGATCCCGTGCACCTGCGCCAGGAGCGCCGGGGCGCCGTCCATCTCCACGCGCTCCGAATCCACCCAGTCGATCTTCACCGAGACGCCGTTCGCGGCCCCGCCGTGGGCGATCGCCTCGTTGATGCTCTTGTACGCGTCGCGGAGGTGCGTGTACTTGCCGACCACCGCGATCGTGACCTGCTCCTTGGCGGAGCGCACGCGCTCGGCGAAGGACTGCCAGGTCTTGAGGTCGGGAGGCCCGGCGTCCAATCGCAGGTACTCGATGATCAGATCGTCCAGCCCCCCGCGGTGGAACATGAGCGGGATCTCGTAGATCGAGGCCACGTCGATCGCCTCGATCACCGCCTCCTTCGGCACGTTGCAGAAGAGCGCGATCTTCTCCTTCACGTCGTCGGGGAGCGTGATCTCGGTGCGGCAGAGCAGGATGTCGGGCTGGATCCCGATCGCGCGGAGCTCCTTCACGGAGTGCTGCGTGGGCTTCGTCTTGGTCTCGCGCGCCGCGCCCAGATGCGGCACCAGCGTGACGTGGACGAAGAGGGTGTTGTCGCGCTTGAGCTCCAGCCGGAGCTGGCGGATGGCCTCGAGGAAGGGGAGGCTCTCGATGTCCCCCACCGTGCCCCCGATCTCCACGATGGCGACGTCCACCTGTCCCTGCTTCGTGATTCCCAGCATCCGCGACTTGATCTCGTCGGTGACGTGCGGGATGACCTGTACCGTGCGCCCGAGATAGTCCCCGCGCCGCTCCTTCTGGATGATGGAGTCGTAGATCTGACCCGCGGTCACGTTGTTCTCGCGGTGCATCGAGACCCCGAGGAAGCGCTCGTAGTGCCCCACGTCGAGGTCCGTCTCGGCGCCGTCATCGGTGACGAAGACCTCCCCGTGCTGGTAGGGGCTCATCGTGCCGGGGTCGACGTTGAGGTACGGATCGAATTTCTGGATCGTCACCTCGAGCCCGCGGCTCTTGAGGAGCGATCCGATCGAGGACGCGGCGATTCCCTTCCCGAGCGAGCTGACCACCCCTCCCGTCACGAACACGAACTTGGTCATGATTCCCTCCCCTCCCGGTACATGCGTCTCGCGCGCTCCAGATCTTCAGGCGTATCGATTCCTAGCGAGCCGTAGTCTCCCACGGCGACGTGAATGGCGATTCCGTTCCAGAGGGCCCGGAGCTGCTCCAGCTTCTCGGTGCGCTCGAGCGGGCACGGGCCCAGGCGCGCGAGCTCGAAGAGCGTCTCGCGCCGGTAGGCGTAGACGCCGACGTGGAGCAAGGGTGGGGTGGTCGCCAGGGCGTGGGGCGTGCGGCCCGCTCCCGGGGCGGCCCGGGGCGACGTTCCGATGGAGCCCACGACCTCCGAGCCATGCGGAACCGGCGAGCGGGAGAAGTAGAGGGCTTTGCCCATGCGGTCCATTACCACTTTGACGCGGTTCGGATCGCGCGGGTCCTCGTTGTCCGTGAAGGGCGCGGCCAGGGTCCCCATCACCACGTCTGGATTCCGGAACAGGGAGACGAGATGGTCGAGCCCTGCGGGGCTGACGAAGGGCTCGTCCCCCTGGACGTTCACGAAGACATCGTCCTCCAGGTCGCCCGCCGCCTCCGCCACGCGGTCCAGGCCCGAGGGATGCTCCAGGGACGTGATCACCGCCTGCCCTCCGGCCGCCTTCACCGCGTCGGCGATCTTGAGGTTGTCGGTCGCAACGATGACGGCGCGGAAGGACGCGGACCGCCGCACGCGCTCGAGCACGCGGACGATGAGCGGAGCGCCGCCGAGATCTTGTAACGGCTTTTCGGGGAGACGGGTCGAGTCGAGCCGCGCGGGGATGATCCCTACGGCCGTGGGGGGCTTGAGCTTCTTAGCCTCGCGCCCCGTGGATGGGGAGGCCGATCGGTGCACAAGGCATCCTAGCAAGCAGCGGGCCGGAGGGTCAAGGGGAGGTGTAAGGGACAGGAGGGATGCGTCTTGCGGCAGGCTTGCGGATCGCGGGGTCAGCGAGCGGCGGGCTCCAGCTCGAGGTCGGCGATGCCCTTCTTCACTTCCTCGGCGGACTTCGAGAGCGCCGCCTTCTCCTCGGCGGTGAGGTCCAGCTCGACGATCTTCTCCATCCCGCGCGAGCCTAGAATCACCGGCACGCCGAGATAGAGATCGCGGAATCCGTACTCGCCGTTGAGGTAGGCACAAGCGGGCAGGAGCCGCTTCTTGTCGCGCAGGATCGATTCCGCCATCTGCACGGCGGACGCGGCCGGCGCGTAGAAGGCGCTCCCGGTCTGGAGGAGCTTCACGATCTCGGCACCCCCGTCGCGCGTGCGCTGCACGATCTCGGCGAGCCGTTCCTTGCCGATGAACTTCTCGATCGGAACCCCGCCGACGGTGGAATAGCGGAGCAACGGAACCATGGTGTCGCCGTGCCCGCCCAGCACCATCGCCTGGATGTCCTCGACGGAGGCGCCGATCTCCATGGCCAGGAATGCGCGGAAGCGCGCCGAGTCCAGCACGCCCGCCATGCCGATCACGCGCTCGCGTGGGAATCCCGTGATGCGATGGAGCAGGTAGGTCATCACATCGAGCGGGTTCGTCACGGTGATGACGATCGCCTTCGGCGCGTGCTCCTTGATCGCCTGCGCGATGCCCCGGATGATGTCGGCGTTCGCCTTGAGGAGATCCGTCCGCGACATCCCGGGCTTCCGAGGAAGACCCGCGGTCACGATGATGAGATCGCTCCCGGCGACCGCCTTCATGTCGCCGCTTCCTTCGATCATCGTGTCGTAGCCGCGCACGGGGCCCGCCTCGAGGAGATCGAGGGCTTTGCCCTTCGCGACCCCCTCGACGATGTCGATGAGGGTGACGTCGCCCATCTCCGCTTCCGCGAGATAGAGCGCCGCGGAGGCGCCGACGTTCCCCGCGCCGACGACGCTGATCTTAGGCACGCGCCGGCTCGCTGGCCGATCTGCGGGCGGCTTCCGCCGCGGTCACGGGTTCCGGCTTCGGATCGATGGAGACCTGCATGCCGCGCTTCCCGCGTCGGGCGAACACCACCACGCCGTCCTTGAGCGCGAACAGCGTGTCATCCTTGCCGCGCCCGATGTTGAGCCCCGGCGCGTAGGACGTTCCGCGCTGCCGGACGATGATGCTTCCGGCACGGACCCACTGTCCGCCGGACCGCTTCACTCCCAGCCGCTGCGATGCCGAATCGCGGCCGTTCTTCGAGCTGGATACACCTTTCTTATGCGCCATGCTTTCCTCGTTTTTCCTCGTGCGGCAGGTTGATGTCCAGGATCTTGACCCGGGTCAGCTGGTCCCGGTACCCGATCTTGCGCCGGTATTTCTTGCGACGCTTGTAGGTCCCGACGTCGATCTTCTCCCCCTTCTCATGGCCGATCACCTGCATCAGGACCACGGCGCCCTCGACGAGCGGCTTCCCCACTTGAATCTGATCCCCCTCCGAGACCAGGAGGACGCGATCAAACGCGATCTCGGCACCCGGCTCCTCGTTGAGGCGAGGCAGGATGTGCTCCTCGTCCTTGGCTACGCGGAGCTGAAGACCCCGCGCCTGGACGACCGCGAATCGCGATTCTCCTTTGCCCTTCGCCTCGGGCTTCCCCTTCGCTTCCGCCGGCTTCCCCTTGGCCGCCTTGGCTTCCGCGGCCTTTGCCTTGGCCTTCACTTTGGGGTTCGCCTTGGCTTCCACCTCGACGGCTTCGGCCCTGGCCTTTGCTTTCGATTTTGGCATCGCATCCCTTTCCGCCCCGGTTCTCCGGGACCTCGGCTACCGCTCGAACTGCTTCGTGATCTCCTCGAAGGTGCGCCCGCGGAAGAGACGGATCTCATCCCGCCGGAGCGAAGGATCGTCCCGGATCTCGATCCGGAACCGGTACGCGCGCTCCAGGTCCTCCAGGAGATCCGCGTTCTGCTCGACCAGGTGCACCGCGAGGTCCGGGTGCACGCGCAGCAACAAGAGCTTCTCCTTCGCGCGCAACCCGACGCGCCGCAGCATCCGCTCGATCCGGAGCGTCGCCGAGGCCAGCGAAAGCACCTTTCCGGTGCCCCCGCATTCCGGGCAGTCCTGGTTGAAATACGAGACGAGGCTGGGCCGCTGCCTCTGCCGCGTCATTTCCACGAGTCCCAGATCGCTCACCGCGAATGCCTTGGTGCGCGAGCGGTCCCGCTTCAGCCGGTTCCGGAGCGTGTCCAG
>DASQAV010000113.1:0-3063 GCA_035635575.1 Candidatus Dormiibacterota bacterium | reverse complement strand
TTCGTCGAGCGGCTGGAGAAGGCGGACGGTGTCCCCGATCTGGCTCCGCATCGCATCCAGCGCGTCGCCGCCGGGGACCAGCCGGATGTACTTGCCGTAGTACTCGATGTGCTCGTCGGCTGCGGGGCGTGCGATGGTGAGTGTGCCGGGCATGGGATGAGGATACCCGATTTCCAGGGGCCCGCTATCCTGTCTTCCGCACCCGCGCCACGCGCTCGGTCCGTCGCGGCTCCGCGATCGCGAGGCCCGTGCTCTGGCGCCACACCTCCGCGAGCGACCTCGCGATCTGATCCGCGACGCCTTCGTTGTTCCAGTAGCCCAGATGGCAGAGTGGATTCCAGCTCGTGAGGAGCCAGCCCACGCCCACGGGACGGTCCTCGGTGACCGCGGCACGGTAGGCCGCGTTCAGAGGACGAAGGGCGTACCCGATGACGTCGTCGGGATCGTAGAGATTGATCCATTGGGTTTTCAGCCCGGGATGGTGCCGGGCCAGGGCGGGCGCCGGAAGCCGGACGGGCTCGCCGAAGCGAGGGTAGCGAAGGCTCCAGAGCGCGATGGGACTCCCCATCGTGTAGAGGAGCGCCAGGGTCTCCCCCCGCTCGAGCGGCGTGCCGTTGATCCTGGCGGTCACGCTCCTGCCCATGAAGGAGTCGTGGCGCTTCACGAGGTCGTAGACGTAGTTGGTCGCGATGACCGTGCCGAGGCTGTGGGAGACGATGCAGAGGGGCGCCCTCGGCCCCGCGCGATCCGCCAGTCTCGCCAGTGTGGCCGCGACCTCGCGATGGATGGCGTCGTAGGCGGTGCGATCCGAGGTGGCGGGCTGGTAGGCGATCGCGTCGGCGGCGAAGTCGACGAGGAATCGGCGCAGCTCCGGGTACCGCATCCCGTCCGCGGCCTTGAGCCTCCGCCAGAGGCGGTTTTCCCGGTACTGGAGCGCCGCGCTCCAGTTGACCTCCTCGAAGACGAGCTGGGAGCAGGGGTCCAGACGGCCGTTCTTGCCCGCGTGACGTCCGCGGGCCTCGGGCATCTCCTTGCCGACGCAGGCCGCGAACCGACGCTTCAGGGCGCGCTGCATCCCTGCCGAGTACCCGGGCTTGGTTCGGCCGATTCCGTGGATGAAGGCGATGGCGATCGGATGTGACATGTGGTACCCCTGTTCGGATCATCGGAAGCTCCGGCAGGGGGCTTGAGCCGCATTTCCACCCTGCCGTCCGCGTGAATCAGGGAGGGGCCGTCATGGGATCGCTGTTCCGTCGGATGGTGGGAGCCGCGAAGCTCCAGGTGGCGACGTACGAGGAGGTGGAGGCCGACCGGAAAGCGACCGCTCAGGCGCTCTTCATCGTGCTCCTCTCCGCGGTCGCCATCATGATCGGCGACATCCGCCCAGGCGAGGTGCACCTCATCGCCAATCTCGTGGGCGGCGTCCTGGGATGGATGACCTGGGTACTCCTGGTGTGGGTCGTGGGGGTGAAGCTTCTTCCCGAGGCGGAGACTAGATCGGACGTCGGCGAGCTGATCCGCACCACCGGGTTCGCCGCGACGCCGGGCATTCTCCGGGTGCTGGGAATCGTCCCGATGCTGGGCTGGCTGGTGGTCGTCGTCGCCTGGCTCTGGACCCTGGCGGCGATGGTGGTCGGGGTGCGGCAGGCCCTGGACTACAAGAGCACGTGGCGCGCGGTGGCCGTGTGCGTCATCGGATTCGTCGGGCAGCTCCTGGTGATCTACTTCGGGATGGTGCTCCAGAGCGCCTTGAGCACCTGAGCTACCGGACCTCGCGCCAGGAGATGACCGACATGGCTCCGCCTCTTCCGACGTTCTGGAGGACCGCGTCGCGGCTCCAGAGGACGGTGGCCCCGCCATTGAATTTGGTCTCGGTCCTACCCTTCGCGATCACAGCGCCGAGAACCCAGGCATTTCCGTTCAGCTTGGAGAGCTCACCCTCGACGTAGACAAGTCCACGCCACGTGAATCCCGCGTTCAGCGTGAGATCGCCGTCCACGTAGAGAAGTCCCGATCCCGTACAGCTCAGGGTCCAGTTACCCGAAGCGTTCTGGGTCGTTCCATCATTGTCCAGGTAGATGTTCTGGTTCGTGTTCGCGGGCATGTTCGCCTGAGGCGCACCCGCCCAAGCCCAGAACTGTGCCTGGGTCATTCCAAGCGCTTCCCAAGGACCCGCGTAGAATCCAGGCTGGCTTTGGCTGAAGACGGGTATGCCGTCCGCGGCCGCACCGCCGCTGACACTGACGTTGTTGCCGGACCAGAGGCCGGCCATTTCGTCTCCGGGCAGCTCCCACCACTTGTTCGCGGGGTTCTCGTTGCACCCGCCAAATCCCGCCCTGCCGTTGTTCCCTGTGCCCGCCGGAGTGTCCGAGCGGTGGTCGTAGCCGCAGGAGACCGCGTTTCCAGTGAACTTGACGTCAACCTTGGACGCCAGGGCGCCGTGGATGTTGAGCGGAAGCGGACGGACGACCGCTTCCGCCACCACCGTCCGCTTCGTGCCGCCCACCGTTCCCGTGGACCGGATCTGGTAGATGGGCATCCCCGTATCGGGCTGGATGGGGAGGCTCTTCTGCGGATCGTACTTGTAAATGGTGTTGCCCGAGCCGTCCGTCTTGAACTTGACCGTGAGCAGATCCGCGCTCTTGTTGGCCGTCGTGTACGTGAGCCAGTTCCCGGCCGGCTGCGCCGTCGCTAGGGCCACCGAGTCGGTTCCCAGCGTGGGAACGCTCCCGGAGTTGGTATTGAAGATCTGGGCTACCATGCGCGGATTCAGGTCACTTGGAACCTCACCGGACTTGATCCGGCTGATCGCCTCCGAGACACCGGCTTCCGCCAGGTCCAGGGCTTTCGCGCGCCGCGTGTCGACGCCCGAGATCTTGGTGTTCACGACCGAGGTCGTCACCAGTCCTGCCGAGACGACGATGAGCACCAGCATCACGAGCAGCGCGATGATGAGCGCGGCCCCGCGCTCGTCCGACTTCTGGATGACGTTCATGGCTTCCTTTCCTTTGCTCCCCCGGTTGGAGTCTGACCGCATTACGGATTGATCTCCCGCCACGAGAG
>DASQAV010000112.1:0-3077 GCA_035635575.1 Candidatus Dormiibacterota bacterium | reverse complement strand
GACGCTACGACCAGCTGGTGAA
Organism: Candidatus Dormiibacterota bacterium; assembly: GCA_035635575.1. Lineage (GTDB taxonomy): Bacteria > Eisenbacteria > RBG-16-71-46 > SZUA-252 > SZUA-252 > WS-7. The sequence goes on along the minus strand of DASQAV010000112.1, from coordinate 3,055 downwards.
GGATTTCGGAGGACCCGATACGCCCGCCATCGGATTCTCGATCGGGATGGAGCGTCTGCTCCTCTCGATTGGAGCGGAGGCGGGGGCGCAGACGGCGAAGGCGGACGTGGCCGTGGTCGCGCTCGAGCCGGACGCCGCCATCGAGGCCCAGACGCTCGCGCGCACCCTGCGCGGCCAGATGGAGGATCCCGAGCGGCGGAGCCCGCTGCGCGTCCTCGTGGACGTGGCGGGGCGAAGCGCCAACTCGCAGATGAAATGGGCGTCCAAGATCGGCGCCAGGTGGGCGGTGTTCGTTCCGAAGGGCGAGGACGGCTACGCGGTGCGGGACATGGTGGGCGGGAAGGACGGGCCCAAGCAGGGCTCCATCGAGGAGCTCCGGAGCTGGTTCCTCCAGCGCCGGGAGCCGGTGGAATCCGCGCGGTGATGATCGAGCCCCTGCGCGGGAGAAAGCGCACGCATACGTGCGGCGATCTCCGGGCGGAGCACGCCGGAGAGCGCGTGCGCCTCATGGGGTGGGCGCACCGGGTCCGCGACCACGGCGGCGTGCTCTTCCTGGATCTCCGCGACCGGTACGGGATCACCCAGGTCGTCTTCCGGCCGGAGAAGATCGAGCCTCCGGTGCTCGAGAAGGCGCGCGCCATCGGGAGCGAATACGTCGTCCTGATCGAGGGCACGGCGAAGCCGCGCCCGCCCGGCAGCGAGAACGCCGAGCTCGTGACCGGCGCCATGGAGGTCGAAGCGGATCAGCTCGCCATCCTGAATCAAAGCAAGACGCCGCCCTTTCCGCTGGACGATGGCGCGACCGCTTCCGAGGACCTGAGGCTCCGCTACCGCTACCTCGATCTTCGCCGGGACGTGCTGAAGCAGAATCTCATCTTCCGCCACCGCATGACGCGGAGCGTGCGCGAGTATCTCTCGGACCAGGGCTTCCTCGAGATCGAGACGCCGCTCCTCGTGAAGCCGACGCCGGAGGGGGCGCGCGACTACGTGGTCCCCGCGCGGCTCCATCCCGGGAAGTTCTACGCGCTGCCGCAATCGCCGCAGCTCTACAAGCAGATCCTCATGGTCTCCGGATTCGACCGCTATTTCCAGATCGCGCGCTGCCTCAGGGACGAGGACCTGCGCGCCGACCGGCAGCCCGAGTTCACGCAGATCGATCTCGAAATGTCCTTCGTGACCGAGGACGACGTGTTCGACGTGGTGGAGGGGACTCTCCAGTCCATCTTCCGCCGCGACCTCGGCCGCGATCTGGAGACACCGTTCCCGCGCATCCCGTACGAAGAGTCCATGGCGAGGTTCGGGAGCGACAAGCCCGACCTTCGCATCCCCTTCGAGATCCGGGACGTGACCGAGATCGCGGGGACGAGCGCCTTCGAGGTGTTCCGCGCCGCGAAGAAGGACGCACCGAAAACGGGGACCCTGGCCCTCCCGGTCCCCGGCCTCGGAACCGCGTCGCGCCGCGAGATCGACAACTTCGAAGCGGCCGCGAAGCAGGCGGGAGCGGGCGGGCTGGCGTGGGCGCGCGTGAAGGGCGGGGCGCTCGAAGGCGGCGTCGCGAAGCATTTCCCGGCGGATCTCACGGCGAAGCTTCTCGAGGCGACGGGGACGCGCGATGGGGACCTCCTGCTCCTGGCGTCCGGGCCGCGCCCGCTGGCGCAGCGCGTGCTGGGACTCCTGCGCACGCAGATCGGGAACGCGGCCTTCAAGCTGGACAGCCGCGAATTCCGTTTCGTGTGGGTGCACCGGTTTCCGCTCTTCGAGTGGCTGGAGGCGCACGCCGCCTGGGGACCCGCGCATCACATCTTCACGATGCCGCTCGAGGAGGATCTCCCGCACATCGAGACCGATCCGGGACGCGTCAAAGCACAGCTCTACGATCTCGCCGCGAACGGAAACGAGCTGGCGAGCGGGAGCATCCGGATCCATCGAAAGGATATCCAGGAGAGCGTCATGCGCACGATCGGGATGAAGGCCGAAGAGGCGCAGGAGAAGTTCGGATTCCTGCTGGAGGCGTTCGAATACGGCGCGCCGCCGCACGGCGGAATCGCGTTGGGGCTGGACCGCCTGGTCGTCCTCTTCAACGGAGGCGAATCCATTCGCGACGCGATCGCGTTTCCCAAGACGGCGAGCGCCACATCCCTCATGGACGGCGCGCCCGCGCCCATCGATCCCAAGGATCTCAAAGAGCTGAAGCTCCGCATCCAGGACTGACCTGGTATCCTTCCTGCTCTCCCCCCGTGTGGAGGGTGACCAACCGGGCTTGACTTCCACAGCAGGCGACCCTAGGTTGAATGGAGGGACCGGGCGGACGCCCGTTCGACCCACTCTAATTTGAGCCATACCAGCTTCTTATCTCGAATTTGCGGCATCTCCGGCGGGCGGGTCGGCGGGCAGGCCGAAATACTGGCGGCTGGCTCCCCAACGGCGAAGGCTTGGCCGGTCCCCGCAGCAACAATCGTCCTTTTTCTCCTAGTCACAGCGTCCGTTGGTCTTGTGGGCTGCGGCCACGCCACGGTGCCTTGCCCTACCCCCACGACCGATCTGGACCGCCTTCGAAGCGGCACGGAGCGCCTTCGCGAGGAGACGGAACGCGTGCAGACGGAAGAGGAGGCATGGAACGCGCGTAGGGACGCGGCGCAGGAGAGGGCCGAGGAGGCGCAGGCGCGCCTGGACTCACTGGAGGCGGAGCGGAGTCATTGAGAATTCGAGGGTTTGCGGGGGCCGCACTGCTCCTGGCTCTCGCGGCATCTATAGAGGGGTGCGGCAAGCCCGTCCTTCGCGTGGCTGACGCCTCCCTCGGGGACTACTACACGGAAGAGGAATTCAGGAAGCTGAATCAGGAACAACGGGCCGAATACTGCGCCGAGCTCGCGCGGCAGGACTCGATCTACAAGTCGGAGATGTCCAGCTTGCAGGATGAGGTGGAGGAGTCCAAGGCGCGCTCGCTGCGGTTGCGCGCGGAGGGAGACTCGCTCTTCGCGCTCGGGACGGCCATCGAGAAACGTATCGCCTCGGGAGGCGGGGCGCCGCGCGGCGGGAAGAGCACGCCGCCGCC
>DASQAV010000111.1:0-13099 GCA_035635575.1 Candidatus Dormiibacterota bacterium | reverse complement strand
CATGCTCGTTCGTGTCGTAGCTATAGGACTCGAAGAGAATCCTCGAGGCGCTGTACCAAGTCGGAAATTCATTGTCCCACTTATCATTTGGAGTTACGTCCAGATAAGTGCCGTCGACAAGCGAAACCGTAAAAATGTGGTAGCGACCCGGACTCCCCACCACGCCATTCCACGGCACACCGCGTTCAAATGCGATCTTTGTTCCGTCCGGCGACCACCGTGGATTCGTTCCAAACGTTGGCTGGCCGTCGTGTCGCAAGGAGGAATCCTCGAGTGTCTGGACGTTCAAGATACGAAGCCCGGCTGAGTCTGGACTTCCCGAGGGAATCAAAGGCCTTTGGTACACGATATAGTGACCGGTTGGATCCCAATCGGGCCCGTTCGCGTTTCCCGACGTAAACGTTATCTGTGTGTGGGTCTGTGCCGTGAGATTCATGATGTAAAGATCCTGAAATCCCTTTGAGTAAACGATCTGCGTCCCATCAGGAGAGATCCTGCAATCCGTAGCGAGGTATGATGCGCTGTCGGCCATGAGAAGGATCGGACGCGCAGAATCGGAGACGCCCAGCGAGTACACCCCTCGGATGCCCTCGACAGACGCCCGATGCCGGTACACCAAAAAGCGGCCATCCGAGCTGATGTCGTACGCTCGGTCCATGACTGGCACGACGGGCACCGGAGGGACCGGCTTTGAAGGCTGTGTGGGGCCCTCTTTGCTGCACCCCAGGACTCCACCTAACGCGATGATACAAAGAGGTAGGTACGTCTTCAAACCGCTAAGTGCCAAGTCGGGTAACCGCGGTTAGAGGTCCGGGAGCCGGGAAGAGGCTCCTAGGGCGGGACATGATTCTCGGGAACAAACTGCAGCAGGCATTATTGCACTTTTTGGCAGAAACCGTACGGTTCCGCTCCGGCGGCTAGCTCACCCCGTACTTTTCGATTCTCGAGTAGAGCTGGGCGCGGGTGAGGCCGAGGAGGCGGGCGGCCCTCGATTTGTTTCCCTTCGTCTGACCGAGCGCCTTCACGAGTAGATCCTTCTCCACCGTCGCTAGATCCATCCCATTGTGAGGAAGCGCCGCCACCGGCCCTGAACCGTTTCCATTCTGCGATAGAGGCTGATCGAGCCGGTCCATGGGTGTCGGAAGATGCTCGCGCGTGATCAGCCCGCCGTCGCACAGAAGAATCGCGCGCTCGATCGCGTTGCGCAGCTCGCGGACGTTTCCGGGCCACGAATAGGAGAGCAGCCACTCCTTCGCGTCACGTGAGATCCCAGCGGCCGGGCGGCCCATCGTCTTCCCCAGATCCTCCAGGAACCCCTCCGCGAGGGGCAGGATGTCCTCGGGCCGCGCGCGCAACGGCGCGATGTGGATCTGGAATACGTTGAGCCGGTAGAAGAGATCTTCCCGGAAAGCCCCCCGCGTGATGGCGGTGGCGAGGTCTCGATTCGTCGCGGCGACGACCCGCACGTCCGCCTTCAGCGTGCGCGTCCCGCCCAGGCGCTGGAATTCGCGTTCTTGCAGCACGCGGAGGAACTTCGCCTGCACGACCGGGCTCATCTCCGCGATCTCATCCAGGAACAGCGTCCCGCCCGCGGCCTGCTCGATCCGTCCGACCTTGCTCGCAAACGCTCCCGTGAACGCTCCCTTCTCGTGGCCGAAGAGCTCGGACTCGAGAAGCTGCTCGGGAAGCGAAGCGCAGTTGATCGCCACGAAGGGCTTCCCCGCGCGTGGCGAGCCCTGGTGAATCATGTTCGAGATCACTTCCTTGCCGGTGCCCGATTCGCCGGTAATGAGGACGCTCGTCCCGGCGGAAGCCACGCGCCCGACGGCGCGGAGGGTCTCCTTCCAGGAATTCGACGTGCCGATGATCCGGCCCCGTCCCCGCGACTCCAGCTCGCGGGCGAGTGTCTCGACCGTGGCCTCGAGCCGCTCCGCTCGCTCGCGTGATTCGGCCGCGATCCGAGCTTCCTCGGCGAGGCGCTGATGCGAAAGCATCAGGCCGATGCGATCGGCGAGCCGGATGGTGATCTCGGCGTCGTCCAGGCCGTACATGGACGGCTCGCGATGGAAGAAGCTGAGACCCCCGCGAACCTCGCCCGATAGCCAAACGGGAACGCGGACCCAGGACCGAAGTCCCGAGGAGATGATCAGGCGCCGGCGCTCCGTGTCCGGCGGGATCTCGGCCGGGATGTCCTTGACGATCTCGAAGTCCACCCGGCGCTGGAGCTCTTCCTTGGTGAGCTTGGTTGGGCCCATCGGGGGTTCGATGTCGGAGTCGCCCGAGAATGCCGTGATTCGGATCGTGTCGGAGCGGAGATCCAGCTCGGTAAGGCACACGAAGGTGTGCGGGATGATCTCCTGCATTCCATCGGAGAGCTGCTGGAACACCTCGCGCACGTCGAGCGACTTGGCAAAGGTCTCGAGCAGGATCTCCATCCGGTCCAGCCGGTCCCGGCGGCGTCTCTCGACGTCCCAGATCCGCCAGTGCTCGACGGCAGAGCCCAGTAGCGCGGCAATCGGCCGGAGCACCGCCTGGTGCTCCTCCGTGAAGGCGTTCGGCTGGTACGCCGCGAGCCAGACCCCTCCCCGGAGGGTCGCGGTCTGGCGGAACGGCTCCCACATCGCGGAACGCACGCCGCCCGCGAGGGCTTTTGAATCGAAGTGGAAGGAGGGATCGAACTCGATCTGAGCGTCCCGGACGATGGGGTTCGGTCCCGGGCGCGGACGCATCCGGGGAGACCAGGACGTCAGCGGAATGGGCTCGGCGCACTCGGGGCCCTTGCAGGGAACGGTGCTCGCGTGGAGGACCGCGCGATCGCCATCGACAATCCGCACGACCCCCATGTTGTCGAAGGGGATCAACTCGCGGACGGCTGCCGCGACGCGATCGAAGACGTCCTGCAACTCCAGGGTCTCCGAGGCGATTTCGGCGATGTCGGAGAGGACGCTCGCTACGGACTGCGCGTCAATGGTCGAGACGGCCAGGCCCATAGTTCTTCCTTTGATGCGGTTGGTGGTTTTGGAGAATCTGTTTTTCGGCAGCCGGTCTCGATTGTCGGCGGAGGCGCCCGATCCGGTCCCTGGTTTGGTCCTGGAGGGCGCCATCCCGCTGGCTATCCCGTTGTAACGGCTCGCACTTGGAACGACGCAGAATTGTACATGAAACGTGGAACCCCGGCTATCTTACAGCCGCCTGAACGTCACCTCCCAGCTCCATGGCCTCCGCCTCACGGGAGACGCGCCGCCGGGCCCACATTGCCGCGAAGATCAGGGCTACGACGAAGACCAGGATCACCGCTCCTTGGTACGGGAGACCCAGGTGATGGCCGACCATGAGCGTCGCGACGAACCCCGCTCCAATGAGCGTGCCGCCGAACATGGCAAGGATCTGGCCGCCCCCCATTTTCCCGGCGCTTCGGATCGGCTGAGAAAAAGGCATTCCCTGGTAGAACCCGCGCCAGAAGCGGAGCAGTGCCTCCGCGAGAATCCCCATACCAACGATTGTCGCCGCGATTTGAACCGGCCCACCCGCCCTGGTCAGAATCGCCACCGCCAACATGAAGAGGAGGTGCGGAATCACGACGATTCCCCGCAAGGACGGGATCGTCGCAAGCGAGAATCGTGTGCGCTTGATGGGTGCGGCAAGGATGAACCAGAGAGCCTCGGGTCGGCTGCTCTGGCCCATGACGCGATGGAACGATCCGAGCACGGCGGTGAGCCCAAAGCCGAGCATTCCGAGAACGAACTCCGGCTTTCCCCCGATCCCTCTCACGTTGCGCGAGACGAAAAGCGAAGTAAGTATGATGAGTGGCGTAATGGTGGTCGCGATGAACTGAGTCCGGAACTGGAAATCGCTCCGGAGGTGTGTGGAGATCAGCGCAAGCAGCGCCCGGGTTTCGGGCGTTCGGCCGAGAAGATGGATTCGGCTTCCCCTCTGCAGCGAGCGTGACCTCGTCCTGCGCCGGCGATAGGCCGGCGGATCCAGAAGTCGCTCCCCGAACCTTCCTCCGATCCACCTCGAGCCGATCGCGACGAGCGCGATGAGGCTCCCGCTCGCGAGCGCGGCGCGAAGCCACGTCGCGCTCGAGACGGAACCCGTGGCGATCTCGAGCGGCCAGATGAACCACGCCGGAGGGGCGATCCATGGCGCGATCCCTAGCTTCGCCAGCGGGGGGAGCGTGATTTGGCGCAAGGCGTTTCTTCCGACCGTGGGAACGATAATGCTGATCATGTAGAAGATCTGCACCATGGGAAGGATGCGATCGAGGGCGGCGCGACCCCAAATCGATACCATCGCCGCGGCAAAGAGCATCCCGCCGCTCCCTACCGCAACCGTCACGGATGCCCCGCCGATCAGGAACGCGACCGCGGCGAGCACCGAGTGAAGCGACAGCAGGGTGATGATCGCTCCCGGAACGAAGTAGAACGCTCCGAGGACCGCGATACTGCTTCCAACAGCCACGATCTTCGCGAGAAGCACCGACCAGCCGTCGTGAGGATGCGCGGCGAGAACCAGATACTCCGAGGGGTTCACAATCACGTCGAAGTCGTCCAGGATCACGTTCAGGAGGAGAAAGAACGTTCCGAACGTGTAGACCACGGCGGCCCCTACGAGAATCGGTGCGAGGGTGAGCGCAATTGCCGAAATCGTAACGCCGCTCACAAAGGTCAGGAAGCACAAGACCTGGAATGGAGAAAGGCGGCGCGAAAGCCAGCCGGCGCGCCGCTTGGCCAGCGCGGCTCGACGGTTCAGCACCGTTCTCTGCGCGCGAAAGACGGGACGAAAGACGGCGGGATCGGCGCCGAGGAGGCGCACGAGACGGTCGGCCATCTCGTTCATGGAGTTGACGCCGCGGTAAGCTCCAGGAAGAGTTCCGAAAAGGTCCCATGCCCGTTTTCCTCGATCAGGCGGGCCGGTGATCCTTCCGCCGCCAGTCTTCCCTGATGAATGATCCCGACCCGGTCGCACAACCGCTCCACGACTTCGAGGATGTGCGAGGAATAGACCACGATCTTCCCCGCGGCAGCGTGGTCGCGCAGGATCTTCTTCAGGTGTTCCTGGGCCGCGACGTCCAGCCCATCGAGCGGCTCGTCGAGGAGAAGGACCTCCGGCTGGTGTTGGAGCGCCGCGATCAGGAGAACTTTCTGCTTCATTCCCTTGGAGTAGCCGCCGATCGGGCGGTTGAGCTCGGCCGTGAGATCGAATGCCTGCGCCAGCGGGTCGCGCCGGGCTCTGACTTGCCGTGGGTCGAGCCGGTGGAGGTCGGCAAGCATGTTCAGAAATTCTTCCCCCGTGAGTGCGTCGTAAAGCTCCGCGCCCTCGGGCACATATCCAATGATGCGGCGGACATCGTTCGCCTGTGAGACCACGTCCAGGTTCTGAATGCGCACCGAGCCGGTTGTGGGCTTGAGGAGCGTGGCGAGAATCTTGAGGGTCGTGGATTTCCCGGCGCCGTTCGGGCCGAGCAGCCCAAAGATCTCGCCGTCCGAAATCGAGAGGCTCAACCCGCGGACGGCCTCGAACGTGCCGTACCGGCGGGTCAGATTCTGGATCTGGATCATGAACTACCTCAGAAGGACTGGCACATCCACTTCTTCACAACCGTAGGCTCGACCTATGAAGGATAGAATGGACAGGCGCTCTTTCCGACCTGGGATTCGGTACAGCGCCCTCACTGTCACGAGCGCCTCACAATATGCCGTCGTGTCTACCTTCCCGGACTTGGAACCAGAACGCAGCCGCACGTGAATCCTATGAAGCGAGACCGGTGTACCGGAGGTTGAATCCACGCCCGCATTCTCCGAGGCTTCCTCAACCTCGAGTTTGAATGATGACTCTCCACCCAGCTTTTCAAGGCGCCTCGTGAGCAAGCTCCAGCGTTGATACGAGGGATCAGCGGCAACCTCGAGTGAGCGTTCTCGGAACGGGCGATTGGGGCTCGTACTATTGAGTCGAAGCGAGTACACCTCGGGAGGTAGACCCGACTCATCGAATCGATGCAGGCGGTAGTAAACCTTCTTGGTCGACGAGTCGTAACCCTCGACTCTGATCCGAATGGGCCCGCCTGTGTACCCCAGGGCAACAGAGCATGCAGCAATGATGCTCAGACTCACGCTGATAGGAAGGAAGGTTCTCAGCACCCGGCCACCTAGCTTCGTTGGAGTAAGAGCAGCGACTGGTTCCCGGAGCCTGCCACGAGGCTGACCTTGAGTCCAAGCGCCTTCGCCAGCTCCTCGGTGGCCGCCTGATTCCCCACCACCCATCCGCTGCCTCGGACCTGGACCATGCGCCGGAATTCATCGCGCGAGAGGATCGTCCCCGCCCGTGACGCCGGCGCCTCGAACTCGAGATCGCGCGTGACCTCGAGCATGGGAATCGTCTCGCGGAGGTAGAACGGCACGCCCGCGTTGAACGTTCCGTATTCCACCACGGGCTCGCCGGCCCGGCGCGAATCTTTGAGTTTCTGTGCGAGATCCTTCGGCGAGCCGAGCCGGGCGTCGAAGGGCGTCACGGCCGCGAGCGCTGCGACCAGGATAGCGAACGTGATGCCCGCTACCTTGAGCCATCGGCCGGCCCGCGCCGGGGAGGGCCAGCGCGACGCGAGGACCGCCAGCCCCGGATACAAGGGAAGGATGTAGGCCGGCAGCTTGGATCCGGAGAAGGAAAAGAAGGTCAGCGGCAAGAGGATCCACGAAGCGAGGAGCGCATCGGATGGTGCGCGGCGCGCTCCACCCAGCGCGGCCCGCGACCATTCTCGAAGCGCAGCCCACGTCCAGGGCAGCGTCCCGACGAGGATCATGACGATGAAGTAGTAGATGGGACCGCCCCGATGATTCGTCGTCGTTGCGTAGCGCTCCCAGAGCTGGTGATGGAGGAAGTAGGGCAGAAGGCCTCGCGTCGCGACCACGACCGCGAGATACCAGGGCAGCCCGATCACCGCGAATACCAGCCATCCCCAGGGATTCCCCAGCCAGCGGACCAGCGCGCGGTCCCTGGCCCATGCGGCGGCGAGCAGCACAGGTAGTACGGTCGTCACAAAGACCACCGGCCCCTTGGTCATGAAGCCGATGCCCAGCGCCACGAATGGCCATACGGTGCCCCGCGCGCGCGGATCGAAGATCGCGGCATAGAAGCCCGCTACGGCGGCCGCGAGAAAGATGTCGCTCGCGAGCTGATGTGATATGGCGAAGAAGAGGAAGGTTGAGGCGAGAACCGGCGGAGCGAGGGTGGCGCGTGTCCGCGCCGGATCGTCCGCGTTCGCGGCGGCATCGGTGCCGGTGAACGCCGGCCATTCGCGCCCCGCATGCCGCGCGATCCGCGCCGTGCACCAGAGCGCGAAGCCCGCGGCCAGCGCCGCGAACACACGGGCCCCCCACTCGTTCACTCCAAGGACCGCCATTCCCGCGGCCGAGCACCAATAGGCCAGCGGCGGCTTGTCGAAATGGGAAATGCGGTTGAGATGCGGGATGAGCCAGTCACCGCTCGCGAGCATCTCGCGCGCGATCTCGGCGTAGCGTGTTTCCGTGGGCTCGATGAGCCCGAGCCATCCGGACGAAGCCAGAATGACGCCCGCGGGCACCAGCCACGCGAGCATCGAGCGGATCCGGCTCAAGCCGGCCGTGCGACGAGGGCGCTCGGGCGATTCACGCCGATGCGGGCTGCGGGGCGCGGTGCAGGATGATGTTCCGGGTGTAGACGATGAGCCCCAGTCCCTGCCCGACCGCGAACACCGGATCGCGCCGGTACAAGGCGTACGCGAAGAGCGCCACGCCCCCGAGGAGGCTCAGGTACCAGAACAGCTTCGGGATGATCACACGGCGCGCACGCTCCGAAACGATCCACTGGATGAAGAAGCGCGAGCCGAAGATGAGCTGCCCGAGAAAACCGACCGCGTACCAGGCGGCGGTCGGCGAGACTGCGCTAATCATGCGTCACCCTCCGGATCTTGTGGCGCAACAGCCGGGACTTGAGCCAGCGAACTCCGAACAGATCGCGCAAACCGCGAAAGAGACGGTTCCCCACCCCATATTTGGAAACGCCTTTCTGGCGCGGACGATGAAGCACAGGCACCTCGGCCACGCGCGCACCGCGGAACTGGCAGAGCGCGGGAAGGAATCGGTGCGCCCCGACGAAGAGCGGGAGATCCTCCAGCGCCTCGCGCCGGTACGCCTTGAGCGAGCATCCGACGTCGCTGATCGTGTCGCCGATCACCGCGCGTCGCACCGAATTCGCGATCCGGGAAGAGACGCGGCGGCGCCACGAATCGGCTCGATGCTGGCGGACACCGGAGACCACGTCGGCGGTCTCGAGCGCGGCCAGAAGCTGCGGAATGCTCGCTGGGTCGTTCTGCCCGTCGGCATCCAGGGTCAGGACCACGTCTCCGCGCGCGTGCCGCAGCCCGGCCGCTAGCGCCCCGCTCTGGCCGACGTTCCCTTCCAGCAGGACACCGCGAACGCACGGGTCGCGACGCGCGCGGTCCTCGATCCAGTCGCCGCTCCCGTCCGTGCTTCCGTCGTCCACGAGAATCACCTCGAAGGAGCGCCCGGTCCGGCGCAGGACCTCCTCCAGCTCGTCCACCACCGTTTGCAGGCTCTCGATCTCGTTGAACGCGGGAATCACGGCGGTAAGCTCTACCCGGTCGGTCGCGTCCGAACGGTGCGTCAGGGGCGTCACCTCGAGTGCTTCATGGGTCGTCGCCAAGGGCTTTGCCTACGAGATGGCGCAGCGGTTCGCGCCCGCCTCGAGCTCGGTGGGATCCACACCCGGAAATTCGCCGCGCTCGTTGAGGCGCACGATCTCGAGATGGTTCGGAGGTGTCTGGGGAATGCGTGAGAGAAGCATTTCCACGAAGGCATCCTCCGCAGCGCGCAGCATGTCCACTTGCTTCAGCACGTCACCGAGCGGAGCGCCGCTGGGCCTTTTATCGAAAGGGATCGGCTCGCTGGTGTGGCAGGGAAGGATCCAGGTTTCCGGAGCCAGCTTCACGATTCGCTGGAGCGTGGCGTAGAGGAGATGCGCGCGCTTTCGCGCCTGCTCCGAGCTGGCGGCGAGGTCCGGGCGCCCGACCGCGCTTGGAAACAACGTGTCGCCCGTGAGGAGCACGCGCCCGTCCACCAGGAAGCACATGCTCTCCGAGGTGTGCCCCGGAGTGTGGAGGGCCTGGATCTCGATCTCTCCGATCGTGATCGAGTCCCCCTCACGAAGTGCCCGGAAGGGATACGTCACGCGGTCCTGCTCGGGGAGCAGGATCTCGGCGCTACATCGGTCCGCGATCGCGCGGGATCGCGAGAGGTGGTCGGCGTGAACGTGCGTATCCAGGACGTAGCGGATCCGGAGCCCGCGCTCCTCGGCGATCCGGAGATAGATCTCGGGATCGACCGACGCGTCCACGACCGCCGCTTCGCCCCCGCTCCCCACGAGATAGGACAGGCAGCCCTTTCCCGTGCGGCGGACCTGGATCACCTGCGCCTTGGATCCGCGAAGCTCGACCTCGGCCACGTTCCAGGCAAGGCTCCACGCCTTCATTCCGCCCTTCAGCGACAAGGCGTCGATGCCGTGCTCCCGCATCGCCCGGACGGCGAGGATGCTGGATTTCCCCTGAGCGCAGACCGCCACGATCGGCTGTCCCGCCGGCACCGAGACGCCGCCGATCGAGGACGGATCGCTGGCGCGCATCGCCGCCTGCGCATCCACCGGAACGCTCCCGGGAATGCTCCACTCCTCCCGCTGCACGGCGGGGCGGATATCCAGCACGGTCACGGGGCGGCCGCTCTCCAGCCACTCGCGAAGCGCGTCCACACCGATGTCCATCGTCTCCATCCAGCCTCCGTGGATCCTCTCGATTTGCCGGGCCGCGGCGAGGTGAAGGGTTCGGCTCGTATGATATCGGCCCACGCCGCTTTGGAAAAGGCTCGTAAATGCGCTAGTGTAACGCGCTTCTGCCTGCAGTGCCGTGCTCACGCCCACGAAGAGAGGAGGATCGGTGCGCCGCATTCTTCCGGGTCTCCTGCTCGCGCTGGTCTGCGCCGTGGCTGCCCGCCTGATTCACGACGCGCTTCCCACGAACGCGGGGGCCCTGGTGGGCGAGGTCGTGGTCGCGGTGCTGCTGGGGCTCGTGATCGGGAATATGATCTCGCTTCCCACCGCGCTCGCTCCCGGAATTCGCTTCTCCTTCCATACGCTCCTGCGCGTGGCGATCGTGATCCTCGGCGCCCAGTTCTCCTTCATGCAGGTCGTGGCGATCGGCGGGAAGGCGGTTGTCATGATCGTGATCTTGATGTCCCTCGCTCTCGCGGTGGCGCACGCGCTGGGGCGCGCCGCCCGCGTGCCGGGACGCCTGGCCACCCTGATCGGAGTGGGGACGGCGGTGTGCGGGAATACCGCGATCACGGCAACCGCCCCGGTGATCCATGCCGAGGACGAGGAGGTCTCGTTCGCGATCGCGACGAATACGTTATTCGGGACGGCTGCCGTGTTCGTCTACCCGATGCTCGGGCACCTGCTCGGCATGTCGAGCGCCGCGTTCGGGACGTGGGCCGGGACCGCGGTCAACGACACCTCTCAGGTGGTCGCGACGGGGTTCGCCTATGGCGACGCCGCGGGCAAGGTGGCCACGGCGGTGAAACTCACCCGGAACGCGCTCATGGGTCCGGTGATCGTCGCGATCGGACTGATCTATGCGCGCGGGGCGCGGGGCGAGGCGCGGCGAGGGCTGGGAGGGCGGCTGGGTCAGTCGATTCCAGTGTTCGTGATCGGGTTCCTGGTGGTCGCGCTTCTGAACTCGGTCGGCGTGTTCGCGTGGCTGGGGGCGTGGATGCACCGGGATCTCGCGCATTATTTGCAGCTCATCTCGCGGTTTCTGATCCTGGTGGCGCTCTCGGGCGTGGGGCTGAGCACGCGCCTCAGCGCGATGAGGCGGATCGGCGCGACGCCCTTCCTCGTGGGGCTGGCGACGGCCGCCACGACCGCGATCGCTAGCTACTTCCTGATTCTCTGGCTGGGCCCCGCGGGAGGCTGAGAGGGGTCCGGCACGTTCAGGGTGTCCGTCACGGCGGGGCGATCCATGTTCCGGAACCAGGGCGCGATCCGCTCGTGCATCCTCTGGAAGGGCTTCATCAGTAGGAGCGTGAACCAGATAACGACGATCGCCATGACGATGGTCCAGATCCAGTGGCGCAGCCGGAAGCGGCGAACCGTGGGTGCGGCCATGATGAGCCCCAGAATGGCCGCGATCAGGATCATCGCGTCGAAGCTGGCGCGCTGCCAGTAGATGTCATCGAGGTGAAGCCACATCCCGAACTCATCGAAGGTCAGCGCCAGGCCAATGCCGTAGAGGATCGCCGCGCGCTCCAGGCCGCGCTCGTCGGGGCGAAGGAAGAGCAGGTAGGCTCCGACGCCGGCCAGGAGGATGATTCCATAGTTCAGGTGGTGAACATGGGTCTGCCCGAATCGCAGGTAGAAATCGTGGAGCCTTCCAAAACTCATGAGAAGGCCCGTGCTTCGGGCGAGCGCGAAGGTGATGATGAACCAGACGAAGACGCGCCGCGCGAGGTGCGTGGCACCCATGCGCAGCTCTTCGGGTGGGGCCTCCTCGGGCGTATCCCGCTCGGTCTCGCTCACAGGCCCCACTCTAGCCGATAACTCGATCGAAATCGACGCGACGTGCAGGCGCCCCGGTGATACCTTTTTCACCATGAGCACGGCGACGATGAATCAAGCGGGGCGGTTGAGCACGGAGGCCATGTGGTCGGCCTTCCAGAAAGGAGACCGCCGCTACGACGGACGCTTCGTCACGGCCGTCCGGACCACGGGGATCTTCTGCAGGCCCTCCTGCACGTGCCGGAAGCCCCGGCGAGAGAACGTGCTCTTCTACCCGTCTCCCGCGCACGCGTCCCGCGCCGGATTCCGGCCCTGCAAGCGATGCCGCCCGGAGCTGCGCGGAGGACCCGCCGAGGCGGATCGCTCCATGGCCGAGAGGGCGATCGTGTACATGCGGGGGAATCTGGAGAACACGGTGTACGCGAAGGACGTCGCGGCCGCGGTGGCCGTGAGCCCGTCGCACTTCGCCCGGCGGTTTCGCGCCGCGGATGGAAGGACTCCCATGCGGGCGCTCGCGGATCTTCGGGCGGAGCGCGCGGAGGAGCTGCTGCGCAACGCGAGGACGGCTGTTCTGGATGCGGGATTCGCCGCGGGCTTCCAGAGCCCCTCGGCGTTCGTTCGGGCATTTCGAAGAAGGACCGGGCTGCCGCCCGCTTCGTGGCGGCGATCGTTGAAAGGAGAACGACGATGAAGAAGCGCAGGAGCAAGAAGTTGGGCGGAGGCACGACTCGAATCGATGTCGGCACGGTGCGCACGCCATGGGCCACCTTTGCCGTGGCCGCGACGTCGCGTGGCATCGCCGCGATCTTTCCCGTGTCCGGCGAGGCGTTGACGGCTGCCCGCGCCGCCCGGGATCCCTGGCTCGAGCGCAGGGTCCGGGCAGGGGCCGCGCTGATCGTCCACCCGGCGGCTCGGAGCTATCCGGCTGCCCTGGCGCGCGCCGTGTCGGCGTTGCGCTCCTATGCGTCGGGTCGATCCACGCGGCGCCTCGCGCTCGACCTGGACGGCACGCCTTTCCAGATGAAGGTGTGGAATCGCCTCTGCGCGATCCCGTCGGGAAAGACGGTCTCCTATGGCGCCCTCGCGGCCGCGATCGGCAAGCCGAGAGCGGCGCGCGCGGTCGGCGCGGCCGTTGGCGCGAATCCGGTCCCGCTCCTCGTCCCCTGCCATCGCGTCATCGGTGAAAACGGATCGCTCACCGGATTCGGGCTCGGGCTCCCCATGAAGCGCGCGCTCCTGGCACACGAGGGCTACACGACCAAGTAGCGTTGTCGGCGCGGCCCGCCGTGGCGTGAGGCGCGGGAGGCATGGTACCGTAAACGGCATCCATGGCTCTCGCGAACCCCCGCGCCTATCTTCAGTCCACATTCCGCGCGCTTCAGCACCGAAACTACCGTCTCTACTGGACCGGGCAGCTCATCTCGCTGATCGGGACCTGGATGCAGAGCGTGGCGCAGGGCTGGCTGATGCACCGCCTGACGTCCTCGCCGCTCATGCTTGG
>DASQAV010000110.1:0-5078 GCA_035635575.1 Candidatus Dormiibacterota bacterium | reverse complement strand
CCGCGCTGGACCAGGCGAAAGCGGCCCACGAGCGCGCCAAGAAAGAGCTGGAGCAGGTGCGGCACGACCGGCGCGCGCAGGAAAAAGAGATCGAGGTGGTCCAGAGCGAGGGCGTGAAGCTGGAGCGGCAGCTTCTCGCCGTGAAGACCAACAAGGAATACCAGGCCATGCTCTCCGAGATCGCCGGCTTGAAGTCCAAGCGCTCCGATCGCGAGACGGTGGTGCTGGAGCTTTTCGAGAAGGAAGAGACGCTGGTGGCGCAGGCGAAGCAGGCGGAGCGGCGCATCGCCGAGGAGGAGCGCAAGCTCAAGACCGGCGAAGCGGAGCTGGAGAAGGAAGGCGCCACCCTGGACCAGGCGATCCATTCTCTCAAGATGGACCGCGACCAGGTCCGCCCCAGGATTCCGGGCCCGCTGCTCGCCCGCTACGACCGTCTCGCCAGCTCGCGCGACAGCGTCGCGGTGGCCGAGGTGCGGAAGGGGGCGTGCGGCGCCTGCTTCAAGTCGCTCACGCCTCAGGTGACGCAGGAAATGCGCCGCGCCGACTCAGCCCTTCATCAATGCGAATCGTGCGGAAGGATCCTCATCTGGACCGAGGGGAGCGCCGCCTAGCGGAGGAATCGCCATCAAGATTTTCGGAGCGTTACGACATCTCTTTCCCTACCTGAAGCGCCACCGCCTCTCCCTCATCCTGGGAGGCGTCGCGGTCCTGGGCACGACTGTGTTCCAGGTGTGGTCCCCCTGGATCGTCCGCTCAGCGATCAACCATCTGCAGCACGGCACGACGCGCGCCTTTCTCGCCAAAGACGCGGGGTTGATTCTGCTGGCCGTTGCGCTGCAAGGCCTCTTTCTCTTCATGATGCGAATGACGCTGATCCGCTCGTCCCGGCGGATGGAGTACGAGCTCAGGAACGATCTCTACGACCACATGCAGCGCCTGCACGCCTCGTTCTACCGGCGGACGCGCGTGGGTGACTTGTTGTCCCGGACGACGAACGACCTCGACGCGGTGCGGAACTTCCTCGGGCCGGGCATCATGTACTTCGCGAACACCATCGTGACCTTCTGCTTCGCGGTGGCGCTCATGCTGCGGATCGACGTCAGGCTGACGCTGATCTCGCTGATTCCGCTTCCGATCCTGTCCCTCGCGGTGGCGCGGCTCGGTGGAAGCATCCACCACTTCTACGAAGCGATCCAGGACCGGTTCGGCAAGATGACCGCCAAGGCCCAGGAGACGCTCGCGGGGATCCGGGTCGTGAAGGCGTACGTGGAGGAGGAAGGGGAGTATCAGTCCTTCCGCGCGATCCACGAGGACTACACCGAGCAGAACCGGAAGATGATCCAGCTCTGGTCCGCCATGATGCCCCTGATGGGGCTTCTCGGCGGGATCGCGAACGCCGTGGTGCTGTGGGTCGGAGGATCCGCCGTGGTGCACGGGCGGATCTCGCTGGGCGACCTGGTCGCCTTCCAGATCTACCTCTCGATGCTCCTCTGGCCGATGATCTCGCTCGGCTGGGTCTCGAATCTCTTCCAGCGCGGCGAAGCCTCGATGGCGCGGATCCGCGCCATCATGGACGAGCCGATCGAGGAGGATCTCGAGGCGCCCAAGCTGCGGCGGCCGGAGCGGCAGCGGGTGCCGATCGAGCTTCGCAACGTGGGCTTCAAGTATCCGGTCTCGGATCGATTCGTCCTGCGCGGCTTGAATCTTTCCGTGCCGCCCGGAGAGCGGGTCGCGATCGTGGGCCGCACCGGCGCGGGGAAGTCGACGCTCCTGGCATTGCTGGCGCGGCTGTTCGATCCGACGGAGGGCGCCGTGTTCGTCGGCGGACGGGATGCCCGCGAGTGGACGCGCGCGGACCTGCGGCGGGTGTTCGGGATCGTGCCGCAAGAGAGCTTTTTGTTCTCCGATACGATTCGCGCCAACGTGGCGTTCGGGTTCGATGAGCCCGGAGCCGCCCCGGGGCCCGAGGGCCCGGTGGCGCGCGCGGGTCTGGCCAGTGATCTGGAGACTTTCCAGAAGGGCCTCGACACGCTGATCGGCGAACGGGGGATCACCCTGTCGGGCGGACAGAAGCAGCGTGTCGCCCTGGCGCGCGCGCTGGCCCTGGAGCGGCCGGTGCTGCTCCTCGACGATGCCTTCGCGAGCGTGGATCCCGGGACCGAGGAAACCATCCTGAACGCGCTCTTCGACCATCCTTCGCGGCCGACGTTATTGCTGGCCACGCACCGGCGCTCGGCGCTCTTGCGCGTGGACCGGATCGTGGTGCTGGACGAGGGGCGGGCCGTGGATACCGGAACGCACGCGGAGCTGATCCGCCGCGGCGGTCTCTACGCCGATCTCTACCATCGCGAGGAGATGGTGGAAGAGCTGGAGGCACTCTAGTGGCGGCCCCCTGGGAAGCCTTCGGGCACGAAGAGGAGAAGGTCGGCACGGTCTACGACCACGGGCTCGCGAAGCGCCTGGTCCGCTACCTCAAGCCCTACTCGCGCGAGATCTTCATCTCGGTCGTCCTTCTCTTCGCGATCTCGCTCCTGGAAGTGGCCGGCCCCTACATCACGAAGATCGCGATCGACAAGTTCGTGCGCCCGATCCATGGCGGAGCGGTTCCGGAAGTGGCGGTGCGCGGCCTCATCACGCTGTCCATGGCGTACGTGTTCGTCCTCATCGTGGCGTTCGCATTGCGGTACTGGCAGACCTACACGATGTCGATGGTGGGCCAGCGCGCGATGCAGGACCTGCGCCTGGAGATCTTCAAGCACGTCCAGACCTTGACGCCGGGATTCTTCGACACGCGACCGGTCGGGCGCATCCTCACGCGCGTTACCCAGGACGTCTCCACGCTGAACGAATTGTTCGCCCAGGGGGTGGTCGCGGTGATCGGGGACATCTTCCTGCTCGCGGGCATCATCGGCGCGATGCTGTTCATGAGCTGGAAGCTGGCCCTCGTCGTGTTCACCACGGTGCCTCTCTTGGTGCTGGCGACGGCGATCTTCCGCGCGAAGGTCCGCGTGAGCTATCGGAAGGTCCGCACGCGGCTCGCCCGGATCAACGCGTACCTGCAGGAGCACCTGCAGGGGGTCGAGGTGGTGAAGCTGTTCAACGTCGAGGCCAAGGAGTTCAAGGGCTTCGATCGCGCGAACAAGGACCACTTCGAGGCACACTTACAAAATCTCTTCTACTACGCGGTCTTCTTTCCGGCCGTGGAGTTCATCGGCGCCATCGCGCTGGCCCTGATCGTCTGGTTCGGGGGCCTGGGGATCATCGGGGGGACGGTCACGTTCGGCGTGGTGGTGGCGTTCGTGCAGTACTCCGAGCGCTTCTACCAGCCCATCCGGGACCTGAGCGAGAAGTACAACGTCTTCCAGGCGGCGATGGTCTCGTCGGAGCGGATCTTCGATCTGCTGGACACGAAGCCGGCGGTTCCGGAGCCGGCGGAGACGATGTCCAAGCCGGCGCGCCTGCGCGGCGCGGTGGAGTTCGATCACGTCTGGTTTGCCTACAAGGACGAGGACTTCGTGCTCCGCGACATCTCCTTCAAGGTGGCGCCGGGGGAGAAGGTCGCTTTGGTGGGCGCGACGGGCGCGGGGAAGAGCTCGATCGCCAACTTACTCACGCGCTTCTACGAATTCCAGCGGGGGTCGATCCGTATCGATGGCCGTGACATCCGCGAGATTCACGGCCGCGCGCTGAGACGGCAGATCGGGCTCGTGCTCCAAGACGTGTTCCTCTTCGGCGGCACGGTTCGCGACAACCTTCGCTTCGGGGCGCGTGAGCGCTCGGCCGACGAGGCGGATCGAGCGCTCCACGAGGTCGGCGGCGCGCGCATGGTGGGACGGCTGCCGAACGGCCTCGAGGAAGAGGTCGGCGAGCGGGGCGTGTACTTCTCGATGGGGGAGCGGCAAT
This sequence comes from Candidatus Dormiibacterota bacterium, assembly GCA_035635575.1. Classification (GTDB taxonomy): domain Bacteria; phylum Eisenbacteria; class RBG-16-71-46; order SZUA-252; family SZUA-252; genus WS-7. Next base: position 1,175 of record DASQAV010000110.1, on the reverse strand, counting down.
TGCTGGCGTTCGCCCGAGCGTTGCACTACGACCCCTCGATCCTGATCCTGGACGAAGCGACCTCGAGCGTGGATGTCGAGACGGAGCGCGTCATCCAGGAAGCGTTGCGCCGGTTGCTGGAAGGGCGCACCTCGCTCGTGATCGCGCACCGGTTGAGCACCATCCTGGACGCCGATCGCATTCTGGTCATGCACCGCGGCGAGCTGCGCGAGCAGGGAACGCACGAGGAATTGCTGGCGCGCGGCGGAATCTATGCGCGACTGTATGAGCTGCAGTATCAGGGACAGCGTTCGGAGGCTGCAGAGGATGGGCGGCGGCACTCCGAGGCGAGCGTGCCGGAAGTCCACAGGGCTGCCACATCGGAATGACCGCGACGTTCGAGCGCGAGCTCGAGCTGGCCACGCGGGTTGCGCGCGAGGCTGGCGCCCTCCTCAAAGAGAATTTCGGGAAATCCCAGGAAATCGAATACAAGGGGCGCATCGACCTCGTCACGGAGATGGATCGCCGCTCCGAGGAGCTGATCATCGGCCGCCTGCGCGCGGGGTTCCCGGGCGACGGGTTCTGGGCCGAGGAGCGTGGCCGCGAGGCGGGATCGGGGGAGTCGGACCGGGTCTGGATCATCGATCCACTGGACGGCACGGTGAACTATGCGCACGAGTATCCCGTCTTCTCGGTCTCGATCGCTTTACAAGTGGCCGGGGAGCTGGTCGTCGGCGCGGTCTACAACCCGCTCCTGGATGACATGTACGCCGCGCGGAAGGGTGGGGGAGCCACGCTCAATGGCCAGCAGCGCCGCGTGACCAAGGTGGACAAGTTGGAGCAGGCGCTACTAGCTACGGGCTTCGGGTACGACGTCGGTTCGGAGCCGGATCCTGAGAAGAACAACCTCGGCCCCTTCAGCCGCTTCATTCGAGTCGCCCGGGCCGTCCGCCGCGCCGGCTCCGCCGCCCTGGCGATCGCGAAAGTGGGCGTCGGCCGCACCGATGGATTTTGGGAGAGGGGATTGCGCCCTTGGGATATGGCTGCAGCCATTGTGGTTGGTGGGGAGGGTGGAGGCCAGCTCACTAACTACGTCGGGCAAATCCCCTCACTAGAGGGATGCGAACTTGTTGCATCGAACGGGAGGATCCACGGTAAAATGCTGGAAGTAGTTTCATCTCCTTTCAGAAACGAAG
>DASQAV010000109.1:0-28388 GCA_035635575.1 Candidatus Dormiibacterota bacterium | reverse complement strand
GCCTTCTCGTCATCCGCCGCCATCATCTTCATCAGCTCGGCCCGCGCCTTCGGTCCCTTGTCCTTGAACGTGCAGTCGAAGCCCGCGGCCTTGATGGCCTTCGCCAGCTGGCGCTGATTCAGCCTCTTGTCGCCCGCCACGTACGCCGTCTTCGTGTCCAGATTGACCTTCGCGCAAAGCACACCCTTCTGCGCCATGGCGGTCGTCTGGATCTTGTCCACGCACGAGCCACAATGGGCCGTGGGCACCGCGAAGCTGAACACCGCGTTGCTCGCGCCGATCTTGCAGGCCTCGCCCGACGCCATCGATGCACCCTTGGCTCCCGGCGAGCAATGCGCGCCGACCGAAGCCTCCTTGGCGGCGCCTTCGGACTTCCCGTGACACATGTCGCCGCCGGCCCAGGCCGATGTCGAGAAGCTCAGGGCGGCAATAACGGCAGGAACGATCATTGCTGAACGCTTCATGTCGATTTTCCTCCTCCGGACGTTGTTCAATGCGGAACCTGCCTAGTGTACCCCTTCCCCCGCCAGGGATCTCCCGCTAATTGGAAGCGCTCCGGGCGTGGGTCTTCATGTAGGTCTGCACCCCGTCGGCAAGCCGCTCGGCCACCTTGGACTGGAACTGCCCGTCCTTCAACATGGCCGCCTCGCGCGGGTTCGTGATGAACGCCGTCTCGACCAAAACCGCCGGGATATCGGGCGCCTTCAGCACCACGAAGCCCGCCTGCTTCACGCCGCGCCCGATGCTCAGGCGATCCTCATCGCGAAGCGCATCCACCAGGTTCTCCGCCAGCTCGCTGCTCCGCCGTATCGTGTCGTTCTGCCGCAGATCGAAGAGAATCCCCAGAAGGTCATCTCCCGCCTGCGGCGAGATGCCGCCGATCAGGTCGGCCGCGTTTTCCGATTCCGCCAGCGATCGCGAGGCTTCGTCGGTCGCGCCGGTGAGCGAGAGGAAATAGACCTCGGTCCCCGTCGCGTCGCGATTCCGGCTCGCGTTGCAGTGAATGCTGATCATGACGTCGGCCTGGTATTTCCGAGCGAGCTCGACACGCTTCTGCAGGGGGACGAAGTAGTCCCCCGTGCGCGTCAGGATGGCGCTCACGCCGGGAATCTGCTCCAGCTCCGCCCGGAGCTTCTTCGCGATCGCGAGGACGATGTCCGCCTCCGGGAGCCTCCGATACCCCAGAGCCCCCGTGTCGTCCCCGCCGTGGCCGGGATCGATCGCCACGATGAGCCGCTTGGAGCGCTTGATCTCGCTCACCTGCTGCTGGAGCACCGTGTCGGCCAGCGCATTGGGCGGAGCGGGCACGTCCACCACGATCCGGTCGGGAACGCCGTCCGCCGCCGCGAGCACGAACGCCAGCGGCGTCGTGGGCCGCTTGAGCCCGACCCGGACGATCACGCCCGAATCGGAGAGCGACGGGACGATATCGGCCACGAGGCTGTCCCCGACGAACTCCGACGTCACCGCCAGCGATTTCTTCATGCCGGGCAGCACGATCTCGTAGGCCGAAGGACCCGAGAGCCGGAACTTGGGCTCGACCGGAGGCGCGCCCGAGAGATCGAACACGAGGCGCGTGTGGTCGGGGGCGGTCCAGAACCGGATGCGGACGAGCTCGGGCGCGGGCCGGGGCGCGTGCGGAGGCGTCCGGGCCGGAGGACTCACGGCGCATAACACGAACGCGGAGACGGCCGCCAAAATGAAGAGGCCCGTCCACCTCCCCGGATGCCGGGACGGAGGCTCGGGCCTCGACTGCGACTTGAATGGAAGCGTCTTCAACCGCTCTCGATCATCCTTCAGGGTCCACGGCCAGGAACTGCGTCGAGTCCCCCCGCTTGACGAGGAGGACGATCGGTTTCTTCGGGCTCTTCGACTTGGCCTTGTCCATGGCCGCGTTGTAATCGTAAACGTCCTTGACCTTGGTGTCGTTCACTTCCTTGATGATGTCGCCGCGCTGCACGCCGGCGTCATCGGCGGGACTTCCCTGCCCCACGTCGGTCACGACGACGCCGTTCTTCTCTTTGACGTTGTTCTCCTTGGCGAAATCTCCCGTCACGGGCTCGACCGAGAGGCCCAGAAGCTCGGTCGGAGGCGCGTTCTTCTGCCCGAGCCTGCCCTCTTCGGGGCGCTCGCCCATCCGGACCCAGAGATCCCGCGGCTGACCTTCGCGGAGCACGTGCACCCGGACCCGCTTGTGGACCGGCGTGTCCGCCACGAGGAGCCTGAAGTTCTGGACGTCAGAAACCTTCCGGCCATCGAACTCGGTGATGACGTCCTTCACCTGGAAGCCGGCGCTGTCCGCGGGCGTATTCGAGTTCACGCTGCCGACGAGCACGCCGGAGACGTTCCGAAGTCCCCAGGAGTCCGCCAGCTCGGGCGTCAATTCCTGCGGCGCGATCCCCAGCCAGCCGCGCGTCACTCTTCCATGGGCGATGAGCTGCCCGGAGATGTGCTTCGCCATGTTGATCGGAATCGCGAAGCCGATTCCCTCACCCGAGGGATTGATCGCCGTGTTGATGCCGATCGCCTCGCCGCGGATGTTGAGGAGGGGACCGCCGCTGTTTCCGAAATTGATGGAGGCGTCGGTCTGGATGAAGTCCTGATAGGCCGGCGCGCCTCCCACGATGGAGAGGTTCGTGCGGCCCTTGCCGCTGATCACGCCCACGGTCAAGGTGCCCGAAAGCTCGCCGAGCGCGTTGCCGATCGCCACCGCCCAGTCGCCGATCCGCACGTCCTCGGAATCACCGAGGGGGACGATCGGGAGATCGTCCGGCGCGTCGATCTTGATGACCGCGACGTCGGTGCTGGGATCCGCGCCGATGACCTTCGCCTTGAACTTGCGCTTGTCGTTCAGGACCACGGTGATGTCGGAGGCGTCGCGGATCACGTGGTTGTTCGTGAGGATCCGGCCGTCCTTCGTGAAGATGAATCCCGAGCCGCTGCTCGGTACCCGCTGCTGCGCGCGGGGGCGCTGTTGCTGCTGCTGTTGCTGGTTGGGCTGGTCCGGGAAGAGGCGCTTGAAGAAGTCGCCGTACGGACCCTCGAAGTTGTACTGGGGATTATTGGTCCCGTCGACGTTCCGCTTGGTCTCGATCGTCACGACCGCGGGGAGCGTCTTGTCGGCGATCTGCGTGAAGGGGCTGTCCAGAGACGTGACCGCGGGAGTCGATGCTTCGCGCGCCTGGGACGTCGGGGAGAAATTCAGGTTCCCCGAGAGAATGAATCCCATGACGATGCCGATGATCAGAATCCCGCCCGCCAGGATCAGCACTTTCGCGGCGCGGATGGTTTCCTTTGATTCCATGTTTCTCGCTACCTCCGTCTCGACGTGCGTCTCGGGGACGCGGGTTGGTTACTGGGGTTCTGCCGCGCCCGGATCGGGGACCCGAGACCGGATGGATCTCAGCTCCTCTTCCTTCGCGGCGATCAACCCTTCGATCGATTGAACGAGGGTCTTGAGGCGAAGCGCCTCGGAATCCTCGGACAGGCTCTCGAGCTTCTCGGCATTCCACAGCGCGGCCGCGCGCTCGCCCAGGTCGGCCTGGGCCCGCCTGCGGTCACGGCGGAGCGAGACAAGATCCATCCGAAGCACGCCCGTGCGGACGGCCCGCTCCGCCTCCCTGCGCGCCTTACCGGAGGCCGTGCGAAGCTCGTCCTGAACTCGATCCCAGAAGCTCGTCGTAGTCGTCATAAGTTCCTGAGTTCCAGAGGTTTGCCCTGACTCACTGTAGGGAGGACGGCCCGGCTCTGTCAAGTTGCTATACCGCTTTCCGGAGCGCCTGGTTCCAGTTACGGGGCAACGGCGGACCGTGGTTGCCCATGAAACCACGTCCTTTATACTGACGCGCAATGCCCGAGCCCCGATGCGCCTATTTTGTCGCGGACGCCCACTTGGGCCACGGCTCCCCCGAATCCAATCGATCCCGCGAGCGCGATCTGCTCCGCCTCTTCGACTCGATTCTCTCCGAGCGAGCGGCCCTCTACGTGGGAGGGGATCTCTTCGACTTCTGGTTCGAATACGGCCACACCGTGCCCAAGCGATACATCGGCGTGCTGCAGAAGCTGGGAGAGCTGCGCCGGGCGGGACTGCCTGTCACCTATGTCGGCGGAAATCACGACTTCTGGATTGGAGACTACTTGCGCCGCGAGCTGGACGTTTCCTTCACCGACGAGCCCCTGCCCATCACGCTCCAGGGCCGGCGCATCCTCCTGGCCCACGGCGACGGCCTGGGCCCGGGCGATCACGGATACAAGCTCCTCAAGGGAGTGCTCCGGAACGGGCTCGCGCGGTGGCTCTTTCGCTGGGTTCACCCGGATATAGGAATCCCCCTCGCCAGCGCGACCTCGCACTCGAGCCGCCAGCATGCGCCGCGCGCACGTCGGAGCGAGGAGTGGCTCTTCGATACCCTGGGGCGGCCCTTCTTCCGCCAGGGCTACGACGCGCTCATCCTCGCGCACTTCCACGTGCCGGTGCACCGTCGCGAGAGCGACGGGGAGCTTCTGGTGCTGGGCGACTGGATCGAGCGAAGGACCTACGCGAGGCTGGAGGACGGCGTGTTCCGGCTGGAGGATTTCCGGGAAGCTCCCGGCCAGGGGCGGCGGCCCGAGAGTCTGGCCGATTTCCGGATGGGCAGGGACTAGCTACAGGCGCGCGCTGACCGAGACGAAGTGCGTGGTGCCCAGGTTCGAGGAGAGCGGCACCAGCGCGTAGTCGAAGGCCCACCGATGCTGCATGAGTCCGAGGCCGAAGCTCATGCTCTCCTCGTCGTAGCCGAACTTGGCCCCCGCGCGCAGCGCGACGTGCCGCTTCACGCCCAGCTCCCCGCCGATCTGAAAGCGCGAGTCCTCCCCCTTCGCCTTGCGGAACTCGGCGCTAAGGGTCCCGCTTCCCTCCACGCTCGGAATCGAGCGCGTGATCGCGGCGCCCGCGCGGACGGTCCGTGGAAGCGGGAAGGACTCCGTGATGAACTTGGCGTCGCTTCCCAGGTTCTGAACCGCGGCTCCCAGGCTCACCCCGGAGCGGCCCAGCGGAAGACGGCCCCCGAGATCGAACGCCACCGCGGTCGCGGTCTCCTGATCGATCATCTCGCGGATGAATTTCACCGCCAGGCCCGCGGCGCCCCCCTGCGGAAGCCGGTGCGCGTACGCGCCCGTGACGGCGAAATCGTTGAAGCCGAAATGTCCGATCAGATTTCCCACGTCGTCCCGCTTCTCCATCTCGGACGTGTAGAAGCCGGAGACCCCGAATCCCGCCGTTCCCCGGCCGAGCTGCCGGGAGACGCCCGCGAATTCCTGGCGGAAGTCCTGGATCCACTCGTTGTGCATGACGATCAGCTGGGCGCCCTCGGCGCCCGCGAGCCCGGCCGGATTCCAGTACAGCGCGGTCGGATCGTCCGCGAGCGCGACGTAAGCGCTTCCCATGCCCATGGCCCGGGCGCCGACTCCCAGTTTCAGGAACGCGAATCCGGGATTGCCTGCGGCGAGAGGCTGCCCGGGAGCGAGAGCGATCCCGGTCAGCGCGAGAAACGAAACCAGGGCACTCAACAATCGACGCATGGAGCTCTCCTCGAAAGGGTCATCGGACCACGGCTACTTTCGTGAACTTGACTTCCACGCCCTGGTCCGACTGGACCTCCAGGCGGCAAACATACACTCCGCTCGCGTGCGCCGCATGGCTCCACGCCACCGAGTGCTCGGACGACCCGAGCAGGTCGCCGGGGCCTGTGGATGGCTCGGATACAAGATTCCCGGCCGGATCGAAGATCTTGAGCCGCACCGCCCGGGCATTTCCGAGCAGGCGGTAATGGATGTACGTGGTCCCCGCGCGCGATGGGTTCGGGTAGGCATACACCTGGGAAATGATTGGGTTCACGGAAGGAGTGACCGGCGCTCCCGTCGGAACGAACCCGGCGCGGGTCGGCCCATAGCGATACTGGCCCCAGGCGACCGTCCCGGCCGTGGCCGGGATCGATGTCGTGCGCACCTCGATCTGGACGCGAGGATCCAGGGGTACCTGATCGAAAACCTCCACCCAGTCGAGGAGCCCGTCATTGTCGAGGTCCGCCAGAATGGGGGGCGCCCCCTGGCCCGTGCTCCCCAGCTCGCCGAATCCTGGGATCGGACGACCATCCGCTCGATACGCGATGCGCCTGCCGTCAGGAAGGATCGGAATCACGTCGAGCGCTCCATCCCGGTCCACGTCCGCGACCAGCGGCGGCCAGAAGGCGGTGGAATCGGCGGGAGCCAGCGGATCCCCGGCGGCGATGGGATACCCCGTTCGTGGCGCCCCGCTGTAGTAGACGGCGGAGACGAGACAGTTCCCACCCGTGTGGAGTACCTCCGGATAGCGGTCGCGGTCGAGATCCCCGATCGAGACTTCGGTGAGGGCGCCCGCGGAATGCGCCGGAGTGGGCCATCCCGGGAGCTCGTTCGCCTTGATGTAGGTCGAGGGCAGATCGCCCTGGATGTGCGGCTGAAACGTGAGGTCAAACGCGTGGAGCGAGCCGGCCGCGTCGGAGACGAGAACCTCATTGGTTCCGTCTCGATTGACGTCGGCGATGATCGGCGCCGAGTACGCTCCGCCTCGAATCAGAAAAGCCCCGTATTCCGTGGGGTCCGAAGGGAGCCCGGGATCGGTGAAGATCTCCCAGTTCGCGATCGACAGGGCGGCGGGCGAGATTTCTTCGCCGGCCACGGCGCGCGTGCTCGCCACGATCACCTCCGGCAAACCATCCCCATCCAGATCCCCCGCGGCCGGGGGCATGAGCGTCGCGCCGGCGACCGGGATCGAGTACTGGGTGATGGTCCCCGAGGAGTCGCGATAGGCCGTGAGCCTGGAGGCCCCGAGTCCGGCCAAGCCCCCACGGATGATCTCCATGCCGCCGTCCCCATTCAGATCCGCCAGGATCGGCTGGCCGGCCTGGCCGCTCCCGCTCCCGGGGATGAGAATTCCCAGCGTCGCGGGGTTGTTGTCCCCGTCCAGGAGCTCCGTTCCGTCGGGATGCACGGCGTAGATCGCGTTGTTCAGGGTCTGGATGATGATCTCCGGCGTGCCGTCGTTGTCGATATCCCCGACGCAGGGGGTGGCGCTCACGCCCGTCTGCGTGTTCAGGAATACGTTCCGCGTCGCGGGATTCGAATCCGTGTCCAGGAAATCGTTGCCGTTCGGCTCGAGGATGTAGACGCCTCCGGTGTTGTTGAGACGCTGCACCGTGACGATGAGCTCCAGAACTCCGTTTCCGTCCAGATCCACCGCCAGCGGCGGAACTCCACTGTTCCGCGAGCGCCCGCCGATCACGACGGGCCAGCCCGCCTTGTGCCGGTCGAACGACACGTTGAACGTCATGAGGCTATCGGCCGCGCTGATGCTGGTGACCGAGACGCCGGAGCGCACGTGTCCATAGGCCTCTGTGCTCGGGTTCGTCTCGGGCGTCCAGTGATCGCGCCATCCGGAGCGGAACGCGTCATCGGGGCTGCCGCCGTTGAATCCCGTCGCGGGATCGTCCAGGTCCTGGATTCCGTTCGCCTCCACGACATCGATCGACTTATGGTCGCGGTCCCCGTTCACGGTGTTCTGGAGAAGCGTCGCGGCCAGCTTCGCCTCGTCCACGTGATAGGCCAGGATCCCCGAGCCCGTTCCCTCTCCGGGAAGGAAGTAGTCGAACTCGGCTCCCAGGTAGCTGTCCGTGTAGAAGTCGAAGTTGCCGTCGCCGTTCACATCGTCGAAATCGAACTTCCCGTTGTGGTTCAAATCTTGTTGTCGGTTCTCGAGGAGGAAGTACTCGCTCTGGGTAACGGGAATCTGGATGAGCTGGGGATTGGGCCCCACGGGACGCTCCACCTGCGAGAGCGTCACCGGCTGATCGTTGGTGACCCGCGTGGTGGCGAGAAGCGAGTTGCCTCCGCTGGCGAGGAAGGACTTGCTCCAGGCGCTGGGCTCGGCGGGCACGAACCCGTTCCCGTTCCAGACGCCGGTCGCCATGATGTCCCATCCTCCCAGTCCCTGGGAGGCTCCGCCTTCGTTCCCGGTCGTGTCGTAGAGGTCGGGCAAGCCGAGCTGGTGGCCGAACTCGTGGCACGTGACCCCCGTCATTCCGAAGACGTAGCCGTCCTGGGATTCCGATTCCGGCAGCTCCACCGCCTCCTTGACGCGATAGAAATTCCCGGGCGTGATGGCGTCGTTCGTCTTGATTCCCACGGCCCCCGTCGAGTCCGGGAGGATCGCCTTGAAGTCCTCCGCCGTGATGAAGGCGGACCAGACCTGGTCGTGGCTGTTGTCGAGAACGTCCGCTTCCTGCCCCTGTCCCGCGTGGAAGATCACGAGGCTTTGATACGGGCGGAAATCGACGGCGGAGTCCGCCTGCGCCACGAGATCCCGCACCATGAAGACCAGGCGCTCCTGAAACCGATTGTCGTCCCCGTAGTAGGCCATGGGGTGAGGGAGCGTGAAGACGGAGTCCCAGAGGGTGGGCACCAGATCCACCGCGCCCCCCGACACCTGCCCCCAGTACTGGCGCATGAAGAAGAGGAGCCGGTTGTAGTAGGCGGAGGAGGAATCGATGGGCGTATCGCTGAACGCGACACGGATCGCGAGGGTGTTGTAGGTACCCTGGGTCTCCGTGCGGATGCGCTGTCCCTGGCCGGCCACGAGCGCGAAATCGGGGCGGAGACCCGAGGTGGAAAAGCCCTCGCGCGGGCCGGGAGTCCCGTGCTTTCCGGGGACCGGAGGCACGGCCCAGGCCGTCGACGTCAGGAGCGTAAGGGAGATTGCCAGGAGGAACGGGGCGGTCCGACCGGGCGGGGCAACAAAGCGCACGTCGGGAGTGTACCCAGGGGCGCTAGGCCCGGTCAACGCCCCCGGTCACGCTGCTGATTGCTCCGGTCGTCGCGCTGCTCGCGGCTATCGTCACGCTGCTGCTCCCTGCGATCGTCACGCTGGGGCCGCTCCTCACGCTGCTTTTCCTCGCGCGGCTGCGCCCGCTCCCGGTTGCCCCGATCCTCGGACGGCTGCCGGCGCTCGCGGCGGTCTTCACGAGGGCGGCTGCCCTGGTCGTCGCGAGGCTGCGGCCTCTCCCGTTCACGGACGCCCCGATCTCCCGGAGCGCGCCTGTTGCTCCCATCGTCGGGGCGCCTGTTGCTCCCGTCGTCCGGACGTCTGCGCTCGCCCCGCTGCCGGTAGCCGCGGTCGTCGGGCGGAGTCGCATTCCCTCCGCGGTCTCTCCACCCACCGCCATCCGATCGACGCTCCGAGCGCACGCGGCCGCGATTGTCCGGCGGCGCCCCCACACGGTCGCGCTGCTCCCTCAACCGCAAGATCTCGTCGCGACCCCTCCAGATGCGTCCCTCACGGTACCGGCGCAGATCGCGAACCTCGGGCCGCTCGGTGCGCGTGCGTGGCGCCTGCTCGCGCCGGTAGCGAACGTCACGCTCCGGAAGGAATCGGGTGCGCAGCATGGTCCGCCCATCGAGCGAGGACCATTGGGACTTCCACTGGCGATAGCGGGTCGGGGCCTGCGGGCGCACGCGGTAGATGTAGCGCGGGCGCACGGTGCCGTAGCGGATGGGCGCATAGTGGGCCCACGTCGCGTCGACGCGAATCTCGAACGCCGAGCAGGCGTTGATGTAGGGATCGAAGTAGAACGGATGGTAGTGGCAATCGGCGCAGACGTAGCGCGGGTACTCGACCCGGCGCCCGATGTAGAAGTAGGTCTCGCTGGTCGCGACGCGGTCCTCACGTCCCTGCGGCGCGATCCGGCGCACGATCCGGTCGATTCCCACGTAGGGATCGCCGGCAATGTGGCCGGATTCCAGATCATCATCGGATTCGTCATCCGCGTCGGGGCGCACACGGTCCCCGCGGTCGGACGAGAGATACCAGGGAAGGTCCTCGAAGGGGAACGGGCTCGCGACCGCGACGACGTATTCGATCCCCGGAGGGCCGTCGGCCACCAGATCGTAGGGATCGCTCCGCGCCGGAACCCGGTACGCGCGGCCCCCGTCCACGGTGGGCGGATCCTCGGGACCGTAGGGATAGATGAGGTGGATGTAGCCGTCCGTGTCCACGTTGAAGACCAGGACGTAGCTCTCCACGTTCGCGCGGAAATAGACCCTCATGCTCTCGCCCGGCCGGTAGATCCCGCCCTCGTCCTTGTTGATCCACACGTCGACGTCGAGCTTCGAGGAGCGCGAGAGGCTCTGGGCGGGGGAATGCTCTCCGGCGGGATATTCGTCGGGATAGGGAACCTGCTCGGCCGCGGCGGAGGGATGCGCCGCCGCGGCGAGGGTCAGCAAGGCCACCGCGATTCCAGCCGGCGATCGTCTCATTTCGGCACCCGCCTCGCGAGTTCGGGATTGTTCGGATCGATCTGATACGCCCAATCGAAGCTCATCGACGAGCTGCTCCGCGACTGAACCTCGAACTTCGCGTAGTGGTTGTCGCGCGTCAGCACGATGTAGCTGTGCCCCACGATCGCTTCCACCTGCCCGTCCGCGGACCAGCCGTTGGGCGGCGCGAAGTCGACGTCACGCAGCGCGACGTAGCCCGCGTCCTGGATCTCGGTATCGATGGGAGCGTAGACGATGAAATGACCGTTCTGCGAACCGTAATAGATATCCGTCCTAGCGTCGAGGGAAGAGCGGCGCGCCGCCGCCGAGAAGTCCCATCCGCTGACCGAATCCGCGGTGAACGTATTGGTGATCGCCGCCCCGAATCCCTCGGGACGCGGCGTGTCGAAGACGTTCTCGAAGCTCAGCTGCGCGCTCTCCTGGCCCGCAAGATCGACCGCGGAGACCGCGTAGTAGTAGGTCGCCCCGTTCGTGACGTGCGTGTCGACGAAGCTCGTCTGGGAGGACGTTCCGATGAGGGAGAAGGTGCCGGTCGGCGCGGAATTGCGATAGATCTTGTAGTAGTCGATGTCGTTTTCCTGGTTGGCGCGCCAGTAGATGGTGACTTCGCCGTCCCCCGTGACGCTGTACACGCCGTCGACGGTGAACGGCACTCGATCGACATTGGTGACTTTGTTGTTGTCCCGGCAGCCGATCGCCAGGAAGGCGATCGCGAGAACGAGCACTCGAGTGGCGGTCCGGATCACGGTGCGCCTCCTTAGATTGTTGAGGATTTCCAAGTCTTCGCACCTGGTGAAATCGCAATCGATATGCCACACGGCGCGAACGTCGGCGCGTGGCCATAAGCGCCACTTCTGCTTGCTCTTACCGGGCTCGCGCTCCCGATCGCCGAGAGCGGGCTTACGTTGTGTTTCGGGGACACTGTGGCGGAACGGAAACATCGGTCAGCGGCTCGCGGGGAGAAAGAGGCGTGGTCGCGGGGAAAAGAAACGGGCGCCACGAAAGCCGATTCAGCTTCCGAGGCGCCCTCGATACCATCCAGCGGGTCAGGCCGGATGTGCGTACAGTACATACTTCCGAAATAAAATGAGCCCCGGCCCTGCCAGCTCTATTGGGTTACGGCTGCTTCGAACAAGGCCGGTGCTCGATCGGGCAGCTAACCCACCATCAAACGCTGGCGGAACCTGCGGGCTCCTTGGAGGTCCCCCCCTCCGGGCGTTATCTCATTGCAGTCCGCATGCCAGGAAAGTGGGTGCGACGACACCCGCTCGAAATAGGCTGCAATCGTTTTGAATTGATTAACTTACGTCACCCCGGAAGACGCCTCGAAGGCGACGCTGTCTCGATTCGTATCAAGTCTTATTACAGGTAATTTAACAGTCGCCGTGGGTCGGTAGAGGAAAGTCAATGGAGGAAACAGCTTGGAGGGATAAAAAAACTTTATACAGGAAACTTAAGACCTTTGCCGAATCATGTGGCGGCGATCGAGCTGGTAGAGCTTGATCTTCTGAAGAAGCGTCGGATAGCTGAGGTTCAGCTCGCGGCCAGCCTTGAGCTTGTTCCAGTTGCTCCGCTCGAGCGCCTGCCCGATGAGCTTGCGCTCGACCTTCGCCACCTCTTGCTTGAGCGTCGAGGGCGCATCGCCGTTCGTCTCTTCCTCCACGCGGAGAAGCTCGCGCGGGACGAGTCTCGTGGAGAGCGGCTCCCCCTCGTTCGCCAGCACGACCATCCGCTTCACGACCTTCTCCAGCTCGCGCACGTTGCCCCGCCAGGGCAGCTCCGCGAAGAGGCGCAGCATCTCGGGCTCCACGCCGCGAATCTCCTTGCCCAACTCCGTCGCGAAGCGGCGGCTGTAGTGGTCCACCAGGAGCGGAATGTCTTCGGGGCGCTCCCGGAGCGGCGGAACGCGGAAGCAGATGTCGTTGAGCCGGTAATAGAGGTCCTCGAGGAAGTCTCCCCGGGCGATCCGTGCTTTCAAGTTCACGTTCGTGGCACAGAGGACGCGCACGTCCACCTTGGCGGAACGGTTCCCGCCGACCGGCCGGACCTCGCGGTTGTCCAGGACGTGGAGCAGTTTCCCCTGGATCGTGATCGTCATCTTGTCGACCTCGTCCAGGAAGAGCGTTCCCCCGTTCGCCTCCACGAAGAGCCCGGCCTTCTCCCGAACGGCGCCGGTGAAGGCGCCCTGCACGTGGCCGAAGAGCTCGGATTCGAGGAGCGGCTCGGGAAGCGCCGCGCAATTCACCTGGATCAAAGGCTTGTTCGCGCGATTACTCGACGCGTGGATGGCTTTTGCCAGGAGACCCTTGCCGCTCCCGGTTTCCCCTTCGATCAGAATCGTGGCGTCGCTCGGGCCCACGCGCTCCAGGAGCGAGAGGATCTCCAAGAGGTCACGGCTGCGCGTCACGATTCCGTGCCCGTTCCCGTTCTCGAGAAGGCGCCCGCGGAGCGAGACGTTCTCCCGCGCCAGCTGCCGGCGCTGCTGCTCGAGAATGGCGACGGAGACGTAGTTGCTCAGAACCGAGATCAGGTTCACTTCCCGCTGCTTGAAGGTGCCCAGCGGTCCCTCGGCCGGGCGGTCCAGATAGAGGAAGCCCGCCTGCCGGGAAGGAAGCGAGAGCGGCATGATCACGAGGCTGGTGCGCGGGCTCAGCGCGTGCGCCGCGGGGAAATCGCGGAACCGCGGATCCACTCCCGCGCGGCTCGACACGATGGGCCCCGATCCCAGGCGCTCCGCCCCCACGCGCGCGAGGAGGTCGCGGAGGAGGTCCTGGGCGACTTTGTGCGAGATCCCCACCGCGGCGAGCACCGCCGCGCTTCCGTCCTGGGTGGGCGCGACCACACAGCCTCGCGCGGCGCTGGAGCGGCGGACGAGAAGTGCGAGGATCTCCTGTACGGAGCCCTCCCCTTCCTCGATCTGCAGCACGCGGCGGATCTCGTCGAAGGCGGCGAATTCGTTCGTCTGTGCCGTCGTTCCTTCGATGAGGCCCTGCTCCAGCTCACGGCGCAGGTCTTCAATCCCGCGCTCGAGCGCGGGCTCCGGATGCTCGGAGGAGAAGGAGGTGGCGTGATCCAGATGGATGACCGCCTCGTCCACGAAACCCCGGATCATCTCGCTGCGCGCGAGCTCGAGGAGCGCCTGGCCGGCAAGCTCCGGCAACCCGAAGCTCTCGAACCCCGCGGCGGCGCGGCGCAGATAGGACACCGACTCGTCCAGGATCGCGCGGGACTTTCCGCGGCGCGCGCGCTTCCGCCAGACCAGCCCCGCCGAGAGGCAGAGCCGGGCCAGCTCGTAGCGCTTTCCAATCTGGTTCAGGATCTCGCTCGCCTGGTCGAGGTACGTGCGGCCCTGATCCAGATCCCCCTGCTCGGCGCGGGCGAGCCCGATGAGCTTGAGGGAGCATGCTTCCTCGATCCGGTCCCCGAGGCGGCGGGCGATCGAGAGCGCGCGTTCCGCCAGGCGCACGGCGGGATCCAGCTCGCCCGAGGCCAGGCTCACTTCGCCCAGGCGGCGCAGGAGCTCCACCGTGAGATCGGATTCGGGCGCGACCTGGTCGGCCATCGTGAGAGCGGTCTCGAATTCCGAGCGCGCCTCCACGAGGGAGCCGCGATCCAGGTGGAAATCCCCGAGCATCTCGCGCGCCAGGATCGTCTCGCGCGGGTACCCGCGCTCGGACGCGAGCGCGAGCGACTCGCGAATCAGCTCTTCGGCTGCGGGCCAATCCCGGCGCTTGCGCTTCAGGTTGCCGAGGCAGCCCAGCGCGCGGGCGCGGCCCGCGGCGTAGCCGACTTCGGTGTACATCTGGAGCCCGCGCCGGTAGTGCTCCTCGGCGAGATCCCAATCTCCCATCTTGTCGTGAACGAGGCCGAGATTGTGGAGATAGGTCGCGGCATCGTGGAAATGTCCGGAGCGCTCGCTGATGCGAAGGGCCTGCTCCAGGAATCGGACCGCCTCCTTGAAGCGGCACTGGTTCTTGTGCAGGAGCCCGAGGTTGTTGTACGCCGCCGCCATCCCGCTCTGGTAATCGGCGCGCCGGTAGGTCGCGATGGCGCTCTCGAAGTGCTCGCGCGCGGAATTCCACTCCCCGGTCCGGAGCGCGATCGCCCCGAGACACATCTCGGTGTGCCCGAGATCGAGATTGAGCGAGGTGTCGCGGAGGAGCCGGTAGGCGAGCGATGCGGCGCGATGCGCGGCGCGGTAGCGTCCGCGCTCGAAGAGAAGGATGCCGAGTCTGGAGGAGAGACGCCCGATCTGCTCCCGCGTGACGTGCGGGCGGAGACGGCGGTGGAGATCGTGGAGCGCTTCGACCGCCTCGTTCAGATCCCCGCGGTGCCGGAGGCACTCGACGATCTGCGTGCCGGTCCTGAGAAGGATTTCCTGACTCGCCGAGTCTCCCCGCCGGCCCTCGATCTCGAGGGCGCGGCGATAGTACTCGAGCGCTACGGCGAAGTTGTCGGCGGCGAAATAGAGGTCACCGAGCTCATGGGCTTTGCGGTCCCCATTCCCAGTCGCCCTCTCATGCGCCTGAGGCGGGGGCTCTCCCAGAACCCGCTTGGGATTCGGACGGTCTTTGGGAACAAAGGCTTCCATACCGGCCCTCGACTGCCTTTAACACCGGGGTACAGCTGGGCGGCAAACCGGACTTCGGTTACCGAACCCAGAAGTACCAGGTATTCAGTCTCGTCACCGCAAAGAACAGCCTCAAGGTGCTCGCATAGCGGGTGCTCGTGCTGATAGGCGCCACGATGCGACCTGCCGGCCTCAAGCCTCCAAGCGGACCCGTTTTCAGAACGACGCCGTCGTTATCGCCCTTCGGAGCCGGATCCGGGGGACCAACATCTTCCCAGCCGATCGGCCTGGCGTTTGCGACGTGCGAGCTCGCGGGCAGGAGGCAGAGGAAAGCGGTGAGGGCTGCCGATGAGACGATGACGCGACCAGGAACCCGGATCCTCATGTAAAGCTCCTCGGATATGACGCCCGGCCAAAAACGGTCGCCCGAAAAACATTTTTCGGGTCCATGTCCGCGCTCGGCTCGGGATTTCGATCGTAAGGTCCGAAATCCGGGAGGGAATCCCAGGGGAACTGGGCCTTGCGCTGACAGAACTACACTTACAAGCGAATATAGTTGGTGAATCCGGACACGTCAAGGGAAATCGTTGCTTTCTGCAAGCTTAGGGGGTGTCTTCATGTCACGACGCCGGACCGCTTACCGCCTCAGTTCCCGACCGGCTCTCCCTGGGGCCGCCAGACCTTCCTCGCCTCGCTCAGGACCAGCCCGTAGCGAAGCCCCCGGGTGGAGACATACACCCCCGGCACCGGAAAGCGGTTCACGAACTCGGAGAGGATGACGGCGCCCGCGGGGATGATGTCCGCCCTGCCGCGACTTACGCCGGCAAGGTCCCGTCGCTGGTTCAGCGGAATGGAGCAGAGGTGCTTCTCGATCGACGCGATGCGCTCCCGGCTCAGGAGGTGGTTCTCGATGCGGGAGGGGTCGTACTTGGTGAGGCCCAAATCCAGTGCGCCGAATGCGGTTACGGTTCCCCCGACCCCGACGGCTCGGTCGATCCGGGCATCATCGAAGGCGCCAAGCTTCTCCGCGAAGATCTCCCGGACGTGGGAGCGGATCGCCTCCAGCTCCTGCTCGGCCGGCGGATCACCCCGGACGAGCCGCTCGGTGAGCCGGACGCATCCAAGCTCGAGGCTGATGAGCTGGGTGCCCTGCTCCCCCTCGCCGCAGATGATCTCGGTGCTGCCGCCCCCGATATCCACGACGACCGATCGGCCCTGCTGCGCGGAGAGCCCGCTCATCACGGCCAGAAATACGAGGCGGGCCTCTTCTTCTCCAGTGAGGATGTCGACGGGATATCCGATGCGCTGGGCGTAGCGATCCGCGACATCGCGGCCGTTGCGGGCGACCCGGAAGGCGTTGGTTCCCGCTACGCGGATCTGGCTTGCCCCGGAGTATTCCGCTTCGTGAACGAAGCGCTCCAGGCAGTCGAGGGTCCTCTGGGCCGCGGCATCATCGATCACACCGGTGCGATCCAGCCCTTCGCCGAGACGCGAGATTTCGCCCATCCGGTGGGCGGTTTTGAGGCGTTCCTTCTCGTCTACGTCGGCGACCAACAGTCGTACCGAGTTGGTGCCGATGTCAACCGCACCGATCCTCACCATGACTTGGGCCAGGTGTGGAGCCTGATGTGCCCTCCTTGCGGGGAAGGAATCACGGGTGATTGGGCCCCCGCGATTGACTCCGCCGAGAGTGGAACCTTACCATGTGCCGAATATGAATGTAAAGTCGGAAACCCTTGCAAGCGCGAAAAATGCCGCCTCTTCCGGAGGCCCGGACGGGCGTGAGAACCTGCTCGGCCAGACCGTGCCCGAGCTGGAGAAGCTCTTCCACGCCTTGGGGGAGAAGCCCTACCGCGGGAAGCAGGTGGCCGAGTGGATCTACGCGCGCGGAGTCTCCGCGTTCGATTCCATGACCAACCTCCCCGCCCCGCTTCGTTCGAGGCTCCACGAGGAATTCACGATCGGTGTGCTTCACGAAAGATCCCGCCGGGAGACTCCGGACCGCAAGACGCGAAAGGTGGGCTATGCGATCCCCGGAGGGGGAATCATCGAGTCGGTCTACATGTCCACCCCCAAGCGAATGACGTTCTGTCTCTCCTCCCAGCACGGCTGCGCCTTCGCGTGCCGGTTCTGCGCCACGGGAAGGATGGGCCGGGGCAGGAATCTGACGGCGCCGGAGATCGTGGAGCAGGCCTTCCTCCTCCGGAGCGAGCTTCCCCCCGGCCGGAGCGAGTACAACGTCGTGATGATGGGCATGGGAGAGCCCCTCGAGAACTACGACGCCGTCATGGGCGCGCTGACGCTTCTGAGCGATCCGTCCGGGATGGCCGTTCCGGCCAAGCGGATCACCATCTCCACGGTGGGGCTCGCGCCCCAGATCGTGAAGCTCGCCGACCAGGGGCTTCGCTTCCGGCTGGCGGTCTCGCTCCACGCCGCGACCGACGCCCAGCGCTCCAAGCTCATGCCGGTGAACCAGCGATACCCGCTCGAGCAGCTCATGCGCGCCATCCGCCATCACGTGGAGCGCACGGGCCGGCGCGTGACCTTCGAGTACATCCTCCTCGAGGAGCTGAACGACTCGGTCGCGGATGCTTCGAAGCTCGTGAAGCTGGTGGCCCAGCTCCCCTGCAAGATCAACCTCATTCCCTACAATCCCATCGGCCCGGGCAAGTTCAAGCGCCCCTCGCCGGAGCGGATCGAGCGGTTCGCGGAGTATCTGAGGCCGCGCGTTCCCGCCGTCACCGTGCGCTACAGCCAGGGAGTCGAGATCGGCGCGGCGTGCGGGCAGCTTGCGGGCGAAACCGGGACCTGATGCTCGGCACCCTTCGCCAGCGCCTCCTTGCCCTCTTCCTCCTCGTCTCGATCCTTCCCTCGCTCGGCCTGACGCTCTTCGTCACCTTCTATCTCTCGAGGAGCATCGCCGCCCTCCGGAATCCCGAGACCGAGAACGCGCTCGCCCAGTCGCTCGAGGTGATCCGCGAGGGAATCGAGCGGCTGGGGAACGACGCCCGCCAGCACGCCGAGGTCATGGCGCTCGATCCCGCCGCGCGGCGTCTCCTCGAGGCGGGGAACCTCGCCGATCTGGAGCGCCGCCTCCGTGAGGAGGCGAGAAGCCGCGGGCTCGACTACATCTGCCTCTACAAAGTCGGGCCACCGCCTCAGCGGATCTTCGGGGCGCGCCTCGGCCCCAGGATCACCTTGCCCGAGCCGGAGCAGGAATCGCTCAAGGGAGCGCTCGAGCAGGGCGGACTCATCACGGGAGGCGAGGCGCCGCGCCAGGTGAGCGGGGTCGCTCCGATGGGCAAGGACCACATGCTCCTCGGCGGCTACCAGCTGGACCCCGAGATCTCGAAAGAGATCCTTTCCTTGCAGAAGAACCTCGTCATGTACCGGAAGCTGGGCGTCTACACGTGGATCTCGGAGCGAAGCCTCTGGATCTTCGCGGGGATCTGGACCCTGGTGCTGGGCCTCCTGAGCTTCGGTCTCGCCTACCTGGTCTCCCGCGGCATCGCCCGACCGGTGCTCGAGCTCCGGGGCGGGATGGAGCGTGTTTCGGGTGGTGATCTCGCCCACCGGGTCACGCCTTCGGGAACGCAGGAGGTCCGCTTCCTGGGCCGGACCTTCAACCAGATGGTCGAGGAGCTTCAGACCTCCAGGCGCGCGCTGGTCCGGGCGGAGCGCCTGGCCGCGTGGCGCGAGGTGGCGCGCGCGGTCGCGCACGAGATCCGGAATCCGCTCACGCCGATCCAGTTCGCGCTCGAGCGGCTGCGCGACGAAGCGCGCCGCCCCGAGTCTCCGCGAGCCCAGGTGGTCCGGGAGAACGCGGACCTCATCTTGAACGAGGTGCATTCGCTCCAGGAATTCGTGAACGCGTTCTCCGCGGTCGCCCAGCTCCCCGAGCCGCGATTCGGTGCCTGCGACGTGGGCGCGCTCGCGGAGAGCGTGGCGAAGCTGTATCGAGGATCGAGCCCCGTGGAATTCCGCGTTGAGATCGGTACGCCTGAGCCCTTAGCCTGGGCCGACGAAGCTCAGATCCAGCGCGTCCTCGTGAACCTCATCAAGAACGCCCTGGAGGCATCGCCGGATCGCGGCACGATCACGATGCGCGCCTATCGCGAGAACAGCGCCGAGGCTCGTGTGCGGATCGAGGTCGAGGATTCGGGACCCGGCATGGATCCCGCCACGCTGGAGCGCGCGGCGGCGCCCGGCTTCACGACGAAATCCACAGGGAGCGGATTGGGGCTCACGCTGGTTCAGAGAATCGTGGAGCAGCATTCGGGACGGTTCGGGCTGGAGAGCCATCCCGGGATCGGAACCCGCGCCTGGTTCACGCTCCCGCCGGTCTCCGAGTCGCCCTCCGAGGCGCCCTCGTGAGCCAGGCGCGCGTGCGCGTGCTCGTGGTGGACGACGAGCCCTCGGTCCTGCTCGAGATCTCGGGCGCGCTCAAGCGCCACTACGACGTCCTCACCGCGCAGAGCGCGGAGGAAGCCGAGACGATCCTCGCCAAGGAGCGCATCGATCTCCTCCTCACCGACCTCCGGCTTCCCGGCAACGACGGGATTCACCTCCTCGAGTCCGCGAAGGCCGTGAGCCCCGATCTTCCCGTGGTCATCATGTCCGGACACGGCACGATCGAGGAGGCGGTCCGCGCCACGCGGATGGGGGCCGCGGATTTCGTGGAGAAGCCCTTCGGCCCCGACCGTCTCAACGTGACCGTCGAGCGCGCCCTGGAGCTGAAGGCGCTCAAGCGGGAGAACGAATCCCTTCGCACCCTCGCCGGCCGCGCGGACGAGATGGTGGGCGAGAGCCACGCCATCGAGCAGGTCAAGGCCGAGATCGCCAAGGTGGCGAGGAGCGAGGCCAAGGTGCTCATCACGGGGGAGAGCGGCGCGGGCAAGGAGCTGGTCGCGCGCGCCATCCATCGCCAGAGCTCCCGGGCCCGCGGGCCCTTCGAGAAGCTGAACTGCGCGGCGCTCCCCAAGGATCTGGTGGAGAGCGAGCTCTTTGGATACGAGAAGGGCGCCTTCACCGGAGCGGCGCAGATGAAGCGCGGACGGCTCGAGGCCGCGGATCGTGGGACGCTGTTCCTGGACGAGGTCGGCGACATGAGCCTCGATACCCAGGCCAAGTTTCTCCGCGCCATCGAGACCGGCGAGATCGAGCGGCTGGGCGGCACCCGCACGATCCAGGTGGACGCGCGCATCGTCGCGGCCACGAACAAGAATCTCTCCGAGGAGATCCAGGCGGGGCGCTTCCGCGAGGACCTCTTCTACCGGCTGAGCGTGGTCCCCATCCACGTCCAGCCGCTGCGCGCGCGGAAGGAGGACATTCCGCTCCTGATCCGGCACTTCATGGGAGGGTTCGGGCAGGAGCACGGCCGTCCGCCGCGGAAGCTCGAGCCGGAAGCCATCGAAAGGCTTTCCCGCTACTCCTGGCCGGGGAACGTGCGCGAGCTGAGAAACCTGATCGAGCGGCTCCTCATCATGAGCGAGGGAGAATCGATCGGGGTGCAGGAGGTCGAGCAGGCGCTTCCCGCGAGGACCGACGAGGAGCCGGTGAGCGAGATCCGCGCGGCGCGCGATCGCGCCGAGCGCGACGCCATTCTGACCACACTCAAGCAGTGCTCGTGGAACGTGACGGAGGCCGCGAAGCGGCTCGGGATGGATCGCGGATACCTCCATCGGAAGATCAAGCGCTACGGCCTGGTTCGGGATGCTCAGGGCTCGTAGCCCCGGCATTCTCGCGGCCGCGGCCTGGGCGCTGGCCGCGGCTCATGCTCTGGCCGCGCAACCCGATTCCTCCCTGACTCGCGAGGTTCCCGTCCCCGCCGTGGTGCGCCCCGCGGACTGGGAGACGCTCTCGACCGGCCTTCCCGAGGAGGCGCGCCTCCGGTCGATCCTCGGATTCCGCTACAACCGCGTCGACGGTCCCGCGCCCACCGCGGGCGCCGCCTTCCAGACCGGCAGGAGCCCCGCGCCGGTGCTCTTCGCCCAGGGGACCTACGCCTACTCGCGGAAGCGGCCCCTCTACGAGGCCGGATTCACGGTGCCCTTCGGAGACCGGCCCGAGCTCAGCATCGGCGCGGTCGTGTACCGGAGGACCGCCACCGAGGACGATTGGATCGCCACGCCCGGGGAGAACACCCTGTTCGCGCTCTTCGCGCGCACCGACTACCGGGACTACTACGAGGCACAGGGAGGTCGCGTCCACGCAGCCTGGTCTCCGGGGTCGGATTTCGAGCTTCAGGGCGGAGCCCGTATCGAGACAGAGCGTACCCTCTCCACCAGGACGCGGATCTCCTTGACCGGACGCCATCCGGTCTTTCGCCCGAACCCCTCGATCCAGGATGGGGACGATCAGGCCTTCACGCTGGGCGTCCGGGTCGGGCCCGCGGAGCTTCCCCTTCGAGGGGGAGTGCACGGCGAGGCTCAATACGAGCGCTCGGGAGATCCGCTCCAGGGCGATTTCGAGTACGGCCGCGCCCGCGGCGCGATCCGGTACCAGGCGCGGCTCGCACCCACGCGGAGCCTCCGCGCTCGCCTGGTCGCGGGCTCCACGCTGACGGGCGCTCTCCCCGTTCAGAAGCTCTGGTACGTGGGTGGAATCGGCACCCTGCGGGGACACGACTTCAAGTCGTCCGCGGGGGACCAATTCTTCGTGGCGAACGCGGAGCTCTACCAGCGCGCGAGGAAGAACCTCTACGTCTTCTCCTTCCTGGACTGCGGAGCGGCCTGGTTCGGTAGCGACAACCTGAGCCGCCAGCAGCCGGGGCTGGATGCCGGTCTGGGAGTGCGGATCGCGGGCGGACCGGCCGCGGTCACGATCGCGAAGAACCTGCGCGATGGAGACTCCAAGCCGCGGGTCGGCGTGCGTCTGGGAGACACGTTTTGAGGCGCGCGCCCGGACTCTGGGCGGCGCTCGTGGCGATCCTCCTCGCGGCCCCGGCCGCGGCGAACGACCTGGGGCTCACCGTCGGCCCCGTGGAGCTCCAGGGCGACGTCCTGACGGTCACCTATCGAGCGGAGACGCCGTGGACGCCACGGTTCACCGAGACCCTGCTCCGCGGCATGCCCGCGACCGTCACCTATGAAGTGGGAATCTGGAAGAAACGCTCCTTCTGGTTCGACAAGCTGGTGCTCGCGATGAAGAGCGAGACACGCGTCTTCCACGATCCCTGGGATCACACCTTTCGCGTCCATACGGGGTCCCTGCGGCAGAAGACCAAGACCGTGCCCACCATGGAGGCGCTCGACGCGCTTCTCTTCGGAGACCGAGCCCTGCCGCTCACCACGCTGGCGGCGCTCCAGCCCGAGGGGCGCTACTACGTCTCGGTCCGGCTCACCATCCGCCCGCTCACGGCGGAAGACCTGGACGAAGTGGAGGACTGGCTCTCGGGAGAAGTGAAGAATCCCGACCAGCCGGAGCGCGGAGTGCCGGGCTACTTGTTGGGTATTGCGGTCAACGTCTCGGGCCTCGGAGACAGGACGGCGCTCGCGAGGAGCGAGACCTTTCGGCCTTCGCTCCTGGGAGCGCCGGATTCCGTCCCGTGATTGGGCTTCTTGACAAGCGCCCGCTAGGGCGCGTCCGAGCTGCCTCCCTCGGGTGAGGGCTTGGTGGAGGGGGGCGCGGTTGGAGGCGGCGCGTACCATCCCGCGGCCGTGGCGCCCGGTGCCGTGGGAGGTGCCGGGGCGGAAGGCGCGCCCGCGTAGGCCAGCGGGTTCTTCGCGAAGCGCGTCAGCACGATCCCACCCATGCCCGCCGTCATGAAGACCAGCCCCAGCACGACCGAGGCGATCCCGAGGGCGATCCCGATCGGCATCAGGAACAGGACGCCCAGGACGCCGAAGAGGCTGCCGAGGAGCTTCATGCCCAGGATCAAGGACAGGCCGGCCGCGATCTCCCAGATCGGCTTGTAGGTCCGGGCCGGAGTCCTTCGGGCCAGCACCTTCCGGCCGAGGTACATCGCGCCGTTGATGTAGCCCAGGAACATCAAGATGATGGCCCCGAGCACGACCCCGACCAGCGCGAAGACCATCGCGAAGGCGAGCAGGATCGCGATCGGGATTCCGATGATGGTGATGACCAGGATCACCATGGCGATCGCGCACACGATGCAGATCGCGGGGATCGCCACGATCATCGCCATCCAGGCAACCAGCCCCCAGAGAACCGACTTCCCGAACTGACTGTCCATGCGCGCCACGGCGGCTTCCATGCGCTCCCGGACGAGGAGGAGACAGAGCCAGGCGAAGAGCAACGTCACGAGAACCTGGATGATCGTGGTGATCACGCCCGTCACCGCGCCCAGCCCCATGAGCCCGAGGAACGGAAGCACCCCTACGTGTCCCCTCCCCGGCCACCCGCCCACGGAGACATTGCTGCCCTTGATTTTTGCGCCTTCGCTCACCGTGGTGGAGCCGCCGACGCTCACCGCGTCCCCTTCCACGACCGCGCTGTCGCGCACCGACACGCTCCCACCGACCGCGGTGACATCCCCTTTCACCCTGCCGTAGACCGTGATCGATCCGCCCAGCGTGATGACGCTGCCCTCGATCACCTTCTCCGCGGGGATCACGATGTCCTGACCGAAGCGGACCAGGTCATTGGAATGGTCGTCCGACGGCTCGGGAGGCTCAGGCGCGTCCGGCGTGTCGGGCTGGTCCGCCTCATCGATCGCTTCCCCGCGAGCCGCGCTGGCACGTTCCCGCGCCGTGCGCACCCGCTTGGACACGGTCTGCTTCCCGTCCTCGATGACGCGGACGGAGATCCCCTCGTCCTCGGCGCCCGCCTTCGGGACGCTGTCCACGGCCGCCTTGGACGTGGCCGTCTTCGACCGCGACTTCTGGGCCGACGCGGGGGCCGGCAGAAGGAGCGCCAGGGCAAGCAGCAGCAGGAAGGACGCCGCCGCGATCCAAGTCCACGCGAACGGTCTCGTCCGCACCATCAGATCAGAGCGAGAGGCAAACATGGCCCACACTCCCTTCGTTGCGACGGGATGGTCGCAGCATGATGTAGAGCGCGAGTCCCAGGGTGATGAGGATGGCGCCCGCGATCTGGATCTCGGGCGTTCGAAGCGAAACGATCGCGGCGCGCGGCAGCGTACGGAGCGCCTGGAGCGCGATCCAGATCTGATTCAGGAGCGGCACGTAGACCGCGATCCCGCCGGCAACCCCCTTCAGCACGGAGGTCATTCCCGAGATCGAGCGGTCGATGGCCGACACCAGCCAGACGTTGGGATCGGGGAGACCCAGGCCGCTCGAGATTCGAGACAGGTTTGCGAGGATCCCCACCGTGAGCACGAAGCAGAAGGCGCCCACTCCGGCGCTGACCCTCTGCCATCCGGCGTTCAGGAATCCGCGCGCCGCGCGGAGCTCGCGGATGACGCGGCTCTCGAGCGAAGCGGGGACCGGGTAGAGCTCCATCTTCCGGAGCAGGACCGCCTGGCTCCGAAACTCGCGGAGGACTCTGCCGCACGAGGCGCACGAAGCCGCGTGGCCCTCGATCACGCGCGCGACCGAGGGCGTCAGCGCGCCGTCGATCAACGCGACCAGCTCGCGCTGGCAGGCCTCGCAGGAAAGATTCTCTTTCATGGCTTCGCTCCTCGTACCGACAACTTCCGTCTCAGAATCTCGTGTGCCCGGTGCAGCCGAACCTTCACCGTGCCGAGCGGGATCGCCAGAGTCTCCGCGATCTCTTCATAGGCCAGGTCCTCGCGATAGCGAAGGAACAGGATCGCCTGGTAGTGCTCGGGCATCTCCCGCACCAGCTCATCGAACCGCTCGCCCGACTGCCGGGTCTCGAGCAGATGCTCGGGTCCGGGACCCGGATCCGCCGGATCGAGGGGCGGCCCTTCGTCTTCGTCGAACAGATCCTGGATCGAGACCGGCCGGCGCTTGCGCCTTCGGATCGCGTCCAGGGCCAGGTTCGCCGCGATCTTGAAGAGCCAGGTCTTGAGCGGACGCTCCGGATCGTACGTGTGGAGCGAGCGCAAGACCCGGATGAAGGTCTCCTGGCCGACCTCGGCGGCATCCTCGGGGTTTCCGGTGATGCGCCACGCGAGGTTCACGACGGGTGTCTGGTACAGGCGGATCAGCTCCCGGTACGCGCGCTCTTCACGCGCCAGGCATCGCCGGACCAGGTCCCGCTCGTCGGACAACTCGAACCCTCGCGTCCTCGACGCCTTCAGAATCTGTACGTTTGGGCGCCCTTCCGGGTTTCGCTCACCACGCCTATTGGGCGCGCAAGCTAGTGGCCCTATCCTCCGTCCGTCAAGGCTTTTCCCTTGACGGGCGAGTGGGGAGAACCCTAGCGTCGCCTCGCGCCCATGACCGAGATCGAATCGATAGTCGCACGGGAGATCCTGGACTCCAGGGGAACCCCCACGCTCGAGGTGGAGGTGGCGCTCCGTGGCGGCGCCTTCGGCCGCGCCGCGGTGCCTTCGGGCGCCTCGACCGGCTCCCGCGAGGCCCTGGAGCTGCGGGACGGCGACCCCAAGCGATACCTCGGCAAAGGGGTCGCGAAGGCGGTCGCGAACGTCAACGAGACGATCGCCGGGCACCTGGTGGGTGAGGACGCGGACGACCAGGCCTACCTGGACCAGCTCCTGATCGGGCTGGACGGCACCCCCAACAAGAAGAACCTCGGCGCGAACGCACTCCTGGGCGTGTCCATCGCGGTCGCGAAGGCCGCCGCCGACGCGCACGCCCTTCCCCTGTACCGCTACCTCGGAGGGGCCGGGGCGAAGACCTTGCCGGTGCCCCTCATGAACGTCATCAACGGGGGCGCGCACGCGGACAACAATCTCGACATCCAGGAATTCATGATCGTCCCGGTCGGGGCGGGTTCTTTCTCGGAGGCGCTTCGCATGGGCTCCGAGATCTTCCACACGCTGAAGAAGCTCCTCCACGAGAAGGGACTGGTCACCGCGGTCGGCGACGAGGGAGGCTTCGCGCCGAACCTCGGAAAGAACGCGGATGCCCTCGAGTTCTTGATGCGGGCCATCGAGAAGGCCGGCTACCGCCCGGGCGAGGACGTCGCTCTGGCATTGGACGTGGCCGCCTCGGAGCTCCATCGCGGCGGCTCCTACAAGCTGGACGGCCGCCAGGGGCTGGAGGCGCGCGCCATGGTCCAGTACCTGGGCGGGCTCGTGGAGCGGTTCCCCATCGTCTCGATCGAGGACGGTCTGGCGGAAGGGGACTGGGAGGGATGGAAACATCTCACCGAGACGCTCGGGAGCTCGATCCAGATCGTGGGCGACGACATCTTCGTCACGAACCCCGAGATCTTGAAGAAGGGGATCGAGGAGGGGGTCGCGAACTCGATCCTGATCAAGCTGAACCAGATCGGCACGATGAGCGAGACGCTCGACACGATCGAGATGGCCAAGCGCGCCGCGTACACGACCGTGATCTCCCACCGCTCGGGCGAGACGGAGGACACGACGATCGCCGACCTGGCGGTCGCGGTGAACGCGGGCCAGATCAAGACCGGATCGCTATCGCGCACTGACCGCGTGGCGAAGTACAACCAGCTCCTCCGCATCGAGGAGATGCTCGCGGACGAGGCCGTGTACCTGGGAGCCGCCGCCTTTCGCAGACTCGCGGGCGGATCGCGGGAGACCGCGGCTGCGCGATGAACGCATGAGGGACGCGCCATGATGCGGTCGCCCTACAAGAGCCCCAAGGAACCTCCCTCGAAGCGTTTCCTCCGGCTGCCCCGCCCCGAAAAGAAGACCAGGAAACGGCAGTTCTTCATGTGGGCGGCGGCCATCGCGTTGGGATTTCTGGTCTATTCCTTCATCGGCGGGCAGACCGGGCTGATCCGGATCCGTGCCCTCCAGAGCGAGACCCAGGCCCTCCGGACACGGAAGGTCGCGCTGGCCACGGAGGCGGAGCGGGTGGACCAGAATCGGGAGAACATGGCGAAGGATCCGCTCGTGACGGAGCGGGTCGCGCGCGAGCGCTTCCACATGGTGAAGAAGGGCGAGATCCTCTACCGGTACCAGGAGGAAGACTCGGCCCGGTAGGTCGAAGGCCCGGGGGAATCGACCCCCTTTACATCCATCTTCCGCTGGGGCATCATACCCCCGCGGGGTGGAGCAGCCTGGTAGCTCGTCGGGCTCATAACCCGAAGGTCAGAGGTTCAAATCCTCTCCCCGCAACCATGGAAGCCCTAGGGGCCCGGAAACGGGCCCCTTTTCTGTT
Organism: Candidatus Dormiibacterota bacterium; assembly: GCA_035635575.1. Lineage (GTDB taxonomy): Bacteria > Eisenbacteria > RBG-16-71-46 > SZUA-252 > SZUA-252 > WS-7. The sequence continues at coordinate 1,271 of DASQAV010000109.1, read as the reverse complement.
TCCTGCTCACCTCGACCCTACCTGTTGGGTCAGGTACGCCGCGACGACCGTCCCCTCGCGCTGCCGGAGCCCCGCGCAATCGGTGACCGAATCGCTCACCTTCGCGAGCTCCTTCTCCGAACCTGGGACCACGTGCGCCGGATCCGAGAAGAATTTCTTCGCCGCCTCCAGCCTCGGGAGCGAGCAGCCCCCGGCCATGAGCGGCATGTAGACCAGGAACATCGGCGGCACCTTGGACGCGATCGTCCCGAAGTTCTCCGACATCCACTTGTACGGCACGTCGTCGTACTCGAGCGCGGTGGCGAGGCTGGTGGGAATCTCGAAGAGCTCCTGCGGGCGAAGCGGCCCCGTCAGGGAGTATCGGATCGCCTCGTCCACGATCTTGGGATCGCGGAACTTGCCCAGGGCAGCCAGGTACCGCCCGCGCTCGGCCGGAATCTCGGCCTGCTCGAAGCGCTTCTTGTAGTCCTGGAACATCGCCTCGTCCCCGCGCAGGGCCGACATTTCGAGCGCCACTCCGATCAAGGACGGATCCACCGATCCCGGCGATGCGATGTGCTGTTTCGCGAGGGAGTCGGCGAAGGCGAGGACCCTCGAGTCCTTTCCATCCTCGGCCAGCGCGCGGATCAACGCGGGCCTGAGAAGGGACACGCCGTCCCCTTCACCCTCTCGCCGCGCGAGCCCGAATCGCGCAAGCGCGGGGCCCAGATTCCGGCGGACGTAGGCGGCGTACGGGTCCGCCAGCTCCGGGGTCACGAAAACCCGGCGGACCACGGTGAGATTGTCCATGAGGCCCAGGATGACTTCCGGAGACGGGTCGTCCGCGAATCGAGAGAGAAGGCGGACGTACTCGTTGCCGCGCAGGAGCCCCGCGTCGAGGAGCGCCGTGAGATTGCCGAGATATCCGACGCGCTCCACGGGATTCATGACGGTGCCGGCATTCTCCGCGATCCGGTTCATCATGTCGGCGGGGACGCTCCAGCGGTAGTAGCCGGCCGGACCGCCGTTCGGGATGATCCAGGCGGGCGTCTTCCCGCCCTCCAGATCCACGGTCATCTCGCGCTCGGTCAGGAGCACGTGCTGTGTCTTGACCTGGGAGCCATCCGAGGAATTCAGGACGATCGGAATCCGCCAGAGCTTCTCGGGAGGAGGCGCGATGCCATAGCTCAGGAACCGCTTCTGGCTCAGCTTCACCCGCCCATCCGGAAGCACGGAAGCGGTCACCAGCGGGACGCCTTCCTGGTCCAGGAAGGTGCTCATCGCGGCCGAGG
>DASQAV010000108.1:0-2530 GCA_035635575.1 Candidatus Dormiibacterota bacterium | reverse complement strand
GCATAGACCGTGTTCGCCTCGGGCGTGACGATGAGGGTGGTGTCCGGATCTGCGAGCGACTTCGAGGAATCCTTGGCCCGCATCACCGAGACCTCCACCGTGTTGGCCAGGGGATCACCGTACCCCACCCGCCCCGCGATCACGTTGCGCGCGAACTGGGGCTGGACGAGGACGAGCGGATCGATGGCGATGGCCTTCCGGATCCGGCCGCTCGCGAACCCCAGGCGCCATTTCTTGGGAGTGAGATCCAGTCCGCCGCCCAGGATCGTGGCGTCCGCCAGCGTATAGGTCGAGTACTGGGGCGCGAAGTTCCCGGCCTCCAGCCCCGCCCATCGGAACCGGGGACTCAGGCCGACCTGATTGATGTTCTGGCGAAACGCGACCTGATCCCCCGAGATGAGCGCGTTGAGCGGCATGCGGAGCCGGTCGTTCATGAGGCCGAAGGAGAGCCCGGTCGTCACGCGCCCGCTCTGGAAGGGCCGCGTGGGCGAGCCGACGCCGTCGCGGCTGTAGGTCTCCCCCGAGATCGAAGCCCCGCCGTGGAGCTTCAACCAGTTCGGGCCGAGGCCCTGCACCGGCGCCGGCGCGGGGGCCGGAGCGGGAGGCGCCGGCTCTTCCAGAGGGGAAGGCTCCACCGCGGGCGTCTCGACCCCTGGAGCCGGCGCGTCTGGAAGCGCGGGAGCGGTGGTGTCGGCGGGTAGACTCGGGCCGAACATCGCCTGGCTCCGATCGTAGGCGGCCGCGAACACCGTACCTTCGAGCGCGCGCCTCAGGTCCGCCCTCGTGGCGCGGCGCGCCGCGGCGAATTCCGCCGCGCTCTTCGAGGGACGAGCTCCCGGGGTCCAGCGGGCGACCATGGCTTCGACCAGACGATCCGCGAACGTTCGCTCTTCATATTGCGGGGCGCGCGGGCCCTCGCCGTGGGGCTCCTCCTTCTCCGGGGCCCGGCCCTCAGGGAATCCGCCTGCCGCCTCCGCCGTCCCGAGGCCGCGCACCTTCGTCCGCCACGTGAAGGTGAAGACCTGGCTCCTTCCCTCATTGGCTCCCACCGGGATGATCAGGCCCTGTTGCGCCTTGCCGAGCGCGATCGGGGCCTCGATTGCCTGGACGCGCCAGGCGTAGGTACGGCCATCGAGCAGCGACGGGACGGAGACCGGATAGGGAAGTGCGGTCGCGTCCTGCACGTTGATCTCGAAGAGGGGATAGTTCGCCTCGATCGCCTGAAGGGACGTCTGGCCGCGGAGCATCTCCACCACGCGGAGGCGATAGGCCGGCTGCGTGCCCGAGGCACGAAGGGTCGGCGTCCACTGGAACACCGGATTCGGAACCGCGATCACGGACTCGTTCGGCGGGAAGAGGAGCGACGGCGGCTGAGGGGTGGACACCACGAACGTGGTCTCCGTGAAAAAGTCTGCGAGCGGCTGCCCACTGACCGTTCGGACGTTCAGGCAGTGGATCGTGAGCGTGTAGGTACCATCCGGAAGGTGACCGGTCTTGTCGACGCTGCTCTTCAGCTTGCCGTAGAGGGCCAGGCTGGCCCACTCCGCGAGCTTCGGAGTGGGCAGGAACGTGGCTCCCGGCGGGAACTGCCGGGGACTCGGCCTGGTGGTGCCGCTCCCATCGCTCGACAGCAGGAGTCCTTCGATGAGGCAGTCGATGGGCTCGTTCGCGTTGTTGATCATGACCATGTTGGCGAAGTTGCCTGAGTGCTGCCAGTCGGCGGGGTAGGCGGAGGGCGTCTTGATGATGACCACCTGTCCCTGCACCTGCGCGCTTGCCGTGCCGCAGAGGCCGAGCAGCAGGAGGCTAAGCAGGGGAACGGCTTTCTTCCAGCCGATCCAGCCGCTTCGAGGGGATGATGCGCTCCGGCTTCGCAAGGATCGCCTCTGTGATTGGGCCAAGGGCATTTCTGCGGTGGGGTGGGCAATATTCAACAAAGAAGGCCCGCCGTCAAGCGAATCCAGGAGCCGGCAAACGGCTCTGGAGCGCCGGCGTCAAGGGTGGTAGCGTGCCTGTCGAGGCGCGACCCTCCGCGCCACTCACCCAATCCAGTTGGCGGTTCGGCCCGACTCGGGGCCAAGGGGACCATCGTGATCCGGCGCCTGATCTGCCTCGGGATCCTTCTCGCGTCTCTCGTCGTTCCAAGCGTCGCGCCGGTACATGCGGCCGGCACGAGAGTCGGAAACGCAGCCTTGCCCCCCGGCTACTTCGTGGATCGGAAACAGCTCGTGGCGGATCGGCCCATCGATCGCGTCGAGGCCGAGGGCGACTTCACGCTCGCGATCCATCGCCGCTACGAAGGGCCGGGCGAGCTCAAGCTGCTCAGCATCGCGGAAGCCCTCTACCCGCCTCGCGAGACCCTGATCGCCCGGTCCCTCGACCGGAATCTGGTGATGGGCTCCGACTCGGCCAAGGTGTCGCTCTGGTGGTGCGATGGATCGGGAGTGTCGCGCGTTCCCTACGCGGTCACGCTCGGGGCGATCCAGCACTATACCGAGCTGACCGATCGATTCCGCGCCCACAACTTCCG
>DASQAV010000107.1:0-17688 GCA_035635575.1 Candidatus Dormiibacterota bacterium | reverse complement strand
GGGGGGCCCGCGATGTTCCATTCGATGGGGGTCGGGCGTCCGTCCAGGATGAGCTCGCGATGCTCCTGCTGGGCCGAATTCAGGAACTGCTCGGGCGCCGAAACCGAGGTAACCGATTGATTGAGCCCTGGCTCCGTTGCGGTCTTGGTGCCACACGAAATGGCGAACCAGGGAAGGACGGCAAAAAGAATCCCTGCTCGAACGATGGAACTCCGGGGCATCTATATTCCTTTGATCACACGGACCTTGGGGGGGAACGCGTTTCGTAGCCTACGTTCTGTCGCGAAATGCTGTCAAGTGAAAAGCCCGGGGTCGAGGGCCGGGAAGATCGGGTCAAGCTCCTCGAATTCTGCGAGTTCCGCGGCGTTCACCCGGCCCTGGCGCAGCCCCTCCTCCAGCTTGCCGAAGCGCCCCAGATGAAGCTCGGTGCGCCGGACGGCGTAGGGCACCAGGGTGCCGGTGCGCATGATGAACGCCCAGTCGCTCGACTGGGCAAGCAGGAGCTCCCGCCCCGCCTGTGCTAACGCTCGTTTCTGGAGCGGGTCGTAGCGGTCCCTCGCCTGAGCGAGTTGCCGCATCCGCTCCGCGGCATGATTCAGGTGCCGGTAAATCCAGTCGTTCGAAGGATCGAGCCACACCGCCGAGTAGCCTCCCTCCCCCCAGCTCGAAGGATGCAGGCTTCCGGCGCACGCGCGCGGGATCCGGTCGATCGCCTCGATGGGATCGACCACCTCGATCTCCGGGTGGCGCTCCGCCTGCTCCAGCACCTGCCCCAGCCACTCGGGCCCCTCGTACCACCAGTGCCCCATCAGCTCCGCGTCGTACGGAGCGAGGAGCAGCGCGGGCTGCCCGATGCGCTCGGCCGCGGCACGGGCCTGGGTAGCACGCTCGCGGAGGAAGTGGGCCGCGTGCTCCTTGGCGCGGGCGCTGGCGCGCGCGGGCTCGTAGGGCTCCCGGTGGGGGCTTCTCCGATCCGTGATCCGATAATATTTGAGCCCCAGATGGGTCCGCGTCCCTCCCGACGGAAGGAACTCGCGCACCTGCTCCATCGGGAGGTCGAAGCCCTGGTCGCGATAGTACTCACGATAGCTCGCGTCCCCGGGGTAGCCCTCTTCCGCGCTCCACACCTGACGCGAGGATTCGGCATCGCGCCCCAGCGCGAACGGGCCCGCCCCGGTGCGAAACGGCGCGTAGGTGCCGGGGAGCGGGCGCGGACAGGCGTCGAGGATGCCGTGGGTGTCGACCGCGAAGAAGCGGATCCCGAATTCCTGGAGCACCGACTCGACTCCGGGCGTGTAGCCGCATTCGGGAAGCCACATCCCTTCCGGCGGCCGGCCGAGATGGCGCTGGAACTCCCGCGCCGCCGTCCCGATCTGCGCCCGCCACGAGGGCGCGCCAAGACTCATGAGCGGCAGGTATCCGTGCGTCGCACCACATGTAATCAGCCGCACCTGGCCCGCCTCGAAGAGTGCCTTGAAGGCGGAGGTCACGTCGCGGCGGTAGCGCTGCTCGAATTGCGCGAGGCTCTCCTGGAACCGGTCGCGATAATGGAGCGCGAGCGGTTGAAAGCGCGCGTCGTGCCGCGTGCGCGCGACCTCCCGCTCGGCCAGTTCCACCAGCCTCCCGAGCCGGTAGGCGTAGCGCTTGCGCAAGAGCGGATCCTCGAACATTCCGAGGAGCGTCGGCGAGAGCGAGATCGTGATGCGGCCGCGCGCTCCCCGATGCGCGCGCTCCTCCAGCATGCGAAGGAGCGGCAGATAGGTTTCGGTGAGCGCCTCGAAGAGCCAGCGTTCCTCGAGCGAGTCCTCGATCTCGGGGTGCCGCACGTACGGCAGGTGCGCGTGGAGGAGAAAGCAGAGGTAGCCCTGGGTCATCCGGGTCTCGCTCAGCGGGGAGTCTCGCGCGGCGCGGGATCCAGGTAGCGGTTGGCCGAGCTCGCCGCACCCGCCGCGGCGCGCGCGGCGCGGGCCCGCTCGAGGAGCCAGGACTTCGCCTCCTCGGTCAGCTCCCACGCGCCGTCCTCGGCGCAGGGACCATCTGGCGGGACCGGAACCCACGAAGACGTGAGGAGCGGCTCCAGCGCCCCCGCGATCCAGATCCCGAGAACGGCGCGGCACTCTCCCCCCGACTGAGGCAGCTTCACGTACCACCGGTCGCCCTGGAGCGCGTCGGGGAGATCCACCGTGGCCGCGACCGCGGACGGGCCGTCCTCCTCCTTGCGCCGCTCGATGACGATCCGATAGCGAAGGGGAGCCCCGCGATCCCGCGCCAGGGCCTGGGCGCGCGCGTGGAGCGCCGGCGTCACCTCCCAGACCGCGAGCACCGTGCGCGGATCGCGCACGAGAAGATAGAGACGATCCTCCCCGTAACGCTTTCCTCGCAGGGAGGACGGAGGAGGTTCCAGGGCAGGCTGGGCCGGCGCGAGTCGTTCCAGGGAGCTCACGGGGGACGGTTCCTTCAATGAGAAATGACGAGGCGCCGCTTCAGGGCGGCGCCATCCACCTCGATCGAGAGAAAATATAGGCCGCTGGGAAGCATTGCGCCACTCGCAACTCGTCCCGTCCAGGTCCAGTCGGCCGCGCCCGAAGCGGACAGGCGCAGCCTCCAGCGGGCGACCTCGCGTCCGTTCACGTCATACACCCTGCCCCATCCCTCGCTCGAGGGCTTCCCACGGAGGGTGAATCGTACCGATCCCTGGCTGGGAGTCGGCCCGTACCGGAGCTCCATGGAGGCCGGCGTCACCGGGCCTCCGGGACCCGGCGGAGAACCGGGGGCGCGTACCGAAAGGTTGGTGATGACGTTCTGGGCGCTCGGCAGCCCGTTCGAGTTCCATGCCGACCACTCGACCGTATAGTCCCCGATGGGGAGCGGCGGGATGGTCAACGTGAAGTATTCGCGCCCCGAATCGAACACGCCGTCCGCCGGAAGCGTCTGCTGGGTGGGTCCGTGGTTGATGCTGAACACCACCGAATCGACGGTCGCCGCGGAGATCGAGTCCCCGAAGAAGTAGTGGTAGGGGTTCTGATTGGCCAGCGCAACCTCGAGCGCCCGCCCGCGGAAGGTGATCGGAGTTCCCGCCGTGGTGCGGTACTGATCGGAGTCGGGAGCCACCGCCGAGCGCGTTTCCAGTAGATCGGGCTTCCCGTTGCCGTTTCGATCCGCCCATCCGATCTGACCCTGCGTGAAGAGGCACGCGTCGTCCGGATAGTTGCCCTTCATGACGCAATGAACGGAGGAGCCGCAGTAGCCGTCCGCGGGGACCACCGAGTTGGTGTTCGGGATGTTCAGGTAGCCGGTGGTGAGCACGCAGGACCACCAGCCGTTCGAGGGGATGTGCTCGTCCAGCGCCCAGAAGATGTGGGCCATCTCGTGCTCGATGTAGGAATCGAGGGTTGCTCCCCCGAGCGCCACGCCCGCGTTCTTCACCGGCGTGACGAAGTACGGCCCTCCCAGGCGTGCGTGCGAGAACAGCCCGTCCGGGAAGGTTCCCGTGCGGCTGGAATCATCCTGCACCGCGATGAGGAGCGCGGCCCATTGCGCCCCCTGCCGCGAGCGGGCTCGATTGGCCGCGTCGTACGCGAGCGTGATCACATCGCTCTTGTAGCCGAGATATCCCGAGAGCATGTCCTGGATCCAGTTGTCCTCCTCGGCAACCGTCCGGCTGATCGGCTCGTATTTCGTCGCCAGCCCGAAGTGCGTCTCGATCGCGAACGTGAGCGGCACGCCCCGTGCCGCCGCGAAGGAGCTCCACCTGCTGAGGCCCCGCACCGCCGAGCGCACGACGGAGTCGCGCAGCGCCGGGGTCCAGTCGTAGAGATTGGGATCAAGGCTGCCGTCGCTCTCCGGGAAGAGGATGGAGACCGCGACCCTGCCGATCATGAACTCGCTGGTGTCGAACCATCGCGCTCCGAACGGGAGACCGTCCTTGGTCGCGGCGCGTGCGATCCGGCGAGGCGTGGAAGGCTGTAGCAGCGGCGGCAGGGCATCCGATGTTCCCTGGAAGAGGTCGGTCGATTCGGATTCGCTGCGGGCCGGGGACAGCCCCGGCGCGCCGCGGAAGCTGAATCCGGCCGGGAGCGCGACCCCGGTCCTCCCCGTCTCGCGCACGTAATAGAGGTGGGGCGGAATCGCCACCGCGACCTCGAGCCCGGCGCGCCGCAGCCGGTCGAGGATGGAAGCGGGGTCGCCGGCTACGTCGTACCAGACGGCCCGCAACCCGGCGGGAGCCGGCGAGCACACGAGGGAGGCCGCAAGGGCTGCCTGTGCCTCGGCGTCCCTGGGGACGGCGGCTGATGCGGTCGTCGCTTCCGCGAAAGGACACGCGGCGCCCGAACCCAGAGCGGCCCACAGGAGGACCGGCCCGAGCGCGGCTCTACCGAATCCGCACGAGACGAATCGCATGCCGCTCCCCTCCTGATTCCGCGACCAGCCAGTACACGCCGCTCGATACCTCCCGCCCGTTTCTGTCCGAGCCGTTCCAGCGCAGGACGATCCTGCCTCCCGAGGCCTCTCCATCATAGAGGTGCCTGACCACCCTGCCCTGAACGTCCAGGATGGTCGCGCGCACGTGGGAGCTCCGGTCCGCCGGCACCTCGATCGGAATCCCCATGACTCCCGAGAAGGGGTTGGGCATCGCGGGCCCGACCCGCATCCGGGCCGGAGGCGCGGGAGGCGGGTCCGGTGGCGGCGCCGGAAGGTCGTCGACCGCGGTGGGCGTGAGCTCCATCACCCTCGAGAGAATGTCCGAGCCGCTCGAGATGGAACGGAGGTCGGTCCAGACGAAGAACGCGTGCCCCGCGGCATCGAGCGCGGCCGCGGGCTCGAACTGATCCGCCTGCCCGGGATCCTGGTCCACCCGGACCGCGCCGCTCACGGGGTTCACGCCCGATTGCATCACCCGCATCCAGATACTCCAGTTTCCGTCCCGCCTCTCCTGCCAGGTGATCGCGGACCGTGTATCGACGAGCGCGATCGAGGGATGCGACCGCGCCGCGTCGATACTGGGATCTCCCATCTCGATCACCGGTCCGAGCGGCACCCGGTTGGAAGTGAGCGTCAGCTGGTAGACCTCGCTCTGACCCGAGGGCTTCACCCCTTGCCACACGACCTCCACTCTCCCGTCCACGGGCGAAGCCGCGAGTTTTGGATCCTGCTTCGGCCCGCCGAACGCCGCGGCCACCTCGGTAGGGGGTCCGTCGGGATCGAGCGTGGACGTGAGGTGCGCCAGCCAGAGCCTCTGATCGGCGGACGCTCCGTCCGCGTAGAGGAGCCAGTAGCCTCCGTTGAATCCATCGGTCTCGAGATCGAATCCCAGCGGCGAATCGGCCGGAGCCACGGAGAGAAGCGGGTGGTTCTGCCCCAGCCGAATCCCCGCTTCGCTCAGCCTCTGGCCGTAGATCCGAGGCACCGGCTCGCGCGAATCGATCCAGGCCACGGCGAACACACCGGCACGCGACACCACCACCGGGTTGGCCTGCGCGCTCTGCAGGGAATCGCTGATCCAGAACGAGGCCGCCGGGCCGTTTCCCCGCGTGAGAAAGAGAAATCCCCGGATCTCCCCCGCGTCCGAATCGCGCGTCACCTGGGCCGCCAGGAGGGCGACGCCGCTTTGCGCGACCGCCGCGTTGCTCGCGACGGCACGGGTGGTCGTCGTCTCCGAATAGATCAGCGTGTTCGTTCCCTCGCGCCCGCCGTTCGTGGCCACCCATTGCGAGAAAAGATCGTTGCTGCTGTTCCTGCGGTCCATCCACGTGAGCAGGTATTCTCCGGTGCCGTGCCCCAGGCGGGGCGCCCACTGATCGTTCCGCGCGGCGTCGTCATTCAGCTGCGTATCGAATCCTCTGCGCGTGCCGTTGGGGAGGATCGAGATCGCGTAGACGTCCGGCGCTCCGTTGCGGGAGTCCTCCCAGGCGGCGAGGAACGCGTCGCGGCCGTCCCATACCGCGCTCGGAGTTCCTTGCCTTCCGAGCGTGCTGGAATTCACGCGAAAGTTGGCGCCCGGAAGCGAGGCGTCGTAAGGCACCCTCGCGCACCGCACGTTCGCGTCCAGCCCCAGGCCGTCGCGCTGATCCTCCCAGAAGAGGTACGCGCCGTCGGGTCCGGGAGCTCCCCGCACGTTCTTCTGATTCCGGCCCAGCCCGTCGTCATTCACTTTCACGTTCCCGCCGATCGGCGCGCGCGTGGGACCGAACCTCTGGGCAAAGACGTCCCCGGGATCGATGGAGGTGCCCAGGTGCCGGTCGATCCAGGCGACCACGAATCCCCGGGTTGGATCGGCGATCACGGCAGGGGAAGCGGCCTGCTGCGGGGAGAAGGAGTTGATCCGGAAGTTCGTCCCGATCATGGCTCCGGTGGAGTCGATCCACTGTCCGTAGATATCGAAGGTAGTGGATAAGGAGCCTCCTGCCCGGCCATCCAGCCACGCCACGAGCGACAGGCCGTTTCCGTCGGTGGCGACCGCCGGCTCCCCTTGAAAGCTCCCGCCAGGAACCGTATCCGGCGAGACGATGAAATTGGGACCCAGGGGTCCGCCGCTCACGTTTCGAAACGACCCGTAGATGTCGGAATGCGAGGCTCGTTGGTCCCCCCAAACGACAAGGTATTGGTTGGCCCCCACTGCCGAGACGCGAGGGGTCCGCTGCTCGCCGACGCCCACGTCGTCGTTGATGCGGAGGTTCGGCGTGGTGCGGAAGCCCAGCGAATCCAGCGCGGCGCTGTAGACGTCCGGGTTCCCACCGCGGCTGTCCTCCCAGACACAGAGCATCGTGCCGGAGGGACTGGAGGCGATGTCCGGAAGGCCCTGGGTCGCCGGGGCCGAGTCGTCGTTGATGCGGCGGTTCACGGTGGAGCCGAGCGCCTGTGGATCGCGGATGGTCATCGCATAGATGTCGTAGTCGATGAAATTGTCGGGACCGTTCCTCCCGTCCGACCAGGCCACGACGAGGGCGCCGGTGATGCCGCGGGCCGGGCGTGGCGCGAACTGGGACCGCGGGAGGCGGTCGTCGTTGATGAGCTGTTCGTCCTGGGCGAGCGCGGCAGGGGGATGAATCGCGGCGGCCGCGAGCAGCACCACGGCGATACCGTAGTGCCGCGCCGCTCGAAGCAGGGTCGAAGAAGCCGGGAGTGGAGCGCGGCCGGACCGAGACGCCACGAATGCTCTCTTCCTTCCGGCGCGACGCGGGGGGCGGCGCTTACACTTGAAGCGCGGGGACCGTGACCTCGGGATACGTGGCGAGCACGTCGTAGACCTCACGCATGATCGCCTGCAGCCGTTCCTTGCTGACCGCCTCGAAGCGCACCACGAGCACGGGCTGTGTGTTCGATGCCCGGACCAACGCCCAGCCGTCGCCAAACTGCACGCGCGCGCCGTCGATGTCGATGACCTCGTACTGCCGGGCGAAGTGCTCGCGAACCGCATCCACGATAGCAAATTTGCGCTCGTCCGTACAGTCGAGGCGGAGCTCGGGCGTGGAGACATAGCGCGACTGCGGCAGCGCATCGACCATCGCGGAGAGCTTCGTTTCGGTCGCCGCCAGGATGCGAAGCAGCCTCCCCGCGGCGTAGAGCGCGTCGTCGTATCCCGCGAATTCGTCCGCGAAGAACATGTGCCCCGACATCTCGCCGCCCAGAGGCGCCTTCGTCTCGCGCATCTTGGCCTTGATGAGGGAATGCCCGGCCTTCCACATCACCGGCTCCCCACCTTTCGCCCGCACCCACTCCACGAGCCCCTGGGAGCACTTCACCTCGAAGATGATCGGCTCCCCGGGGTGCGTGGCCAGGACGTCGGCCGCGTAGAGCGCGAGAAGCTGGTCTCCGTAGAGCAGCCGGCCCTTCTCGTCGACCGCGCCGACCCGGTCGGCGTCACCGTCGAATCCGATTCCCAGGTCGGCCCGGGTCTCGAGCACGCGCTGCTGCAAGGAGCGCATGAGTGCGGGAACGGTGGGATCGGGCAGGTGGTTCGGGAAACGCCCGTCCGGCTCGGCGAAGATGGCATCCACCTCGCACCCGATCTTGCGGAGGAACTCCGGGCCCGCGATGCTGGCCGCCCCGTTTCCGGGATCGACGACCACGCGAAGCTTCCGCTTCAGCTTGATGCGGGAGACGAGGTCGCTCAGGTACTCCTTGTCGATCGACCGCTCCTCGACGGTTCCTCGCGTCGGGAGCACGCCTGCGGAGACCGCCCGCAGCCGGAGGTCCTGGATCTCCTCCCCATGAAGCGAGTTGATCCCGTCGCTCAGCTTGAGCCCGTTGTATTCGATGGGATTGTGGCTCCCGGTGACCATGACGCCGCCGTCCGCCTTGAAATGAAGAATCGCAAAATACAGCGCCGGCGTCGGCACCTGCCCGACGTCGATCACGTGAGCTCCCTGATCCAGGAGCCCCTGCACGAGGGCGTTCCGGATGCGGGGCGAGGAGAGCCGCACGTCGCGGCCCACCGCGATCACTTTCTTCCCGCGCTCGCTCATACGCTGCGCGAAGGCGTGTCCGACCGCGCGCGCGGCTTCGTCGGTGAGATCGCGGTCGGCCAGGCCGCGGATGTCGTATTCCCGAAAGATCTGCGGATTCACCGGGCTCACTTGGGCTCCTTCATGCGAAGGTACGCGTCGACGAAGGGGTCCAGGTCGCCGTCCATGACGCGCTGGACGTCCCGGATCTCGAGATCGGTGCGGTGGTCCTTGACCAGGGTGTACGGGTGGAAGACGTAGGAGCGGATCTGGCTTCCCCAGGAGATATCCTTCTTCCCGCCCGTCAGCGTCTCCCGCTTCTTCATGTCCTCCTCGATCTTCAGGGCGTAGAGACGCGCCTTGAGAATCTTCATCGCGGAGTCCCGGTTCCGGTGCTGGGAACGCTCGTTCTGGCACGTGACCACCATTCCGCTGGGAATGTGGGTGATCCGGATCGCCGACTCCGTCTTGTTCACGTGCTGCCCGCCCGCCCCGCTCGCGCGATAGGTGTCGATGCGCAGGTCGCTCTCCGGAATCTGCAGATCGCCATTCCCCTCGGCCAGCGGATAGACGAACACGGAAGCGAAGGAGGTGTGCCGGCGGTGATTGGCATCGTAGGGCGAGATCCGGACCAGCCGGTGCACGCCGCGCTCGGCCTTGAGGTAGCCGTACGCGAAGGGGGCGTCCACCTCGATGGTGGCGTCCTTGATTCCCGCCTCTTCCCCTTGCTGGAGGTCGAGCACCTGGGAAGGAAACCCCCGGCGCTCGAGGTAGCGGGTGTACACGCGGAAGAGCATCTCCGCCCAGTCCTGGGATTCGGTGCCGCCCGCGCCGGGATGGATGGTGAGGATGGCGCCGTGCGTGTCGCTCTCCTCGGAGAGGAGGCTCTGCAGCTCGAGCGCCTGGATCCTGGGCAGGAGGTCCTTCGACTGGCGGTCCAGCTCGGCCGCGAGCGACTCGTCGGGCTCCTGCTCGACGAGCGTGATCAGCCCTTCGGCGTCCTTGACCTCGCGCTCCAGATCCCGGTAGGGCTCGTAGATCCGCCGCAGGGACTTGAGCTCGGCGACCACCTTCTGCGCGGCGTCGCTGTCGTTCCAGAATTCGGGTGCCTGCATCTTTCCTTCCAGCTCGCCCGCTCGCCGCTCCGCGTTCTCGACGTCAAAGATAGCTCCGAAGTTCCGCCAGGATCTGGCGTCCGTCCTCGAGCCTCTTTCGCGTGCTGATCAAGTCCATCGGATCTGCCTCCCCGAGATGATTCTACTCGCTCCGGGCCCCGGATCGAAGCTGCTCGATCTCTCCCCACACTTCATCGGCCCGCCGGAGCAAGGCCGCGCGCGATCCGTGATTGTCGACACGCCACGTCCGGCGCGCGCCCCGCACCGGCGCGAGCCTCTGACCCTCGATCCGGAGACGCGCCTCGGCTTCCGGAAACCCCCGTGCCGCCTGGAGCCGCGCGACGCGCGTCTCCTCGGGCGCCTCGACCAGGACGACGCCATCCAGCTCCGCGGCCAGGTTCCAGGCGCCGAGGAGCGCCGCGTCCAGCACCACAACCTCTTCCCCGCCCGGCGCTTCCAGCGCTTTCCTCACGCGCCGCTCGAGGATCGGCTGGACCAGGGCGTTCAGCCGGTCCATCTCCGAAGCATCGCCAAAGACGATCCTCCCCAGCGCTCGCCGGTCCACGCTCCCGTCGGCCGCTAAAACCCTTGGGCCGAAGGCGCCCCCGATCCGCCCGCGCACCTCCGGGTCGGCCAGCACCTCCCACCCCAGGGCGTCTCCGTCGACGATCCGTGCGCCGCGCTCCTCGAAGCGCCGCGCGACTTCGGTCTTCCCCGAGGCCATGAGGCCGGTCACTCCGATGCGGAGCATCGCGTGAATCTAACTCAAGCGTGCGCGTCCGCCCAGGTCTTCCCGTGCCCGACGTTGACCTCGAGCGGGACCTTGAGCGGGATCGCCCGCTCCATCACCTCCGTCACCAGCTTCCGGAGCGTTTCGAACTCTCCCTCCGTCGTCTCGAAGAGGAGCTCGTCGTGCACCTGGAGAATCATCCGCGACTTCAGCTCGGGACGATCGCGGAGCAAGGCGTCGATCCGGACCATCGCCACCTTGATCAGGTCGGCCGCGGATCCCTGGATGGGCATGTTCACCGCCACCCGCTCCGCCTCGGCCCGCCGCGATCCGTCCTCGTGGAGCGCGGGCAGCGGCCAGCGCCGCTTCAAGATCGTCTCCGCGTAGCCCCGCTTGCGGGCCAGCTCGAGCATCGTGTCGAGGTAGGCCGCGACACCGGAGAGCGTGCGCCGGTACTCCTCGATGAAGGCGGCCGCCAGCGCGCGGGAGAGGTCCAGCTCGCGCGCCAGCCGCACCGGGCCCATGCCGTAGAGCACCCCGAAATTCACGATCTTGGCCTGCGCGCGCTGCCCGGAGGTGACCTCCGCCGGCGGCACGCCGAAGAGCTTCGATGCGGTCGTGCGGTGCACGTCCTCCCCCGAGCGGAAGGCCTCGGCGAGCACCGGATCGCCGGAAAGGTGCGCCATCAGGCGGAGCTCGATCTGGGAATAGTCGAAGGAGGCCAGGAGCCCGTCCTCTCCCTCGGGAATGAACGCCTTCCGAATCGCGCGTCCCTCCTCGGAGCGGATGGGGATGTTCTGGAGATTGGGCTCGCTCGCGCTGAGGCGTCCGGTCGAGGCTCCGATCTGGTGGAAGGTCGCGTGGACGCGCCCGGTGTCCGATCGAACGAACCTCGGAAGCGCGTCGAGGTACGTGCTCTTCAGCTTCTGATACTGGCGATGCTCCAGGAGGAGCTTCGGAAGCGGGTGATGCGCGGCCAGACTCTCGAGCACTTCCACGTCGGTGGAATAGCCGTCCTTCGTCCGCCTTCCCCGCGGCAGCTTGAGCCGGTCGAAGAGGATCTCCGCCACCTGGCGCGGCGAGTTGATGTTGAAGGGAACGCCCGCGGCCGCCTCGATCTCCCCCTCGAGCCGCGCGATCTGCTCCCCCATTGCCCGGGACATGGCGTTCAGGGCGGGCACGTCCAGCTTCACCCCCGCCTCTTCCATGCGGACGAGAACGCCCAGCAGCGGCATCTCCACGTCCCGGTAGAGGGGGAGCAGCTCGGAGCGATCCAGCTGCTGTAGCAAGAGCGGGCTGAGCCTGAGGCACACGTCCGAGTCCTCGCAACAGTACTCGGCGATCTGCTCGACCGGCACCTGGGCCATCGAGACCTGGTCGCGCCCGATCCCGATCAGAGACTGGGTCGGGATCTTCTCGATGCCGAGGTGCGTGCGCGCGAGGTAGTCGATGTTCTTGGGCTGGTCTGGATCGAGCAGGTAGGCCGCGAGCATCGTGTCCATCAGGACGTCGTGCACCGGAATCCCGAACCGATGGAGCACGTGCCAGTCGAACTTGGCGTTCTGGGCCACCCGCTTCTTCGAAGGATCGGCGAAGAAGGGCCGGAGCGCCTCGCGGACGCGCTCGGGGTCCATGTTCCCGCCTTCCTTGTGCCCGATCGGAATGTAGTATGCGCGCCCCGGCGCTGTGGCGATCGAGATCCCGACCAGCGCGGCCTCCATGGGATTGAATCGCGTGGTCTCCGTGTCGAACCCCACGGGGTCGTGCGTTTCGTTCAGCTCCCGCGCCAGCGCCTCGAGCGCCTCGGGGGTGCGCACGATCGTGTACTCCCCGAGCGGAGGACGCTCGGGACGCACCGCCGCGGGAGCCGGAGGACGCGCCTCCTCGGCCGCCACGAACTCGGGAAAGAGCTCCGTCGGCTGCTGGGCGTCCAGATCCGCCGCGAAGCGCTTGCGCAATCCGCGGAACTCCAGCTGATCCAGGAGCTGGACCAGCTCGTGGAGATCGGCCGGAGTCCGCTCGAGCTCCTGCCAGTGGAAGTCGAGCGGGAGGTCGGTCCGCACCGTGACCAGCTTCTGGGAGAGACGGGCCTTTCCCTCGTTCTCGCGGATCTTCTCGCGGAGCGCGGGCTTCGCCACGCAATCCACGGATCGATAGAGGCCCTCGAGCGAGCCGTAGGTCGCGATCAGCTGCGCCGCGGTCTTCTCCCCCACGCCGGGCACGCCGGGAACGTTGTCGACGGAATCTCCCATGAGGGCGAGAAGATCGATCATCTGCTCGGGGTCCACGCCAAAGCGCGCGCGCACCGCCGCGCGGTCCACCGTCTCCACCGGTCCGCCTCGTCCGGGCGGAGAGAGGAGCCGGATCTTCTCCGAGACGATCTGATAGAAATCCTTGTCCCCGGTCAGAATCCACACCTCCGCGCCGGCGCGCGCGGCCTCCACCGCCAGGGTGCCCAGGATGTCGTCCGCTTCGACCCCTTCCTGCTCCACGATGGGAATGCCCAGCACGCGCAGGAGCTCGCGGATGATCGGGAACTGCCGGCTGAGCTCGTCGGGCATCGGCGGGCGGTTGGCCTTGTACTCCTTGTACTCGCGGTGGCGGAACGTGGGCGCCTTGGTGTCGAACACCACGGCGATGTGATCGGGCTGGCGCTCGTCCAGGAGCGGAAGCAGCGTATTCAGGAACGCGTACGCTGCGCTCGTCACCTCTCCCTTGGAATTCCGGAGCGGGTTCCTGGCGAAGGCGAAGTGGGACCGGTAGAGCAGCGCCGATCCGTCCACGAGGAGGATCTGCTTAGCGGCGACGCTTCCGGGTGCCGTAGAGGCCATGGCGGGTCACGTAACTCAGAACGAGGTCGGGGGTCCAGTAGCGAACCGGCAGCCCGCGCTTCAGGCGCCGGCGGATTTCCGAGGAGCATATCCCGATGCGGGGCGGCTTCACATAGAGGACGCGCCGCCGGATCGAGGCGGGAAGCGAGGGCACATCCTCGCCGCCGCGGGGAACGACCACGAGCCGGGCCAGCTCCACGATCCGCTCCGGCTTCCGCCAGCGCGCGAATTCCTCGAGGCTGTCCTGCCCCATCAAAAAGAAGAGGTCGCCGCGGAGCGTGCGCCGGAGCTTCTCGAGCGTGGTGACGGTGTAGGAAGGGCCGGCCTGGTCCGCCTCGACGCGCGAGACCTCGAAGGCGGGGTTTCCGCGGATCGCGAGCCGGAGCATGGCGACGCGGTGCTTCACGTCGGCGAGGTCGGGAGCGCGCTTGTGGTAGGGTCGCCCGGCCGCGACGAAGAGCATGCGATCGAGGCCGAGCCGGGTGACGGCCTCCTGCGCCATGATGAGGTGCCCGTTGTGGACCGGATCGAAGGTCCCGCCGAAGACCCCGATGCGGCTCATCCCGGGGACTTGGAGGCCTCGATCCCGCGCGTGCGCTCGTCCGCCTTCCGCCTAGGCTCCTGCCTCGTCGAGTCGGGAGCCTCCTTCTTCAGGGCGTCCTTCGACTCCGAGCGGGCCTGCCGCACCGCCACCTCGTGGAGCAGCCGCGTCGCCTCCGCCGCCCACTTGGAATCGGCGTGCTCGCGGAGGACGCGCTTCACGTAGAACTCCGCGGCCGCGTACCTCCGCAATTTCAGATAAAGGCGGCCGCTCCGGATCAGCTTCTCCGCCAGCCGGTCGCGCAGCACCTGGATCCTCGCCTTGGCCTCCCCCACGCGCGGGTGGGTGGGGTTCTGCTCCACGAACTGGTTGTAGCGGGTGAGCGCGCGCTGGGTCTCGGTCTGGTCGAGCGGCGCGGGATGGCTCTGGAGATCGTCGCAGCGGGCCAATTCCAACAAGGCGTCCGCCTGGAGCGGCGAGGACGGAAAGTCGCGCAGGAGCCGGTCGAACTGGGCGGACGCCAGCGCGTACTCTTTCTCCTGGATGTAGGAGAGCCCGAGGTAGTAGAGCGCGTCGTCCGTGAGATCGGTGCCGGGATACTGCTCGACGTAGGCTTTGAAGTCGGGAATCGCGTCCAGGTAGTTGCCCTTGTCGTACTCGGCCTTGGCCGCGCGGAAGTCCGGAGTGCCCTCCCGTCTTCCTTCCTTGAGGGATCCTCCGCATCCCAGCCACGAGAGGAGCGGCAGGAGGCAGAGGAACACCGCGATCCGCCGGGTCATCGCGACCGCGATTCCTCGGAGGACGTTTCCCGCTCGAGCATGTCGAGGTACGCGCGAGCCCGGATGTTCTCCGGCTCGAACCCGAGGCATTTCTCCCACTCTTCCCGCGCGCGCGTCTTCCGCCCCGAGCGCAGGAGCACGACCCCCAGGGTGACCCGGGCGGCAACGTAGCGCGGATTCTGCTCCAGCGCTTCCTCCAGCTCCGTCTCCGCGTCCTGGTAGAGGCCCATCTCGCAGTAGGTCGCCCCGAGCTTGTTCTTGATGTCGAGATACTGCGGGGAGAGCTTCAGCGCCTTCCGGTATTCCTGGGACGCGTCCACGAGCACGCCCACGTTCCGGTACGTGTCGCCGAGCATCATGTGGGACTCGGCCAGGTACGACCGCACCTCGGCCGAGAGATTCTCCTGCTCGTGATCGCGCAGCCGCTCCACGTTGAACTCGCGCAGGGCGTCGTCGTACTGCCCCATCTCGTTCAGCACGATCGCGAGGTTGAGCCGCGCTTCCACGTAGTTGTGATTCAGCTCCAGCGCGCGGCGGAATTCCTCGGCCGCGTGGCGGCGGTCTCCGTTCATGCTCAGCGCCAGGCCCAGCTGGTTGTGGAGATCGGGGAAATTCGGATGGAGCCTCACCGCCTCGAGCAGCTCGCGGATGGCGTCCTGGTAGAACCCGCGCTCGAAGTAGTCCCTGCCGAGCAGCATGTGCCGTTTGGCCGCGATGCTCATTCCCTTCCCCCTTCCGCCTCGCTTCGATCCGCCCGACGCATCTAGTTCCGGTTCGAATAGAAGAGAACGACGAGTCCGGTGACGACGCCGACCACGATCAGGGGCTCGAGAATCCGCGGGCCCCCGCCGGTGCGTGGAATGCCGGGATTGAGGCCGCCGGAGCCGCTCTGCGCGTACGAGAGGTCTCCCTTCCGAACCTCGTCCATGCAGGAGCCGGAAGCGGACTTGGCCCAGAGCACCTCGTGGTTCGAGAGGTCGACGAGACTGGCGCTGACCCGCATGGCGGCGAGTCTCTGGTAGCCGCGGATCCCGAGCGGGAATTTCCGGAGCGCGCGCACGTAGGAGACGCCGGCGCTCCGGACGGCGAGATGGAGCTGGAGATCGGTGGAATCACCGCGCGGATCGCGCGGCGAGGAGACGTCATCGACCGGCATGCCCAGCTCCGCCGTGGCCCGCGAGGAGGGGAGGAGCCGGACCTCGGTGCCCCCCTGCCGCAGCCGCTCCACGATGGCCTGCTCGAAGAATCCCAGAGTGTCGCCCTGGATGGGGGCCATGACACGCACCGGACGTCCGGGCGGCAGGACCACGCCGCGGAGAAGATCCGAGGCGACCATGTGGGCGACGGAATCCAGAACCGCCGCGTGCGTCTTCGGCAACACGTTCGCGGCGAGGGTGGAGGATGCCGGGAGCCAGAGAAGAAGGCCGGCCACGGCGGAGGCCCATCGGGCGCTCACGCGGCCACCTCTCCGTCGAGATCGTAGTGGCGTGCCCGCACGATGCGGGCGCGTACCCGCTCGCCCGTGGCGGGTGCTGAGGCGCCGTCCGCCGCGCGCACGTAGGTCACGCCGTCCACCTCGTAGCCCTGCTGCTCGACACGTCCGACACCCACGCCGGGGCGGCCGGGAACCGGGCCGTCGATGCGCACGGAAACGGTGCGTCCCACCCAGCGCCCCCAGACCGACGCCGCGACCTTCTTCTGCGCGGCCATGAGCGCCTGCCGGCGCGAGAGCTTCACCCGCTCGGGAAGTTGCTCCTTCATTCGTCCCGCCGGCGTGCCGTCCTCCTGCGAGTAGGCGAAGCAGCCCACGTGATCCAGCTGGGCCTCGCGCACGTACCGGAGCAGCTCCGTGAAGTCCTCCTCCGTCTCCCCCGGAAATCCCACGATGAAATGGGTGCGGATCGCCACCCCCGGGATGCGGCTCCGGAGCGTCTCGATCAGCCGCTCCATGTCCGCGCGCCGGACCTCGCGCCGCATGCGGCGCAGCATCGAGTCCGTGACGTGCTGGAGCGGAATGTCCACATACTTGCAAACCTTGGCTTCCTCTTCAAACACCTGGATCAGCGCTTCGCTCCAGGTCTTCGGGTGGGTGTAATGCACGCGGATCCATTCGATTCCCTCGATCTGGGCCAGCGCGCGAAGGAGCTGGGGTAAGCGGGCCTCCCCGTAGAGGTCGGCCCCGTAGGAGGTCGAGTCCTGCGCGATCAGGAGAAGCTCACGCGTTCCCCCGTCGGCCAGCCGGCGCGCCTCCTCGACGACCGATTCCAGCGGACGGCTCCGGAGATCCCCACGGAGCGCGGGGATGATGCAGAAGGTGCAGCGGAAATCGCATCCATCCGCGATCCGGAGATAGGCCACGTGCCGCGGCGTGGAGACGGCGCGGTGGGCCGCCAGATCCACCGCGGTTCCCGGGGGTCCCACCTCGAGAATCCGTGAGGAGGGCGAGCGGAGCACACGGTTCATCACGCGCACGATGGCGTCCACCTGTCCGGTGCCCACCACCGCGTCCACTTCCGGGATCTCGTTCAGGAGGTCGGACTGGTAGCGCTGCGCCAGGCATCCCGCGACCACGATGCCGCGAAGCTTTCCTTCGCGCTTCAGCGCGGCCATCTCCAAAATCCGGTCGATCGACTCCTTCTGCGAGGGCCCGATGAAGGCGCACGTGTTCACGAGCGCCACGTCGGCGTCCCGGGGATCGGAGGTCGTGGTGAAGTTTCCCTTCGCCATGAGCCCCGCCATGATCTCGGAATCGACCAGGTTCTTCGCACACCCCAGCGTCACGAGCGCCACCCGGGCGGGTTGCCCGTGCGACAGGATGGGCCCGGTCACGCGTTGGACCCCACGCCCGGCGGCGCCTCGTGCGCCCGGTCCGCCAGCTCCTGTTCGGTCACCAGCACCTCGCGCCCCTTGGCCCCCTCCGAGGGGCCGACCACGCCGCGCTCTTCCAGAAGATCCAGGAGCCGCGCGGCGCGCGAGTAGCCCACCTTGAGCCGCCGCTGAAGCATCGAGGTCGAGGCCTGCTGGTGCAGCACCACGAGCCGCATCGCCTCCTCGAATAGCTCATCGTCGGCGTCCGATTCCTCCGAGATCCGCACCTGCTCCAGCGCGGAATCGTCCGCCACGACCGGCCGTCCCTGCGATTTCAGGAACTCCACCACGCGCTCGATCTCCTCGCCGGAGATGAAGGCGCCGTGGATCCGGTAGGGCTCCGGCTTCCCCGCCGGAAGGTAGAGGCAGTCGCCGTGGCC
>DASQAV010000106.1:0-17848 GCA_035635575.1 Candidatus Dormiibacterota bacterium | reverse complement strand
TTCCGGAATGGCGCGACCGCGGGAATCGACTACCTGTCGAATGGCGATTCGTCTCTCGCCAAGGAGAGGATTGAGGTCCACCGCTCGGGAACCTCGGTCGTCATCGACGATTTCCGATCGGCTTCCATTCACAGAGCAGGGAAGCATAGGAACAAAAGCTGGCCCGCGCGTGACAAGGGGCATCGAGCGGAAGTGAAGGCGTTCCTGGGCGCGGTGATCACGGGGTCGAAGACGCCGATTCCAGAGGAGGAGAGCATTCTCAGCACGGCTCTGACACTTGCGGCCGCTCGCTCGATACGGGAAGCGCGCGCGATCACCGCCGATGAGTGGTGACGTGACGGCCGCGGAGGCATTCCAGCTCGCCCTCTACAGGGCAAGACGGAACGGCTGGTCCGGGTCGGATCCGTACGACGGCCTGCTGTCCCCGCTCGCATCGCCCGTGATGCGCCTGGGTGCGCTGCCACGGTTCGCTTTCTCTCAGACAGTGCTGCGATTCCCCTGGTTTCGCCGCATGGCTTCGCCGACGCCGAGCGTGAATCCCAAGGCGCTCGCACTGTTCCTGTGCGCCGTGACACGCGGACGACGTGTGATCGGAGAGTCGCGAGCGCACGATTTCGCAAGCGAGCTCCTGGACGAGATCGAGGCCCGCGCGGTCCTGACGGGAAGCGCTCTCGGCTGGGGATACCCGTTCCCATGGCAGTCGCGCTCCTTCTGGGCGCCCGCGAACACTCCAAACGCGGTTGTGACCTCGATGGTCGGATGGCATGCGCTGGAGTGCGTCAGCGCGCTGGGCGACACGCGGGCTACCGAGATGGCTTTTGGCGCGGCCACCTTCCTGGCCTCCCGGCTTCACACGACCCGGGAAGGCGAAGGCGCCGCCCTCTCCTATACGGAAGGGGACAGGACGCGCGTGGTGAACATCTCCGCGCTGGCTGCGCGGCTGATCCTGCGAGTTGCCCTTCTCAAGAGCGACCGGGATCTCGAAGCACTGGGCACGAGCCTCCTTCTATTCGTCCTTGGAGCGCAACGACCCGATGGTTCCTGGCCGTATGCGACCGATCCCGGGGGCGCCTGGATGGACTCGTTCCATACGGGCTATGTGATCGAATCTCTGATGCAGATCCGGAGCATGGGCTTCCGCGTACCGACCGAGGCGCTGAATCGAGGAATGGCCGTTTATCGCCGCTTCTTTGGCCTGGATGGGTCCGCGAGGCTCCGCCTAAACGACTCCGCTCCGCTCGATGCGCACTCGGCCGCGCAGGGCTTGATCACGTTTGCTGCGCTCGCATCCTGGGAGGATGCGACCCCCACGATGCGCGACCAGGCTTTCCAGGTCGCGAGCTCGATCGCCGACTGGGCGCTTCGCGAGCTCTGGATTCCGGACGAAGATCATTTCGCATATCGGATTCAGAATGGGCGCCGTGATGAACGCGAGTTCCTCCGCTGGGCACAGGCCTGGATGGCTCTCGCGATGGCCACGGCCGGGTCTTTGCGGCCCGCCGAACAGCTTGAGCCGGCGACGGCGGGTGTCGCGTGAGGGTCTGGATCGACGTCGATAACGCCCCGCACGTTCAGATCTTCCGCCCGATCATCCGAGAGCTTCGGGAGAGAGGCGCCGAAGTGGGAGTTACGGCTCGCGATCGAACGTACGTGCCTCAGCTGCTCGAAGCCGCTTCCATCGAGTACACCCTCGTGGGGAGGGGACAGCCCCATGGAACCGCCGCCAAGGCGACGGCGCTCGCGGGACGCATGCTGGAGCTGGCGCGGTTCGGCAGGAAGGGCCGCTTCGACGTCGCGGTCGGCCATGGCTCCCGCTCCCTGCCCCCTGCCGCGCGACTCCTGGGCATTCCCAACATCACCATGTTCGACTACGAGCACGTCTCGACCTGGCTCTTCCGGTATTTCTGCGACCGGATTCTCGTGCCCCGGGCCGTTGTCAGCGACGTGGCCGGTCGGAATCCCGACAAGCGCTGGCATCCCTTCGACGGATTCAAGGAGGAGATCTATCTCGCCGATTTTGTTCCCGATGCGACCTTGCGTGCCCGTCTCGGCGTCCGTGACGAAGAGGTGCTCGTCGTCGTGCGTCCGCCCAGCCGGAGCGCGCATTATCACGACCGCGCCAGCGAAACGATTCTGAACGCGCTGGCGACACGAATCGCGACCTCGAGGAACGTGAGAGCGGTCTGGCTTCGCCGCAATCCTGACGACGATGTGCCCGAATCGGCGCGTTGCGAGAGGATTCTGGTTCCCGAAGCCCCCATGGACGGGCTCTCGCTTCTGGCGGCCGCCGATCTTGCGGTTTCCGGAGGTGGGACGATGAACCGCGAAGCGGCGCTTCTGGGCACCCCGGCGTACAGCATCTTCACCGGGCCGGTCGGCGCCCTGGATCAGGAGCTGATCCGTGGATGTCGACTCGTCGCCGTGCGCGAGCCGGAGAGCGTTTCGAGGATTCCGTTCCAGAGGAAGGCTCATGCGGGGCGGCATTCGTGCGGTGGAAGCCTTCGCGACGCCGTTGTGGATCACATATTGGAGCTGGGAGGCACTCCGGACGTCGGTGTGGTGGATGGGAGGAATCCGTGGGCGTTCCCTTCGTAGATCTCAAAGCGCAGTACCGATACATTCGTGAAGAGGTCCATGCCGCGATCCAGGAGGTCATCGACAACACCGCGTTCGTCCTGGGTCCCGCCGTCGAGAGCTTCGAGCGCGACTTCGCGGAGTACCTCGGAGTCGAGGAAGTCGTCGGCATCAGCAACGGCACGGTGGCGCTGCAGCTGACGCTGCTCGCACTGGGCATCGGCCCGGGCGACGAAGTGATCCTTCCGGCCCACACCTTCATCGCCACCGCGGAAGCAGTTTCGCACGTGGGCGCTCGTCCCGTATTCGTCGACGTGCGCCGCGACACGGGCAACCTCGACGTCTCGCGCCTTCGCGAGGCCCGGACGAAGCGCACGCGCGCCATCATTCCCGTCCACCTGTACGGCCAGCCGGCGGACATGAGCTCCATCCTCCAATTCGCCGCCGAGGAGCAGATCCTCGTCATCGAGGACGCCTGCCAGGCTCATGGCGCACGGTACCGGGGGCGGCGCGTCGGATCGTTTGGTCACGCCGCCTGTTTCTCCTTCTATCCCGGCAAGAATCTCGGAGCCTACGGCGAGGGCGGCGCCGTCGCGACGAACGATCTCGAGCTGGCATCTCGCGTGAGGCGGCTGCGCGACCACGGACAGACGGAGCGCTACCGGCACGCCGAAGTGGGCTACAACGCGCGGCTCGAGGGCATTCAAGGCGCGGTGCTCGGCGTGAAGCTCCGGCACCTCGATACATGGAATGCGGCGCGCCGGGCGCACGCCGCCCTCTATGACCGGGGGCTCGCAGGCTCCGGCATCCAGGCGCCGATCATGGCTCATGGGTGCGAGCCCGTCTATCACCTCTACGTCATCCGTTCGGAGCACCGGAACGCGTTGCGCGCGCATCTGGGCGAGCAGGGTATTCAGACGGGGCTTCATTACCCCGTGCCCATCCACCTTCAGGCCGCCTACTCACCCCTCGGTCATCGCGAGGGAAATTTCCCCGAGGCGGAGAGCTGGGCCCGCGAGTGCCTGTCGCTGCCCATGTATGCCGAGCTCATGCCCGAACAGCTGGAGCAGGTCATGCAGGGCGTGAACTCGTTCGGCTTAGCTGCTGTGTCCCAAGCCAATAACCATTGACACCCGGGTGCTAGCCTGATTCACTGCGGTTCAGAGCGGGGCATGGAAGGCCCCCCGATGTGGTCCGAACTCCGATACGGCGGTGACGAACCGTCGGGAGGACCGCGCTGAGGATCGAAGGACTCGTCGCGCGAGAGCGCACGCACGCGCACCTGCACGAACCTCCAAGAACTCGGCTTTCCATTCCGCCGGTTTCGCCTCTCCTTCACAGACTCACCATCTCCGCCGCCATCGCACTGGACCTCGTTGCGGTCCTCTTGGGATTCGCTGCCTCGGGACTCGTGCGATTTTCTCCATCAGCGCTCCTGAGTGCCGCATTCAGTCCAACGGGTTCCGGGTTCCTCGTATTGGTCGGATTGCTGTGGTCCGCGATCCTGAGCGCCAGGGAAGCCTACGCGCCGCGGATCCTCATCTCGAGGACCAGCCAGATCGCACGCGTGATCAGCGCGTTTCTGCCGGCGTGGGTTCTCACCCATCTCCTGGCGTTCCTGCTCAAGGCCGAGATCCCGTTTGAGAGCCGTCTTGCCGTTTCGGTGTCGCTCCCGGCGACGGCGCTGTTCCTCGTTGCCGCGCGACTGTTGCTCACAAGGCCTCTGGCTCGCCGCACCTATCGGCGGCTCACGCGCGGCCCCGTTCTCGTCCTGGGCGATTCGTGGCGTGAGGGAGACCTCATGAGAGAAGTCGAGTCCACCGTGGGGCGAGGACGGAAGGTGTGGATGCTCCCGCTCGACACGGTGGATCCGGACAGCGCGGCAAGGATGGTGCACGAGGCGGAAGTCAGTGAAGTGGTCCTCGAGCCTCGAGGAACGGACCTGGACGAGATCTTCGACATCGCGTTCGCGTGCCTGGATGCCCGAGCGGAAGTGACGATCGCGTCGAAGCGTTTCGATGTCGTCGCGGCGCGAGCCGCGATGGGGGAGACCGATGGCACTCCGGCCATGCGCTTCCGCCGGCCCGACCTCACGGGTCCGGAAGGGTTCGTCAAACGCGTCGTCGACGTCCTCGGAGCGTTTCTTGGCCTCCTCGTTCTTTCGCCTCTGCTTCTGACGATCGCGGCCGCGGTGAAGCTCTCCTCGGCCGGGCCGATCCTGTACCGCCAGGAGCGCGTGGGCCAGAAGGGGCGCCGATTCATCATGTACAAGTTCCGATCCATGACGGATGGAAACGACCCGCGCATGCATCGCGAGTACCTCGAGTCGTTCATCCGTGACGGAGCGCCCGCGTCGGTCTCGGAGGACGGGTCCAAGGTGTTCAAGCTCACGGCGGATTCACGGGTCACCCCGGTCGGTGCATGGCTGCGGGCCCTGTCGCTGGACGAGCTACCGCAGCTCTGGAACGTGCTGCGCGGGGAGATGAGCCTGGTGGGTCCGCGTCCCTGCCTGCCCTATGAGTGGGATCTCTATCGCTCCTGGCAGCGGCGCCGGCTGGACGTCGTACCCGGGTGCACGGGTCTGTGGCAGGTAACGGCCCGGAGCCGGGTGAGCTTCGAAGAAATGGTCATGCTGGATCTTCATTACGCACACCACGGAACGGTGGGAGGGGACCTCTTGCTAATACTGTGTACGGTTCCCGCCATGATCCGCGGACGGGGAGGTTACTAGGGGGAGGGTCGATGCGCGTCGGGGTGATCGGGTGTGGTTACTGGGGTCCGAATCTGATTCGGAACGTGCTCGAGAATCGAAGGGCGGAGTCGGTAACGGTGTGCGATGCGAACGAGAAAAATCTAGACAGGGCGAGGCAGCGCTTTCCGCATCTCCAATGCGTCAACAGCACCAAGCAGCTCTTCTCCGACCGGGGAATCGAGGCCATTCTCATCGCGACCCCGGTCTCGACGCATTTCGAGCTGGCCAAAGCGAGCATCGAGTCCGGACGCCACACGTTCGTGGAGAAGCCGCTGGCCGCGTCCGTCGAAGAAGCCGAGATCCTGGTGCGCCTGGCCGACCGGGCGGGCGTGACCCTTATGGTGGGGCACACGTTCGAGTTCTCCCCGCCGGTGGTTCGCATCAAGGAGATCATCGAATCCGGCGCTCTGGGGGACATCTATTACATCTCCGCCATCCGGGTGAATCTGGGCATCCATCAGAAAGACGTCAGCGTGGTGTGGGACCTGGCACCGCATGATCTCTCGATGCTGTTCTACTGGCTCGACGAGGCTCCGTCGGCGGTGGCGATGATGGGCGGCGCGTACGTGCAGCGCGCGATCTCGGACGTCGCGTTCATCAATCTGCAGTTTGCGAGCGGCGCGATCGCCAACATCCAGGTCTCCTGGCTCTCGCCAAGCAAGCTCCGCCAGACCACGATCGTGGGCTCCCAGAAAATGCTCGTGTACGACGATACGAATTCCATGGAGCGCGTCAAAATCTACGATCGCGGCGTGGAGTTCAAGGATCCCGAGACCTTCCATGAGTTCTCGCTGAGCTATCGCACCGGGGACATCATCTCGCCCCACATTCCCGCCACGGAGCCGCTGCAGCTGGAAGTGGATCATTTCCTCGAGTGCGCCCTCTCCGGTAAGAGACCCAAGACCGACGGGCTGAACGGGCTGAGAGTCGTGCGCGCGCTCGAGGCGATCGAGCGCTCGGCCCGGAATGGGAGCCGGCTCGAGCCGATCCTGCCGCACGGCGCGGTGGCTCCCAGGAAGCAGCCGACGAACGGGCACGCGGCCGCCGCGTACAAGGGCGCGCTCCGTTGAACCTGGCCGCCGCCATCGAGGTTCTTCCCGGGGTCCAGGTCTATCCGAACGTCGAGATCGGCGAAGGGGCCGTGCTGGAGCCGCCTCTCGTTCTCGGGAAGCCGCCGCGTGGAAAGGAGCCGGGGGAGCTCAAGCTCGTGATCGGCAAGTGGTCGCTGCCGGCAATCCCGCCGTCGTGATCAAGCGAGTTGAAGAACTGAAGTGCTATCCCGGATTCTACGAGCGGCCCTACGTGTGGGAGCCCTACACCAAGGGCTAGCGGCCGCTCCTCATCTACGAGCCATCACCACTGCACGGTGCCCGCGATCCGGAATGGGGCGTTCCGGACCGCATCACTCACGACGTGCCCGCGATTCTTGATCTCGCTCGCGCCGACCGTCCCCTCGACCCGCAGCCACCTCGCCGGCGTATAGATCACCGATCCCGAGACGCGCGTCTCCCGCTCCACGATCCCCTCGAACTTCGCCGCATCGGCCTTGCCGCCCGCGGGCTTATCGTAGAAATCGCCGAGCCGTCCCTCCCCTTTCTTCCGCCACTCCGCCCGCGCGCGAACTTCCCACGCGTCGTTGTGCTCGTACGAAAGCTCTCCGGCCAGTGAGGCCACGTCCGGCCCGAGTACGAATCCAATCGGAAATCCTTCCGCCGCGAAATCGTGATGGTGCCAGACCGAGTACGTGAAATTGTTCACGCGGGTGTACTCCAGGGACGCGCCCAGCATCCCAGCTCGCGCGCTCTCGCCCGATCCCCGCGCCATCACCCGCCTGCGCGTCTCGATCCCCGCCTGGTATCCGACCATGTCGGGCTTGTAGTCCTTCGAGAATGAGATGTCGTCGAGCATGAACTCACCCCAGAGGCGCCAGCCTCGTCGCGGCGTCCACGAGGCGTCCACCGACTGGAGCACGTTGTTCTTGGTGAACGCGGTCCCCGTCGAGTCCCCAGGAATCGCCCCGACCGTGGTCGATTTCGGTCGCTTTTCCCAGAACGAGTAGGGGACGAAGGGAATCAGATAAAGAGGTGCCTGGCTGGTCCCATCGAAGCGTGCCATCTCCGTCACGCCCACGGTGAGCCGCGGCGTAGGAGACCACTCCATCCGGTGCCCGGCCAGATAGGTCTGACCGCCCGGGTCCAGGACCGACGTGAACCACTGGAACCGCCACACGCGGAACATTCCCACCTCGGCGCGCAGGAGATCCAGCGCCGGCGCCGCGTCCGACAGCGCCAGGGTGCCCTCGCGGCCGGGCCCCCAGCGAAGCCAGGTGTGTCCGCCGAGCACGCGCACGCGTCCCGCCCGGAACTCCACGTACGCTTCCTCCATCCACGTATTGAAGTCGATGCCCTCGACGAGGGCGTTCCCGGTTCCGAAGTTCGGTGTGCCGCGTCCGCCCTGGGACGCGGTTCCCGCGTAGCCGTCGACGAAGAGAATCGTCCCCGAGTCTGGCGCGGCCGCCAGCCTGCCGCCCAGGCGATAATCGCGATTCACGTCGGGGCGGTTGCGCGGATCATCCTCGTACCGAATCCGAAGATACGGTGAAATGCTCACCCTCTCGTCTTCATCGATCTTGTAGATGAACGGACGCGTCGATCCCGTCGCGTCAGGATCCAGCTCGCGCCGCGCGCGGAGGAACGCCGGGTCGGACTCGGCTTCGGGGTACACGGAAAGAAGCGCGTCGAGGAATGCCGCGGCCTCCGCCACGCGCAAAGGGCGCATGGAGAGGAAGCCCGGCATGCTGGCGTAGCTGTCCGCGAGCCGCTCGAGATCGCGGTACACGGTGCTGGATGTCGGGATTCGCTCGGATGGAATGTACGCGGCGCGCGCCGGCGAGGAGAAAAGGATGCCGCATGCCGCGAGCGTCGCGGTCGCGAGAGCGCATCGGATCAGGGAGCGCGGGGAAGAACTCCTCATGCGGGGGCAGAATAGCAGAAAGCAGGTGGCGCGACCGGTGTCGGACTGAGGGACCCGCGACTGAACGGGCGTCCGGGCCGTCCGCGCCCCCCATACCCCTGAGTACCTCTAGTTCATCACGGCCTGCAGCCGATCCCTCAGGTCTTGCAATTTCGGGCGCTCGGCCCCGCGGATCTCACCCTCCCGGGGCGCCTTGTTCCCATTCCTCGCGATGTCGCACCGCGTCCCCGCCGGCACGTGCACGACCCCGCCCCGACTCGCCTTCACGTCGGCGGTTCCGTCCAGCACGCACACGCACGTTCCCCCTGGCTCGGCGATCACGGCCACCGTCGTGCCGGTGAGGCGGACGGTCGCGTCGGGGGTGATGATCGCGAGATGGGCGCCGTCGAAGCGAAGTCCGGTCGTGACGCGAAGCGATCCACGGTCGACCCGCGCCACACCGCTCCGTCCGAACCAGCGCCCGGGGGCTGCGGGGAGCACGGCCTCGGTGCCGGGCGTGAGCTGCAGCCCGAGCACGCCGGAGCTGAGGATATCGAGATCCTGATCGCTCTCGAGCCGCACGCGCGCTCCCGGCCCGAGGCGGCTCGTGAGCTTGTGGAAGTCCCGTACCGGGACGGAGACCCCATTCACGATCACGTTCCCTGATCCCGCGCTCGGGAGCGCCGTCCAGGGTGGCGCCTGGTTCAGGCCGGCAAGAACGACCAGCCAGGCCACGATCGCGGCCACGGCGAGCGCCCAGCGCCACAGGCGCCGTTTCTTGCTCCTCGCCGGCCTGGGACGCGCACCCGGCACGGAGGCCGGCCGCGTCTGAGGCGGTTCGGTTACGTCGCGAATGTGGCTTGCCAAGTGCTCCCCCATGAGCGCGTAATAATACCTAGCGGGTCATGGGGGCAAGGCAAGAATCAGAGGAGGTACCTATGGTCGCGTTGGCAATCAGCTGGCTCAAGGACCCCGATCAGGCGTTGCAGGCCGCGAAAGCCCAAGGGAGAGCAGCACTTCTGGACTTCAGCGCCGCTCCCCAGTGAAGCGGGTGTGCTCGGCTGGAAGCCGAGGTTTATCCGAACGAGCGGGTGGTGAATTTCATCAGCTCGAACTTCATCCCCGCGAAGATTCACATCAAGGAGCAGCCGCAGACATTCAAGCGATTCGGAGCGCAGTGGACCCCGACCATCCTCGTCATCACCCCCAACGGCGAGGAGGCCCACCGGATCGAGGGCTTCCTGGGCGTGGACGACATGCTGGCGCAGCTCGAGCTGGGGCTGGGGAAATCGCTCTTCAAGATGGAGAAATTCGAGGACGCGGAGAAGCATTTCAGATCCGTGGTCCAGCAATACCCCACGAGCGAGGCTGCCCCTCAGGCGCTCTACTGGGCCGGGGTCGCGGCGTACAAGGCAACGAACGATCCGGGGAAGTTGAAAGATACGGCTCAGGCGGTGCAGAAGAAGTATCCGCAGAGCGAGTGGGCGAAGAAGGCTTCGGTCTGGGCGGGCTAGCTCGGATCCTGATCCGCGCCGAGTTTCAGCACTTGCTGTAGCTCGCTTTTCTTGACGCGCGCGGCACGGTCGATCTTCTCGATCGCCGACCGCGCGCCCAGGAGAAGCTCCCGATCCTCGCCGGGAATGGTCGCCGCGTACCGGCGCATGTGGCGAAGGATCACGGCCGCGTCCTGGCGCGCGCCGAGCACGTTCTGGAGCCTCCCCAGCTGCTTCGCGCGATGCTTCGCCCCGTGTCCCTCGAGATCCGAGAAGTATTCCACGGCATAGCGCGTGTGCTTGATGGCGATCCGGAGCGCGTGCACGTTCTCGGCGGTGGGATTCTGTTCCGCGATCGTGCACGCCTCCAGCATCCTGCGATCCCACTCGGCCACGATCCGCGGGCCCGCGATGTAGGCGGGCGCGTCCCCCTCGCGCACCAGCGCCTGGTCGGCGCGCATCTCGATCCAGGGACGCGCGAGCGCCTTCAGCGCCACGAAGCGCGGCGAATCGAGCCGCCGGAGCAGCTTCGCGCGGCGGCGGGCTCGCTTGATCTCCACCCGGTTCGCGAAGATCAGAAGCGTCGAGCGCTCGGGTTCAGGCGCGCCGGCCGCCATTTTCTTCACGCGCTCCAGCTCCACGTCGCAGTCCCGCACGCGTCCCAGCCCGCGCCCGATCCAGCGCAGCTCGCGCTGCCACTCGCGCCTCGCCTTGCCCGGGATCACGTCGGCGAACACGAGCAGGGCGGTCCGCAGCCTTCGCGTCGCGACGCGCATGTCGTGCGCGTATTCGGGGTCCACGCCCACGCGCGTGCCCGGCTCGTACCAGAACATCCGCGCGAGCTGTCGCCCCATGTTCTTCACCGCCACATCCGCCAGCCGGTCGCTCTCGTGGGGCTTGAAGGGGCTTTCGTCCAGCTCCGGCACCTGAATTCCTGCCGCGTCCAGAGCCGCGGAGAGCTTGGTCGTAGCACTGGGATGGAATCCAAAGGAATCTTGCAATGCCGTGCGAACGTCGCGAAGCACATCGGGCGCGCCTTCCCGGAGCTCCAGCTCCAGCTCGCGGTAGTGCCTTCTCTCCGCCCCCGTGTCTTCGGATCCCGGATTCTCTCCGACGTCATCGAGCGTGACCGAGCCCAGGGTCTCGTCCTGGCGCGACCAGCGGAAGATCTCCCGCTCGCTCGCGACGCGCGCGC
The DNA here is from genome assembly GCA_035635575.1 of Candidatus Dormiibacterota bacterium. Classification (GTDB taxonomy): domain Bacteria; phylum Eisenbacteria; class RBG-16-71-46; order SZUA-252; family SZUA-252; genus WS-7. The sequence goes on along the minus strand of DASQAV010000106.1, from coordinate 6,882 downwards.
GCACGCCCAGCCGGCTCACGACGTGGAGCGAAGCCAGCGGCTCGAGGAGCCCCTGAACCTCGCCCTCGGGAAGACGGCTCCAGGGGGGTCCCTGGTCGAGTGCCTGCTGCGACCACTCCAGCCGCTCCATCGATTCCGTGCTCGTGGAAGCGATCGTCTTCGCCTCCAGGCGCAGGTCCGCGCCTTCGCGCCTCAGTCTCAGCGAGAGGCCGGCGCGGTGGAGGAGCCAGTCCTCGGTGTCGAGGTAGCGATCCTCATGGGAGAGGGCGCCCGAGGGCGTGAGCTGGAAGCCCGCACGCTCGAGCGCGCCGCGAATCTCTTCGGGCCTGTCCCCTTCGGAGATTCGAAACTTCAGCTCTCGTTCGAGCATCGGGGCTACGTGGAGTGCGTCGAGGCGATCTCGCGCAGGGCGCCCGGCTGCACCAGCCACTCGAGCGTTCCATGACCGGCGCCGGGAGAGCTTGGGAAGGTGACGAGCGCGGCGCCGCCCTTTTTGTACACCACGGTCGCCTTGCACTTGTCGCCGACGAGAAGATACGAGGTGAATCCGCTCAGGTGCGGCTCGTGCCCCACGATGGCCACGCGCTCCGCGCCGAGCTGTCTCAGAAACGTCACCACGCGGGCAAAGTCCCCGCCCGGGACCAGGTCGTCGCAGTATTCGATCTTGAGATCGGGCGCCAGGGCGTCGCGGAGGATCTCCGCCGTCTGGCGGGCCCGGATCAAGGGGCTCGAAACGATCCGGTCCGGCTTTTCGGTGAATTCCTTGAGCCCGCGCGCGGCGAGGCGGAATTTGTGCATCCCCTCGGGCGTGAGCGGCCGATCGTCATCGCGCTTGTACGCGGGATCGCCGTGCTCCACCGCGATGGCATGACGTACGATGAGTAACTCCATTGGAACCTCCTCGTAACCCCGCCGAAACCTCCTCCATGTATCCCAAGTCTAGCACATGCAGTAAGATGGGGGGATGAGAGCCGACAAGACGCGGTTTCCCATCCGCTGCGCCGGAATGGACGTGGGAAGCAATGCGCTGCGCCTCGCGATTGCCGAATTCAAGAGCCCGACCCGGTACAGGATTCTCGAGCGGAAGCGGGTTTCCGTGCGTCTGGGGCAGTCGGTCTTCAAGACCAGCCGGATCGATCCCGAAACGCTGGACGCGGCGGTGGACGCCTTCCGGGAATTTCGTGCGCTGATGGAGCAATACGACGTGGTGCTCCATCGCGCCGTGGCCACCAGCGCCACGCGCGAGGCGAAGAACCGCGCGGCCTTCCTGGAGCGCGTGCACACCGAGACGGGGATCGACCTCGAGCTGATCGAGGGCACCGAGGAAGCCCGGCTGGTCGCGCTGGGGGTGCGTGAGAAGGTGACGCTCCGGGGCACGGCGGTGATCCTGGACGTCGGGGGCGGATCCGCCGAGCTGGCTCTCTTGCAGAAGGGGCAGATCCTCCTCGTCGAGTCGCATGACCTGGGCACGGTCCGACTGCTGGAGCAGGTGGGGAAGGCCACGGGTCCGAAGCTGCTGCGCATCCTGCGCGAGCGGCTGCGGGCCTCGCGCTTCCCCATGTTGGAATCCCTCCGCGGCCACCGCGTCTCGCAGCTCGTCGGAACCGGAGGCAACATCGAGGCCATCGCGACCCTGGTCGCCGGCCAAGCCAAGAACGAGGCGGCAAAGGACGACACCGAGCGAAAGCCGGCCGCGGTTCCGCTGGGACGCCTCACGAAGCTGCTCGAGGCGCTGGCGAACATGGAGCCCGAGGAGCGAGCCAAGAAATACGACCTCAAGCCGGATCGCGCGGACGTGATCGTTCCCGCCGGGGCGATCTTCGAGCACATCGGCAAGCGCACGGCCGTGCGCCACATCCTGGTCCCCTTCGTGGGACTGGTGGACGGCGTGCTCCTGGATCTGGCGAGGGTGGCGGGCGCGGAAGGGAAGAAAAAGGTCGAGACCTCGCAGACCCTGAACGCCGCCCAGGCCGTGATGAAAAAATACGATCCCGATCCCAAACATTCACGCCACGTCGCCTCGCTGGCGCTGTCTCTCTTCGATCAGCTGAAGGACGTGCACCAGCTGGGAAAGCGCGAGCGGCTGCTTCTCGAGATCGCGGCGTTGCTTCACGAAGTGGGGAACTTCATCTCCGGCCCGGGGCATCACCGCCACGCCCACTACATCATCTCGGAGACCCCGATCCTCGGATTGAACGAGCAGGAGGTGCAGGTGGTGGCGAACGTCGCCCGCTATCACCGCAAGGCGCCGCCGGACCTGAGCCACGAATCCTACTCGGCGCTCTCCGAGCGCGCCCGCGATCAGGTGCGCGCCCTGGCGGCGATCCTGAGACTGGCGGACGCGCTGGATCACGATCACCGCCAGCACGTGCTCGGCGTCGCTGCGAAGACGAAGGATTCGCAGCTGACCGTGAAGGCGCGCACGCGCGGAGACGTGACCCTGGACGAGTGGTCCGTCGGGGAGAAGGGCGGCGATCTCTTCAAGGAGGAGTTCGGCTTGAAACCGGTGCTGAAGACCCGTGCCTGATACCACCACGACCACCCCCACGGTCCCCGTGGCCGTGCCCGGGGCGGCGGTGGCGACCCATGTCATCTCGGTCATCGACATCGGATCGAGCGGGGTGCGCATGCTCCTGGCGGAGCTCAAGCCGGACGGATCGGTCCGCGAGCTGGAGGACGTGCAGAAGCCTCTGGCGCTCGGGCGCGAGACGTTCCGCACCGGGACCCTCTCCGCCGCCAGCATCCAGAAGTCGGTGAACATGCTTCGCCAGTACCGGGCCATCATGGATACCTATGGCGTCACGCACACGCGCGCGGTGGCCACGAGCGCCGTCCGCGCCGCGCTGAATCGCGACACCTTCGTGGATCGCGTATTCCTCGCTACCGGAATCGAGGTCGAGGTGATCGAGGGCTCCCAGGAGACCTTGCTCACGTTCGCCGCCGTGCAGCGGGCGCTGGCCGACCGCCCCGACTTCACGAGCGGGGACTCCCTGATGTTCGAGCTGGGCGCGGGAGGCACGGAGTGGGCGCTGGTGCGCGGCGGGGACGTCGCGGGCTCGCTGACCTACGAGCTGGGCACGCTTCGCATGCGCGACCTCCTTCGCTCGGAGCTCGGGGACAAGCGCGCGATGACCCGGCTCATCCAGCACAACGTGAAGGAAATGATGAACGAGGTGAAGCGCACGCTTCCCTTCGAGAAAGTCACGAACCTGATCGCGATCGGGCCCGAGGCGCGCTTCGCGGCGAGAGCCCTCCAGGGAGAGGGGGATCTTGCTGCCGTTTCGGCAAAGGACCTCCGCGCGCTGGCGGACAAGATCCTCGGGATGAGCGCCGCGGAGGTGGCGGCGGCCTACTCCATTCCCACACCCGAGGCGGAATCGCTGGCGCCGGCGTTCATGGTGTATGCGGAGCTGATCAAGCTCAATCCCGTGGATCGCCTCCTGGTCGCGCGCGCCAGCATCCGGGACGGGCTTCTCTTACAGGTAGCCCGCTCCATCCAGAGCGGCTCCTCCGTCTTCTTCCCGGAGCAGACCATCGCGGCCGCCCTCAATCTGGCAAGGAAGTATCGCGCCGACGAGCGGCATGGCCTGCACACCGCGACGCTCGCCCGCGCCATCTTCGAGGCCACGCGCGCCCAGCACGGCATGGGGGAAGGGGAGCGCCTCCTGCTCGAGGTCGCGTCCATCGTCCACGACATCGGCAACTACGTCGCGGCGCGCGGGCATCACCGGCATGCCTACTATCTCCTCGTGAACTCGGAGGTGTTCGGGCTCTCGAAGATGGATCTCGAGATCGTGGCGAACGTGGCGCGCTATCATCGGAAGGGCACGCCGCAATCCGATCATCCCGCCTACGCGGCGCTCCCGCGAGCGGCGCGGCTGACGGTGAACCGGCTCAGCGCGATCATCCGCGTGGCGGACGCCCTGGACAAGGCGCACGCGCAGCGGATCCAGAATCCGAAGATCACGGTGGAGGAGGGGGAGCTCCGGATCGACGTGGAGACAGCCGAGGACATCGCACTCGAGCGGCTGACGCTGGATCAGAAGGGTTCCCTCTTCGAGGAGGTGTTCGGACTGAAGCCGGTGCTCCGCGAGGTCACGGCGTGACGGACCGCGCGGGCAACGGCTCGACCGCGGAGCCTCGCTACCTCAGCCGCGCGCTCACCTGGCTCGGCTTCAACGGGCGCGTCCTCGAGGAAGCCGAGGACCCGACACTCCCCGTCCTCGAGCGCCTGCGATTTCTCGGGATTTTCTTCTCCAACCTCGATGAATTCTTCATGGTTCGAGTCTCCGGACTCCGGGAAGCCATCGAGGCCGGAATCGACCGCGCCGAGGGAGAGGAGGCGGTTCCCTCCGCGCTGGCCCAGATCGGGCAGCGTTCCCATGGCATGGTGCGCGTCGCCTACGCGACCTACGAGCGCGAGATCTTGCCGAATCTCGAGGAGAACGGCGTCCAGTTCGTGCGCGACGAGGATCTGCTGGCGCAAGAAAGAGCGTTCCTGGATCGCCTCTTCACACGGGAGATCCTGCCCATCTTGACCCCGGCCGCGGTCGAGCCGGAGCTGCCCTTCCCGCACGTCACGAATCTCACCCTGTGCTTCGCGATCCGACTCGCGCGCGAGGGCGTGGGAGAGCGCTTTGCGCTGCTCCAGCTCCCGCGGCAGTCCACGCGCTGGATCCAGATGGGGAGCAAGGGGGGCTCGCGCTTCGTTTTATTGGAACAGGTTGTGCGGGGCCGCCTGGGAGAGCTCTTTCCCGGGCACGAGATCAAGGAGGCGGTGCTCTTCCGCGTCACGCGCGATGCCGATTTCGCGACCGACGATCAGGAGGCGGAGGATCTCGTCGATGCGGTGAAGCTCGTATTGAAGCAGCGCCGGAGCGGCGACCCGGTGCGGCTGGAGATCGAGGCGACGACCAGCGACGAGATCACGGAGCGGCTGATGGCCGCGTTCGGGCTGGATCGGCTGAGCGTCTATCACGTCGCGGGGCCCCTGGACCTCCGGTTCCTGATCGATTTCGCGCGCGTCCCTTCCTTGCCGGCGCCCCGCGCGGTTGCCTGGCCGCCGCAGCCGGTGCCGGACATTCCTCCCGGGGAAGCGATCTGGGAGGCCGTGGCGCAGCGCGACTATCTCCTCTTCCATCCCTACGAGACGTTCGAGCCGGTGTTGCGGCTCCTGCGTTTGGCCTCCGAGGACCCCTCCGTCCTCGCGATCAAGCAGGTGCTCTATCGCACCGCGCAGAACTCCGAGGTGGTCCGCGCTCTGGAGCGCGCCGCGGAGAACGGCAAGCAGGTCACGGCGTTATTGGAGCTCCAGGCGCGGTTCGACGAGGAGCGAAACGCGGCGTGGGCCCGGAGGCTGGAGGAGGCGGGGGTGCAGGTGCTCTACGGGCTCGCCGGGTTGAAGACGCATGCCAAGGCGCTCTTGATCGTGAGGCGCGGCCCGGCGGGGATCGAGCGCTACGCGCACCTGGGAACCGGGAACTACAACGAGCGCACGGTGCTCGAGTACTCCGACCTGAGTCTCCTGAGCTCGAACGAGGACCTCTGCGCCGACCTGACGGCGTTCTTCAACGTGGTCACGGGCTATTCCGAGCCGCTGCCCTGGCGGCGGATCGCGATGGCGCCGCTCGGGCTCCGGTCGCGGTTCCTCCAGCTCATCCGCCGTGAGATCGAGAAGTCCACGCCGGAGGAGCCGGGGCAGATCCGCGCCAAGATGAACTCGCTCGTGGACAAGCCCATCATCGATGCCTTGTACGGGGCCTCGCAGGCGGGCGTGCGGATCTCTCTCAACGTGCGCGGGGCGTGCGTGCTGCGCCCCGGGGTGAAGGGATTGAGCGAGAACATCCGCGTGGTCTCGATCGTGGATCGCTTCCTCGAGCACTGCCGCATCTTCGAGTTCCGGAACGGCGGTGACGTGGAGACCTTCATCGGAAGCGCGGACTGGATGCCGAGGAACCTCGACCGGCGCGTGGAGCTGGTCTTCCCGGTCGCGGAGCCGGAGCACAAGGCCCGCCTCGCCCACATCCTCGACGTGCTCTTCGCCGACAATGTGAAGGCGCGGGAGCTGCGGCCGGACGGAACGTTGGGGAAACGGGCGAGCCGGCGCCGGCCGGTGCGGGCCCAGGAGGTCTTCTGGGAAGAGGCGCGCGTCCGGGCCGAGGGGCGCGGCGAGTCGGACCGGAGTATCTTCGTCCCTCTCAGGAGCGCCCCGGAGTAGGGACTTGACGATCAAGAGGTTGGACCACGTCAGCGTCGTCGTCGACGACCTTGCAGCCGCTATCGCTTTTTTCACCGCGCTCGGCATGACGCTCGATGGCGAGGCGCTGGTCGAGGGCCCGTGGGTGGACCGCGTCAACGGGCTCGAAAGGGTCCAAGTCGACATCGTCATGATGCGGACCCCAGATGGGCACGGGCGGCTCGAGCTGACGAAGTTTCGCAATCCAAAACTGGTCGAGATCGAACCGGCGATCGCACCGCCGAACACGCTGGGCCTCCGGAGCGTCATGTTTACGGTCGAAAGCGTCGACGACACTGTCGCTCGCCTGCGCGCCAACGGCGCCGAGCTCGTCGGCGAGGTGGCCCAGTACGAGGAAAAGTACAGACTCTGCTACATGCGAGGCCCGGCGGGCATCATCGTCGCGCTGGCCGAGGAACTCTTCTGAACTCCCCAAAAAGTTTTGCCCCGGATGTCGATCGGCGTCACCCTCATTCGTCGTGATGTTGGAGGCAGGGACAGAGGAGCCGGCCACGAGGGCCGGACGCCCCGCCCCTAGACCCCGAAACCACAAGGAGATACGACAATGCGTTTCATGGTGATCGTCAAGGCGGACAAGAACTCCGAAGCGGGACAAATGCCGGACCGGAAGATTCTCGAGGACATGA
>DASQAV010000105.1:0-1830 GCA_035635575.1 Candidatus Dormiibacterota bacterium | reverse complement strand
CTCGCCCAGGCTAGCGCCTTCGAGGAGGACCTGGTTCTGGTGGACATCGATCTGGAGTCGGTCTTCCGCGCGCGCCTCCACGATCCGCGCAGCCGCATCGCGGCGCAGCGCGAGGACGCCCCCGAGATGGGGCAGGTGATCCTCCGTCCCGTGAAGCCTCGTCCGCGCCCTCCGCTGGGGCCACGCAACGTCCTGGTCCCGACCGGGGTCGAGGAGATCTACCAGGCGCTGGTCCTCGGCACGCACGATTACGTCACCAAGAACGAGTTCACGCACGTGGTGATCGGCGTGAGCGGAGGCATCGACTCCGCCCTCACGGCTTCGATCGCGGCGGACGCGCTGGGGCCCGACAAGGTGACGGGGGTCTTCATGCCGTCCTCGATCACCTCGCGCGAGAGCAAGGAGGACGCCGAGGCGCTGGCCAAGAATCTCGGCATCCATCTGCTCACCGTCCCCATCGACCCCGAAGTCAGCGCGTATCACAAGAGTCTCGAGCAGATCTTCGCGTCACGCGCGGAAGATGTCACCGAGGAGAACATCCAGTCGCGGGTTCGAGGCACGATCCTCATGGCGCTCTCGAACAAGTTCCGCTGGCTGGTGCTCACGACCGGGAACAAGAGCGAGCTTTCGGTGGGGTACGCCACCCTCTACGGCGACATGGCCGGGGGCTTCAACGTGATCAAGGACGTCTGGAAGACGCTGGTGTACGACCTGGCCTGTCACCGGAACGCCCATGGGCCCGGGGCCTGGATCCCGGAGCGCACGATGACGCGCGAGCCGACAGCGGAACTGAGGCCGGGGCAGCGCGATACGGACACCATCCCGCCCTACGACGTGCTGGACCCCATCCTCAGGGCCTACGTGGAGGACGATACGGAGGTGGAGCGAATCGTCGCGATGGGGTACGATCGTTCCCTCGTGCAGCGGGTGATCCGAATGGTGGATCGAGCCGAGTACAAGCGCCGCCAGGCGCCCCCCGGGATTCGGATCACGCCGCGAGCTCTCGGCAAGGACCGCAGACTACCGATTACGAACCGTCACCAACCCTGGCGCGACTGAATTGCCCGACGACTTGACGTCAGACACGGAGGAACCGATGAAAAAACTCGCGAGTCCGGCGGCCGCGGAGGCTGTCGGCTCGATGTCCGCGCATTCGGCGCCCGCGTCCGCCCCTTCCGCACGGACCGAACGTCCCCCATCCAAAGGAATGCAAGTGAGCGATCAAGCGTACCCATCTGTCGACCTCGAGCGGTACCTCAACGCTCGCGACCGGAAGGGGAAGAAGGTTGTCCGCGACCGCTCCGGCGATATCGCCCTCGTGCGCGAGGACGCGCTGAACCTCGACCTCTTTCGCGAAAACGGCGTCCCGCTCCACAACGTGGGTCGCCGCTTCCGCGTGGTAGGCAAGGATGGGATCACGGAGCAGGAGCGCTGGATCGCGCCGTTCGACGTCATCCACCGCTCGCGCGAGAATCCCAAGAACTTCGACGGCGTGAAGCTGCCGCTGGGCGAGCTGGTCTACGACCACGGGCTCTATCTGAAATTCGCGCCCGGGATCCAGGAGCTGGGGGTGAACGATCGCGGGGACGTTCTTCTTCGCCGCGAGCCGTCCAACGACCTGACCGCGGGCCCGGTCTGGAACGCCTTCAACACGGTGATCACGGGTCGCGCCAAGCGGCTCGTCACCCGGCTCACGTTCGACGCGCACAAGGCGGACGTGAAGGAAGCCGCGGGCTGGCTGAAGGCGCTCGAGGCGGTCTCCAAGCAGAAGACCCTCGTCAGCCGCTTCTCCTGCGCGGGCGTGCAGTACACGCACAAGGGGAACGTGCC
>DASQAV010000104.1:0-19964 GCA_035635575.1 Candidatus Dormiibacterota bacterium | reverse complement strand
CGTGGACATGCACACGGCGTCGGCGCCCATGCGCTCCAGCATCGTGATCTCGGCGGGCGTCTCGTACGAGGGACCCAGGGCGACGCCCAGCACGCCCCGCTCCACGCGGACGCCCGCGTTCACCGCGGCGCGAGCGGCTTTGGTCAAGAGCTCGGGCGAATAGGTGGGGCGGGACGTGAGCCCGCGCGGGTTGGGCCCTGGCGGAAGCCGGCCCGGCGCGCGCCACTGGAGATTCACCTGATCCTCGACGAGCATCAGGGATCCCGGCGACATCCGGGGCGAGATGCCCCCGGAGGCGTTGGTGAGCACGAGCGCCTTGGCTCCCAGCGCCGCGAAGAGGCGCACGATCCGCGTGACCTCCTCGGCCGTGTAGCCCTCGTAGAGATGCGAGCGCCCCTGCGCCACCACCACCGCGCGGCCCGACCAGCGCCCGAAGAGGAGCCGTCCCGAGTGTCCCGGGACCGTGGATCGAGGAAGCCCCGGAATCTCCTCCGTCGAGAGCGACCGATCCCACGCTACACCCTCGGCCAGCACGCCCAGCCCGCTTCCCAGCACGAGGGCCGTCTTGGGCACGATCGTCGTGCGCTTGCGGATGATCTGGAGCGCCTCGTTGGGGTCGAACGGCTGGAGTGCCAAGGACGTCTGGCGCGCGCGGGTGGTCGGAATCGTCATCACAGCACGTCCGGATCGAGCCGCGTCTGGCTCGTCGTGGCGGCCCGGAGCGCGCGTCTCGAAAGGAAGATGAGATAGAGGAGCGCCAACAGGAACGGAGCCGCCTGGAGCGCGATCCCTGCCGCGAGGTCCTCCGCGGCGTAGGGGCGGAGCGTTCGCAAGAGAGCGGGGCCCAGCGCCAGCGCGATCCCGGGAAGAAACGCCCACCGTCCCGCGACCGCGCACGCGAGGGCGATGTATCCGAGACCGAGCGTCGGAAACTCCGTGTCGTAGCGAAGCAGGATTCCCGCGGCGGGCGCCGCCCACAGGGCGCCGAGCAGGGCGCCCCAGAGACGCGTCCGCGCGACCTGCCAGGGGCCGTGCCTCGCGAATGCGGGGTTCTCGGAATAGCCACGGAGCCTGAGGCCGTAGGGCGTCTTCAGCATCACCAACGCCGCGAGCGCCAGCACCAGGGGCGCCGCGAGGAACCAGGGATTCAGGATCAGATCCTCGGAATAGGTCCCGTCGAAGATCGTCCCACGGAAGAGCCCCGGCGGAGGCGTGTCGTGGAGGAGCCGGAGCGGCGTCTGGCGAGAGAAGAGGATCAGCGCGGCCCCGGGGATGAGGCTCAGGCAGAAGCTCCCCATGACCGGATCCGACCGGAGCCAGAGAAGGAGCACCGAAGTCACGAGCGCGAACGCGAGCGAAGCCCCCACCCCGGCAAGCGCGGCGATCGCGTAGCTCCCGCTCCATTCGTATCCCAGACAGAGCCCAAGCATCGCCGAGAGCACGCAGCCTTCGATGCCGATGCCGCTCAGCGCCGAGCGCTCCCAGTAGATGGCGCCCACGGTCAGGAGCGCCAGTGCGGCCCACTCCAGAGGGAGGGTCGTGAGGGATGCCCAGATCGGAACGGCCGGGATCATTCCCGGGCAGTCCCCGAGGCCGATGCCGGAATCACTTCGCCTCGGCCAGGAGGGCGCGGATCTTCGTCTTCATGAGATCGATCGCGACGAAGTTGTATCCGCCTTCGGGAATGATCAGGTCGGCATAGCGCTTCGAGGGCTCCACGAACTGGAGATGCATGGGGCGCACGCTCGACTCGTACTGTCGGATGACCTGGTCCAGCGTACGGCCGCGCTCCGTGATGTCGCGCTTGAGTCTCCGGATGAAGCGGATGTCCGGATCGGCGTCCACGTAGAGCTTGATGTCCATCAGGTGCCGGAGGCCCGGGTCCTCCAGGACCAGGAGCCCGTCCAGCATCATGATCGGACGCGCCCGGTGCCGGAGCGGCTCCTTCACCCGCGTGTGCGTGCGCATGTCGTAGATGGGCATCTCGATCTCGCCGCCCTCGAGCAGGGTCTGCAGATGTTTGCGAAGGAGATCGCGGTCGAATGCGTCGGGGTGGTCGAAGTTCCGGTTCTCTCGCTCGCCGAGCGGAATGTGGTGGAGGTCCTTGTAGTAGGAATCCTGCTCGATCAGGAGGACCGAGTCCGATCCCAGATCCTGCGCGATGGTCTGCGCGACGAGCGTCTTGCCGGCGCCCGTCCCGCCGGCGATCCCAATGAGGAGTCCCCGGCGTCGCGGGTCTTGGACCAAGGCTAGGCCTTTCCAGCTGAAGGGATGGAGGATTCCCGGGGGTTCAGCTCCTCGGGGGAAAGCGCGGCGATGTACGGCAGGTGGCGGAAGCGCTCGGCGTAATCGAGCCCGTATCCCACCACGAATCGGTCGGGGATCTCGAATCCGACATACTCGATCGGCACCGCGCACTCGCGGCGCGACCGCTTGTCGAGGAGCGCCACCGTCTTCAGCGACCTGGGCCTCCGCGCGAGAAACGTGCGGCGCAGGAAATCGAGCGTGTGCCCCGTGTCCACGATGTCCTCGACGATGATCACGTCGCGCCCTTCGATGTCCCGCCCGATGTCCTTGATCAGACGCGGCGACCCCGAGGACGTGGAAGCGCTTTCGTAGGAAGAGATGCTGATGAAGTCGATCTCGTGCGGAATGGGGAGGCACTTCATGAGATCGGCCATGAAGATGACGCACCCGCGCAGGACGCCGACCAACAGCGGAGCGCCCTCCGGATGGTCCCGCGCGATCTGCTTTCCGATCTCGCGCACCCGGCCCTGGATCGCCTCGCTGCCGATCAAAACTTCCATGGTGATCCGATCCTCCGTCCCCGAGTAGCACGCACAGTAGCATCGGGTTCCGGGGCTGTCAAATCGGGCGCAAGTTCGCCTCCCTGTTGCCGATAGTTGCCTCGGACGCATCTCGGCGCGTAGGGGGCAAGGGCAATGCCGATGACCAAATTCCAGGGATCGGACCGGCGGGGTCTCCAGCGCCGAGGCAAGGATCGCCGCGCCGAGGCGCGCGCCGAGCAGCGCCTCTTCTGGCTCCTCTGGCTGGTGGGGATCCTGAACTTCACCGATGCGGCGCAGACGGTCTGGTTGCTGAATGCGCGATTCATGGTCGAAGCCAATCGGCTGATGGCCTATCTGCTCGATCACTCGCCCTACATCTTCTGGATGTACAAGACCTTGGTTCCAACGCTCGGGTGCGTGCTTCTCTGGCGTTACCGCAAGCGCGTGAAGTGGATCCACGGGGCCGTCGTAACCGTCTTCGCGGTCTATGTGACGGTGGTGATGCGGAGTTTCCTCTACATGCTGCTTCCGCAACATCTGTGAGCCGCGAGCCTAAAATCTGGGCAGTGGGGTAGGCGGCCATGGAGGGCTATAACCCGCTGCTGGCGAAGAGAATACCCCGATCCGTGGCCGCGGCGCTCCGGGCGCTACAAGACCAGAGCCTGATGGCATGGATCGTGCAAATCGCACAAGTAGACCCGTGCCATGGGGGCATAGGGACTGATGAGCGAGGGTCTGTGAGCGGCAAGTCCTACATCAAGTTGGCTACCGACCTGGCGGCGATCGCGACTCCAACGCCTGAGAACGTCGGCTATTTTTTCATCAACAACTTCCTGCTCTCCCGCATCGATTCCGACATGCCGTCCGATTTGAAGGAATACGATGAAGACGTGAACGTCTACACGGCGTCGCTTCTCGCGGGCGTCGTCACGGGACAGCAGGATCTCCTTTCGGCGGATTACGTCTCGACGCGCGATGCGGATGTCTTCGCGCGCGTGCAGGAGACGAAGGATCAGAGGCTGCGTTACCGCGTCTACAAGGCGAACGCGGACTTTCTCTACGTCTCGCTCGGAATCTTCGGGGAATCGTCACTGGTCGGCGACGTGCCGGAAACGGACGACGACGCCCAGCGATTCACCGGGCGTGGAAAATCTTACTATCAGTTCGCCTCGGCCTACGCCGAGCGGCTTTTCGGGCGGGGGGCCGCCATCGCGGAAGTGATGGACAAGCTCTCCCGGAATTTCGAAGCGTACACGCGCGTCATGATCTGGATGAGCGGCGAGTATCTGCACCTCATGAATCAGATCAGCTCCGGTGAGATGTATCACCTGGAGCAGGACACCCAGGGGAACTTCGAGAAATCCCACAAGACGAATTCCTGGGACTCGCTCCTCGACAGCTATGTCGAGTGGCGCCGGACGCGCAGCAAGGATTCCCTTCGCCGGCTGGCGCGCGCCGCGCGCGAGCTGCGGCGCATCGATCCTTCCTTCTCGCTGAAGGCGTTTCGCGAGCGCTGGTCGATTTCGCGCCGGGACGACGAGCTGCGGAGACTGTCCGCCTAAGCTCTCCCGCTTCGTTTGACACTCCCGCAGCCCGGCAGTAGCCTCCCGCGTCTATGCCCCCCTCGGTGGTTCGCGTTGGCATGCTCGGCTGCGGCGTGGTCGGCCAGGGATTCCTGACCCTCCTCGGCCAGCGCGAGCGGCTCATCAAGGAGTCGGTGGGCGCGCCGCTCAAGCTCTCGCGCGTCGCCGTCCGGGATCCGCGAAAGCATCGCGGCGTGGATCTCTCCGGAGCGCACCTCGGAAACGATCCGCTCGCGGTGGCGAAGGCCGAGGACGTGGATCTGGTGGTCGAGCTTGCCGGCGGCGAGTCGATGCTCGAGCCCGTGCGCACGGCGCTCCTTCGCGGCATCCCGGTCATCACCGCGAACAAGTCGCTCCTCGCGATCCACGGCGAGGAGCTGGAGCGGATCGCCGCGGAGCATCAGACCACCCTCCGGTACGAAGCTTCGGCTGGTGGCGGCATCCCGGTGCTCCAGGCGCTCGACCACGGCCTGCGCACCGAAATCTGCAACCTCCTCGTCGCCATCCTGAACGGCACGACCAATTTCATCCTCTCCACGATGGAGCGCGACGGGCGCGATTTCGCCGAGGCGCTCCAGGCCGCGCAGGCGCTGGGCTTCGCCGAAGCCGATCCCACCCTCGATCTCTCGGGACAGGACACCGCGCAGAAGCTGGTGATCCTCGTCCGTCGCGCGTTCCGCATGGACGTGGCGCTGGCCTCCATTCCCACGGAAGGGATCATCGGGATGGAGCTCGAGGACCTACGTCAGGCGGATCGCTTTGGCTACACCGTGAAGCTCCTGGGCGTGGCCATCCGCCATCCGGAGGGGCTGGACGTGCGCGTGCACCCCGCCTTCATCCCGAAGCGCTACCTGCTGGCGTCCGTGCGCGACGAATTCAACGGGATCTATCTGCGCGGCGAAGCGACCGGCTCCATGCTCTTCTATGGTAAGGGCGCGGGTGCCTTGCCCACCGCGCAGGCCGTGCTGGGGGACGTGATGGTCACCGCGCGTGAGGTGGTGTCCGGAGTGAAGCTCCTCGGATCGCCGCGGAAGCACGACCCGGAGGCGCGCGTGCCGCTGGACCGCATCCGGACGAAGTACTACTTGAGATTGATCGTGGAGGACCGTCCCGGCGTTCTGGCCCAGGTGGCCGCGTGCCTGGGAAGCGCGAACGTCAGCGTGGCACAGATGATCCAGGCCGAAGGGATCCGGGGCGAGGCCTCGATCACGATCCTCACGCACCAGGCGGTGGATCGCGACGTGCGCGAGGCGGTGAAGGGAATCGCCAAGCTCGGGACCGTCCGGAAAACGCCCCGCGCCGTGAGGATCTTCGACCTATGACCCTGGAGAGTGTGGAGGACCGATGAGCGCCGCGGAACGAGGAGCGCGCGCCAGTGGCGGAGAGGCGCCGTGGCGCGGGGTCGTGCGCGAATTCAGGGAGATCCTGCCCGAGATCCCGGAGGAGGCGGTGGTGACGCTTCTCGAGGGGGGCACGCCGCTCGTGCCCGCGCCGGCGCTGGCCGGCCGGCTGGGGAAAGGCATCCAGCTCTTCGTGAAGATCGAAGGTCAGAATCCGACCGGATCGTTCAAGGACCGGGGCATGACGGTGGCGGTCTCCCGCGCGAAGGCACGCGGAGCGAAGGTCGTGCTCTGCGCCTCCACCGGCAACACGTCCGCATCCGCCGCGGCGTACGCGGCCCGCGCCGGGCTCCGATGCGTGGTGGTGATCCCCGACGGACAGATCGCCATGGGGAAGCTGGCGCAGGCGATGATCTACGGCGCGCGCGTGCTCGCCATCCAGGGGAATTTCGATCGCGCGCTCGAGCTGGTGCGGACGATGTCGGACGAGGGAACCGTGGCGGTGGTGAACTCGATCAACCCGGATCGAATCGAGGGGCAGAAGACGGTGGCCTATGAAGTGGCCTCCGCCCTCGGAGGACGCGCTCCCGACGCGCACGCGCTTCCCGTCGGGAATGCCGGCAACATCACCGCGACGTGGAAGGGCTACCAGGAGCGCTCCGCGGCGGCCCGCGCGGTGGCGGCGCGTGGAGGTGCGGCGGCAGCCGCGGCGGAACCCGCGCGCGCCACCCCGAAGATGTTCGGCTTCCAGGCCGAGGGCGCGGCGCCCATCGTGCGCGGCGAGAAAGTCGCGGATCCCAAGACCATCGCGAGCGCGATCCGGATCGGAAACCCCGCGTCCTGGAAGGGCGCCCTGGCGGCGCGCGATGACTCGGGCGGTCTCATCGACACGGTCACCGACAAGGAGATCCTGGCCGCGTACAAGGCGCTCGCGGACGTGGAGGGAATCTTCGTCGAGCCGGCCTCGGCGGCGAGCGTCGCGGGCGTCCTGAAGCTCGCCTCGATGCGCAGGCTCGAAGGACTGAAGATCATCGTCTGCACCTGTACGGGGCATGGCTTGAAGGATCCGGAGCGGGCCGTCGCGGTCTCGAATACCGTGGAGAAGGTGGAAGCCGACACACGAGCGCTCCGGAGAGCCATCCTCGAGTGAGCTCCGGAAGGAAGAGGGTGCGTGCCCGTCCCCGCTCACGCCGGCAGATCACTCGATGGCGAGCCGTCGTCCCGGGATCCACGTCCAATCTCGGTCCCGGGTTCGATTGCCTCGGGCTCGCGTTTCGACTCTCCCTGACCGCCACCGCGGAGCGAATCCCCTCCGGCTTCTCCATTCGCCGCACCGGCGAAGGGAGCGATCTCGCGGTCGATCCCCATCACGATAAGGTCCTCGGGGCCTACCGGCATCTCTTCCGCGTCGCGAAGGAGCCAGTGCCCACGATCGCGCTCACGATCCATTCCGAGATTCCGCTCGCGCGCGGGCTGGGCTCGAGCGCGGCGGCCATCGTGGCCGGGCTCACGCTCGCGAACCACTGGATGCGGGAGCGCTTCACGCCCGAAGAGGTCTTCCGGGAAGCGATCCGCCTCGAGGGGCATCCCGACAACGTGGCTGCCGCGATCTACGGCGGGCTCATTCTGTCCCTGCCGCTCCACGATGGAAGCGTCCAGGCGCTTCCCCTGTCCCTGCCCCGCAAGCTCGCGATCACCCTCGCCGTTCCCGCGATTCAGGTGAGCACCGCGAAGGCGCGGGCGCTTCTTCCCAGGACCGTGCCGCTCCGCGAGGCGGCCGCGAACACCGCTCGGGCCATGGCGCTCTTGCACGTGCTCTCGACCGGGCGCTTCGAACTCTTGGCCGAAGCGCTTCGGGACGTGTACCATGTGCCCTACCGGGCGCGGCTCATTCCCGGGTTCGATGGAGTGGTGGAGGCGGGGCGCCGCGCCGGAGCCTATGGCGTGACGATCAGCGGGAGCGGTCCGACGTTGCTGGCATTGCACGCTCCCGGACTCGGAAGACGCGTGGGAAGGGCCATGGTTTCGGCCTTTGCGCGTCGCCGCATCCGGGCGGTAGCGATACCGGGCCGCATCGCGAGGAACGGCGCCTTCGCTTCAACGCTTCTCTAGCCCCTGGGAGTCGCTCTCCAATTTCATGACGTTGTTGGTGCAAAAGTACGGCGGAACCTCCGTCGGATCTCCGGAGCGGATCCGGAACGTCGCCGAGCGCATCGTGCAGACGCGCCGCGGCGGCGCGGATCTGGTCGTGGTGGTCTCCGCGATGGGAGACGCGACCGACGATCTGATCGGCCTCGCGCGCCAGGTCTCGACGCGATCGCATCCGCGCGAGATGGACATGCTCCTGACCGCGGGGGAGCGGATCTCCATGGCGCTCGTCGCCATGGCCGTGAACGATCGGGGCCAGGAAGCGGTCTCCTTCACCGGTTCGCAGAGCGGCATCGTGACCGACACCTCGCACACGCGGGCCAAGATCCTCGAGGTGAAGGCGGACCGGATCAAGGAAGAGCTGAAGCGGGGCCGCGTGGTGATCGTGGCGGGATTCCAGGGCGTGAGCAAGGACCGCGAGGTCACGACCCTCGGGCGCGGCGGGTCGGATACGACCGCGGTCGCGCTGGCGGCGGCGCTTCAGGCGTCCGAATGCGAGATCTACACCGACGTGGACGGTGTATATACAGCAGACCCGCGAATCGTCGAAGGTGCGCGCAAGATCACCCGCCTTTCCTACGACGAGATGCTGGAGCTGGCGTCGCTCGGAGCGAAGGTACTGCACAACCGCTCCGTGGAGATCGCGCGGCGCTTTCAGGTGCCCATCCACGTGAGATCGAGCTTCAACTGGAACGAAGGTTCGCGAGTCGTAAGGGGGAGCTCCATGGAACAGGTAGTGATCCGCGGCATCACCCACGACAAGGACGTGGCCAAGGTCGCCCTCGTCGGCGTCCCGGACCGGCCCGGCATCGCGTCGGAGATCTTCCAGGCCGTGGGCGGGCAGGGCGTGAACGTACGGATGATCGTGCAGGCCAGCGGCCAGGACGGAAAGAACGACGTCACCTTCACCGTGGGATCGCATGACGTGAACACGGTGCTGCCGCTCCTCGAGGAGGTGCGGAAGAAGATCGGGGCGCGGGCGTTTCTCTACGATCCCGACGTGGCCATGCTTTCCGTGGTGGGAGAAGGGCTCGCGACCTCGCCCGGAACGGCGGGGCGCGTCTTCCAGGCGCTCGCGCAGGCGGGCGTGAACATCGACCTGATCAGCACTTCATCCATCACGATCACGTGCGTGGTCCGGCAGGCGGACGCGGAGCGCGCAGTCCGATCGCTCCACGAGGCGCTGGAGCTCGAGCAGGTATCCTGACGCGAGGCGGTCCTGTCGATGGAGTTTCGTGATCGCCCCTCGATTCTCCGCCGCGGCGCAGCGCCCCCGAACCGGCGGACCAGCATGTGGCTCCTCGCGTGGGCGTGTGCCCTTCATTTGGGTTTTCTGAGTTTCTTCTGGATCAAGATCCTTCCAGGGAAGGAGTACGCGGTGGCCGGCTCGACGGGGCCGCAGACGCGCGCGCGGATCATCCGCATCACGCCGCTCCGGAGCTTTCCTTCCCCGGAGGCTCCGGCGGAAGAGGCGCCCAAGGCGCGTCCCAAGCCCGCCCTCATGAAGCGCTACCAGCCGGGCGCGCAGGTGGTGATCCGGCACGAGCGCACTCCGCCCAAGAAGAACGGCAAGGGCGAATCCAAGCCGTCGCCCAAGGAGGTCACGCCGGGACCCGCTGCCGATACCACGCCGCGCTGGTACTCCGCCGACTCCTCGCGGGCCACGAGCGTTCGCACCGAGGGGGATTTCCGGTTCGCGTACTACCTGGCCGCGCTCCGGAACAAGATCGGCTCCCGGTGGGTTCCGCCTCAAGGGCTCGATAGTGGACGCCCCGTCCGGGCGGTGGTGTATTTCCGGATCGGCCGGGACGGGCAGGTATCCCAGACGTCGATCGAGAGCTCGTCGGGTTATGCTTTTTTCGATCAGACGGCGCTGAGGGCGCTGCTGAGCGCGACTCCACTCCCGCCGTTGCCGGCGGGGTACACGGACCAGTACCTGGGAGTCCACTTTGGATTCGAATTCAGTCAATAACCGTCGCCCCCGGGTCTCCTTCGCGCTCCTCGTCGCCGTGACCGCGGGCGTGTTCCTGTTCCTGAGCGCCTTCTTCCAGTCCGATCCCAGCGCGCAGACCGACGTGCGGATCGGCGTTCAGGCCAAGGGCACCATGAAATCCCCGCTCCAGCTGGCGCGCTTCCGCGGCGACGGGCCGGTGGGGTCCCTTCCCTCCGAGGGGCGCGCGATCGCACGGAAGGATTTCGAGCTCTCGGGAGTATTCGTGGTCGGGGACGTGGAGCCGCTCGAGGGCAAGCCGGTCGCCGATCCTTCCATGACGGGCACCGTCCGCGTGGAAGGGAAGGTGGAGCCCGGAGCCAGCGCCTCCTTCTTCCAGTTCCGCGGACAGGCGATCGACGTCGGGACGGGAGAGGTGGCGCTGGACCGCACCTACCCCTTCACCGGGGCCTCGCTGCGGGAGACCATGCACCGGTTCGTGGACGACGTGCTGGAGGCCCTGACCGGCGAGCGCGGGATCGCGGAGACCAAGATCGCGTACGTGCAGCAGAACGGGCGCGAGAAGGAGATCTGGGTGATGGACTACGACGGGGAGAACGGCCGGCAGGTCACGCACGACCGGAGCCTGGCGCTCTCTCCCACGTGGGCGCCCTGGGGGACCGAAATCGCGTTCACCACGTTCAAACGCGGAAACCCCGATCTCTATCTCTTCGATCTGACGCGCGGCGCGTCCTACCCGTTCTCGACGCGGCCGGGGCTCAACACGGCTCCCTGCTACTCGCCGGACGGAAAGTGGATCGCGCTCACGCTGTCGCGCGACGGGAACTCGGAGGTCTACCTCGTGAGCCGCGACGCGCAGACGGCCAAACGGCTCACGCGCAACACCGTCATCGACACCTCTCCCTCGTTCAGCCCGAGCGGACGCGAGATCGCGTTCACGTCCAATCGGACCGGCTCACCACAGGTATTCGTGATGGATGTGGAAGGGCTGAACCAGAGGCTGCTCACGATCGAGGGAAGCTACAACGACTCTCCTCAGTGGTCCCCCAAGGGGGACAAGATCACGTACGCGGCGCGCCACGACGGCATCTTCGACGTGATCGTCATGGACGCGACCGGCAGCAATCCGATCCAGATCACGAGCAGCGCCGGGCACAACGAGAACCCGCACTGGTCCCCTGACGGACGGAAGATCGTCTTCAGCTCGAGCCGTGAAGGGAAGCGGCAGATCTTCATGATGAACTCCGACGGAAGCGATGTCGTGCGGCTCACCCAGGGCTCGGAGAGTTTCAATCCTTCGTGGGGCCCTCGACCCAAGAGCCGTCTCACGGTTCGCGGCGAGACTTCGGGAGGGAAGGCGGCCGGTGGCTGAGACTGACCGTGCGATTCACGGGTGGATCGGCAAATCACGGCTCCAGCCGGCACGTTGCGGGGCCGATGAACATAGGTGCGAAGAGCAGGTCCAGACCCTGGTCGGGGCCTGGACGGGTTGACGCTCCTCGCCCCCCTGTGATAGGTTTCAAAATATGGAAGTTGTTGTGGTCCAATCACCTGAACCTGATGGGAGACACGCCATGCGCCTGACGACACGGATGAGTTTCGCTACGCTCATAGGGCTCTGTCTCGTGCTCGCCCTTGCCCCGGGTTGCGCCAGCCGGAAGAAGGTCACCCCCGAGGCGAACGTGCCCCCGCCCGAGACAGAATCCACGGCTCCGGCCCCGCCCGAGAAGGAAGAGGCGCCGCCGCCGGTCGAAAAAACGACGGAACGGCTCGCGTTGGAGGACGCCTTCTTCGATTTCGACGACTACTCGCTGCGCCAGGACGCCAAGTCCGCGCTCGAGACGGACGGCAAGTTTCTCGAGAAGAACTCCGGCTCGAGGATCGTCATCGAGGGACACTGCGACGAGCGCGGCTCGGTCGAGTACAACCTGGCACTCGGCGAGAAGCGCGCCCGGGCGGCCAAGGATTACCTCGTGAGCTACGGCATTCCCACGAACCGGCTCACCACCATCTCGTACGGCAAGGAGCGTCCGTTCGACACCGGGCACGACGAAGACTCCTGGGCCAAGAATCGCCGGGCGCACGTCGTCTCGAAATGACGCGGCGGCCCTTCTTCCTGCTGTTCGCGTTCCTCATCGCGGCCACGGGATGCGCCCCGTCGGGCTATTACCGCTCGACGTCCAGCTCGCTCGATAGTCTCCTCACCCTTCAGGCGCAGCAGCAGAGGCGGATCGCCGCCCTGGAGGCGGAGATCGCGGCCACGCGGGAGCAGGTTCAGTCTTCTCGAGCCAGTTCGGACTCGCGTCTCTCGGAGCTGAATGGTCGGATGGACCAGCTGCAGGGGAAGCTGGAGGAATCGGGCGTTCGCTTCACCAAGCTCGCCACGCAGATCGAGTCCGTGAAGCAGCGCGCGGCCGCGGACACCTCCCGAGCCCCGGGCGCGGTGATCCTGGATCCGGACGAAGCCTTCCGGGCCGCGCAATCGGACTACGCGGCCGGCCGATATGAGCTAGCTCGGACCTCGCTCACGGAGTACCTCAAGAGATTCCCAGATTCCGAGGTTTCCGACGACGCGCAGTACCTGGTCGGGGAGAGCGCCTACAACACCGGCGACTTCCGCGGCGCGATCGAGGCGTACCGGAAGGTCGTGGAGAATTATCCGAAAGGGGACCACGTCCCCAAGGCGTTGCTCAAGGCCGGCATGGCCTCGGCGCGTATCAACGACGTGCCCGCGTCGAGGCGGTACTACCAGCTGGTGATCCAGAGGTATCCGAAGTCGGATGAGGCGCGGTTGGCGCGCGAGAGGCTCTCGGTGAAGAACGCGCAGTAGACGCGATCGCTGCCCATCACGCTCCGCGTTAACTCGCTGTGCGCTGTGATGAACTGGCCCCGGGGCCAGTTGCAGTGGTTCAAGTAATTGCAGTGAAGCGTCTTAGTTCCGGAACGGCGTCATGGAAGTGCCCTGAGGCTCGTCGGGCAAGCTGTCGCCTAATCTACCCCTGCTTTCTCACGTACATCGCCAGCGAATGGCCAAAGCGTGAGCGCTTCGCGTGCCACCTCGGAGTATTCAGCCCGAGCAGGTCGGTGATCATTCGCCCGTAAGGAAGAAACCACCAGCCCACGACGGGATTGTGCGCCGAGAACTTCACCGACCCTAGTCCCGCGCCTTCGGCCAGCCTCCGGAACCGGCTCTCGTGCAGGTCATCCTCGAATCCGAAAATCCACTTCCCCCGC
Organism: Candidatus Dormiibacterota bacterium; assembly: GCA_035635575.1. Classification (GTDB taxonomy): domain Bacteria; phylum Eisenbacteria; class RBG-16-71-46; order SZUA-252; family SZUA-252; genus WS-7. The sequence continues at coordinate 6,919 of DASQAV010000104.1, read as the reverse complement.
CGCTCCGCGATCCACTTCCCCAGCCGGAAGGGCCAGTCATGCGCGTTGGGCACGATGATCAGGAGCAGCCCGCCCGGGCGCGTCACCCGATACATCTCGCGGATCAGGGCGATCTTTCCCTCGTCGGTGAAGTGCTCGATGACCCCGCCGTTCCAGACCACGTCGAAGGAGCCGTCCCGGAACCCCATCCGAAGGCCATCTTGTAATGCGTAGGTTGCCCCCAGGCCGTGCTCCTGGAAGTGGCGGCGCGCGAACGCGAGCGACTTGGGAGAGATGTCCACGAGCGTGATGCGGGCCCCCATCCCGGCCAGCGCCCCGCTTGTGGTGCCCGAGCCCGACCCCACTTCACAAAAGCTGCGTCCCCGGGGATCCCCCGTGATCTCCAGAAAGCGCTGCATGGAGGCCTGGTGGTCGGGGGCCGAGAGATCGATGCCCTTGTAGCTCTCGGAGACCTTGTCCCAGACGTCGACGAGATCGGGCTGCTGATAGGAAGGGGCGTGGGACACGATCCCGCGACTCTAGGCGTCGAGGGGCTTTCTTTTCAACCTCCGGGTGGCGTTATACTTTCGGAATGCGTCTCGACCGTCTGACGACCAAGAGCCAGGAGGCCCTCTCCGCGGCTCAGGACCGAGCCTCGCGCGCCGGGAATCCGGAGATCGAGCCCGAGCATCTCCTCCTCGAGCTGATCGAGCAGAAAGATGGCGCGGTACGCCCCGTCCTCGAAGCCGCGAGGATTCCGATCGATCGAATCGCGAAGGCGCTCGAGGCGCGCACGAAGCAGCTCCCGAGGATGAGCGGAGCGCGGCAACAGGTCGTCGTCTCCTCGGCGCTCCGAGAGATCATCGAGAACGCCGAGCGCGAGGCGGAGCGATTACAAGATCAGTTCGTGAGCACGGAGCACCTGCTCCTCGCCATGGTGGATCCCGCCGTGACTTCCGAGGCGGGACGCATCCTGCGTGAGGCGGGCGCCACGAGGGAACAACTCTACGAGGCGCTCATGACCGTCCGGGGGGGTGAGCAAGTGACCGATCCCAATCCCGAGGAGAAATATCAGGCGCTCGAGAAATACGCGCGCGACCTCACGGATGCCGCGCGGAAGGGAAAGCTCGATCCGGTCATCGGACGCGACGAGGAGATCCGGCGCGTGATCCAGGTGCTCTCGAGGCGCACCAAGAACAATCCGGTGTTGATCGGGGAGCCCGGCGTGGGCAAGACCGCCATCGTGGAAGGGCTGGCGCAGCGGATCGTGAGCGGTGACGTGCCCGAGGGGCTCAAGGATCGCCGCGTGGTCGCGCTCGACCTCGGCGCCCTCCTGGCGGGCGCGCAGTACCGCGGCCAGTTCGAGGAACGGCTCAAGGCGGTGCTGAAAGAGGTCACGCGCTCCGAGGGGCTGGTCATCCTCTTCATCGACGAGCTCCACACCCTCGTGGGCGCCGGCGCCTCCGAGGGAGCGTTGGACGCTTCGAATCTCCTGAAGCCCGCCCTCGCGCGCGGGGAGCTCCATTGCGTGGGCGCCACCACCATCGAGGAATACCGGAAGCGCATCGAGAAGGACGCGGCGCTGGAGCGGCGGTTCCAGCCGATCCTGGTCGGAGAGCCCACGGTCGAGGACACGATCGCGATCCTGCGCGGGCTCAAGGAGCGCTACGAGGTCCACCACGGCGTGAAGATCCAGGATGCGGCGCTCGTCGCCGCGGCCCAGCTCTCGCATCGCTACATCGCGGACCGGCAGCTCCCCGACAAGGCGATCGACCTGATCGACGAGGCCGCCTCGCGGCTGCGCATCGCGATCGACAGCAAGCCCGAGCAGATCGACGTGCTCGAGCGGCGGAAGCGCCAGCTCGAGATCGAGATCAAGGCGCTCGAGCGTGAGAAAGATTCCACGACCAAGGGAAAGAAGAAGGAGATCGAGGAAGAGATCAAGCGCCAGGACCAGGAGCTGGCGCGCCTGCGCGCGCACTGGGAGAAGGAGCGCGACCTCATCCAGAAAATCAGACAGACGAAGGAGCGGATCGAGCAGCTGAAGCTCGAAGAGCAGCGCGCGGAGCGCGCCGGAGATCTCGGGCGCGTGGCGGAGATCCGCTACGGCTCGATCGCGGGCCTCGAGAAGGAGCTGGAGAAGCTGAGCGGCGAGCTGGCCAAGCTCCAGAAGGACCTCAAGATTCTGAAGGAAGAGGTGGACGCGGAGGACATCGCGTACGTCGTGGCGCGGTGGACCGGCATTCCGGTGCAGCGCCTCCTCGAGAGCGAGGTGCAGAAGCTCCTCCAGATGGAAGCGCGCCTGAAAGAGCGCGTGGTCGGACAGGACGAGGCGGTGCGCGCGGTCTCCGAAGCGGTGCGCCGCGCGCGCGCCGGACTCCAAGATCCGAATCGTCCCCTGGGCTCCTTCTTCTTCCTGGGACCGACCGGCGTGGGAAAGACCGAGCTGGTGCGGGCGCTCGCCGAGTTCCTCTTCGACAGCGAGAAGGCCATGATCCGGATCGACATGTCCGAGTACATGGAGAAGCACACGGTCTCGCGCCTCATCGGGTCGCCGCCGGGGTACGTGGGCTTCGAGGAGGGTGGCCAGCTCACCGAGGCGGTGCGCCGCCGGCCCTACTCGGTGGTCCTCCTGGACGAGATCGAGAAGGCGCACGCCGACGTGACGAACGTGCTGCTCCAGATTCTGGAGGACGGCCGCCTCACGGACGGCCAGGGAAGGACGGTCGATTTCCGGAATACGCTCATCACCATGACGAGCAACATCGGGAGCGATCTCATTCTCGAGTCGGGCGGCAGGGGCGGCGAGGGCATCCGGAGAAGCCTCATGGCGGCGCTCCAGAGCCATTTCCGTCCCGAGCTCCTGAACCGGATCGACGAGATCATCATCTTCGAGCCTCTCTCCAGGGAGGCGCTGCGCGAGATCGTGAAGCTGGAGCTCCAGAAGGTCGAGCGCCGGGTCCGCGACAAGGAGATCACGATCGAGGCGGACGACCGTGTCCTGGATCTTCTCGCGCGCGAGGGCTACGACCCCGTCTTCGGCGCGCGTCCCCTCCGACGGCTGATCGAGCGGAAGATCCAGAATCCGCTCGCGTCGGGCCTCCTCCGCGGCGAATTCAAGCCCGGCGATGCTCTCCAGATCACGGTGGGGGACGAAGAACAGGGAACGCTGAAGTTTGAACGGCTGGCCAAGGCGTATTCGGCTTGACCCCTCGGGTCTGAATCGCTCTCCAAGGCAGTTTCCGCTTGACGCTTCGTCGCGGACGCAGGTAGCGTGGCGGCAAGCGTTTCGCGCGATCCGCCCGCCCGTATCTCCGGGTAGCCCCGACCGGCCGGAGAGCCGATGAACCTATCCGATCTGTTGAACGAAGACGCAATCTCGCTCTCGCTCAAGGCACGCGACAAGGAATCCTCGATCAAAGAGCTGGTGCAGCTCCTCGAATCCGCGCATCGCGTGGATACGAAGGGGGAGATCCTGAGCAAGGTGCTCCAGCGGGAGTCCATGATGTCGACCGGCATCGGAAACGGCGTGGCGATCCCCCACGGGAAGACGCGCCTCCTCGATCAGCTGGTCGCCGCGTGCGGCATCTCGCGCGCCGGTATTGACTTCGACTCGATGGACGGCGAGCCGGCCACGCTCTTCATCCTGCTCGTCTCCCCCGAGAATCTCCGGGGTCCCCACGTGAAGGCTCTGGCCAACGTGTCCCGCCTTCTGAAAGAGGAATCGGTGCGTGATTCGCTCCGCGCGAGCGAGTCCCCGGCCGCGTTCCTCGCCACGCTGCGCGAAGCCGAGGCCCATTTCCTCCGCATGGAGCCGACATCCCCCCAGCCGCCGGGTTGACGAAATTCCCCTAAGCTGCTAGGGTTTCGGGCCGTAACCGCCGTGTCCCCCAGAAAGGAACACCTTTCCATGAATTTCCAACGAGGGCTCCGGGCGGGGATCTTTGTGCTTCTGGTCCTCACCGGGTGCGCGAAGAAAGACAAGACGCTCAACGTGGAGGGCCCGTATTCGCCGGTGATCGCGAATCTCGCCTCCGACAACGAGCCGCCCGTCCGGGGGACGTCGAATGTGCTCACCGCGCTGCTCAACAACCCGCGCGGCCTTCCGGTTCAGTACCACTGGAGCACCACCGCGGGCGTACTGGCCGACTCCACCACCGCCACGGTGCACTGGACGCCGCCGAACGCGATCGGGGAGTATCCGGTCACGGTCGCGATCACGGCGCACGACGATCTGAACGACGTGAACTTCTACAAGACGCGCACGTTCGTGCTTCACGTGGACAATGAGTTCGAGCGCTGGACGCATACGCCCAGCGTGCAATTCGACGTCGTTGCGCCCACGGCCGGGAAGATGTACTTCAGCCAGATCCGCAACCCATCGACGAATGAGTCGGACATCTGGTCCCTGGATGGGCCGCTCGGCTCGCCGACGCAGGTGACGTCCCAGTTCTGGCAAGCCACGTCGCCCACCGTGCAGTCGGACGGATCGCGCGTGGTGTTCCTGGGACGGGCCACCCTCGGCGTGAAACCGTCCCTCTACGTGGTTCCTTCCACGGGAGGGGACACGACGAGCGCGGCCATCGTGATCCAGACGGCGATCAGCACGAACACGTTCATCGGCCCGGCCGATTTCGAGCCGAGCGGATCGGAGCTGGCGTATTCGACCGACACGCTTGGTCTGAACCTCACGCGCCCCAAGCCGTGGATGCGGGATATGGCGGTGCCGGCACAGCCGGTTCCCATCCTGCCGGGCACCAACACGACGACCGACAACACGACCTACTTGGGCCCCTCTTGGAACGGAGCGGGTGATTCCGTCCTGATCGTGGGATATCAGAACTTCGGCGCACCGTCGCAGCAGTCGAGGGGTGTGTTCAAGTTCGCCGCCACGGGCAACCCGCCCAACAATCCGGGTCCGCCGTACACCCCATGGCTCAACGACCCGCTTGCGCGGGAGCCGGACTGGTCTCCGGACGGCCAGCACGTCGTCTTCTCCAAGATCTCGCCCGGCCAGTCCGACCGGGATATCTGGATCATCAACGCGAATGCCACCGATCCGGCCTTGGCCGTGCGCGTCACCCGCGGGCCGGCCGACGAGTCCCATCCGCGATTTTCCAGCGACGGCACCAAGATCTTCTTCCTCTCCGATCGAACCGACGGCTACGGTGCGAACGGGGTGTACGAGACCGAGCGGCGCGGGGTGAACATCTGGAGCGTGAGCCGGTTTGATCTGCCCTGAATCCGGCGCGGGAGGTCCGCCTTCCCGGCGGATCTCCCACGTCTCCTGAATGAATCCACCCGAGACCCCGCCCAAGGCTCCTCCCCGAGGGGCGGCGCTCTTCCTGGGATACTGGCTTCCGGTTCTCCTGTACGTCACGCTGATGTTCACCGCGTCCTCGATTCCGGGACGCAATATTCCGACGCTCTTTCCGAACAGCGATAAGCTCGAGCACCTTGCGGAGTACTCGCTGTTCGGGCTCTTGCTGGGGCGGGCCTTCCGGTTCACGATCGGCGGAACGCGCGCCAAGTTCTGGTCCCTGGCCACCGTGCTCCTGGGCGGCTTCGTGGGCGGGATGGACGAGCTGTACCAGCGGTTCACCCCCGATCGGCAGAGCGACATCCGCGACTGGGTGATCGACGTCGCCGCGGTCACGCTGGCGGTTCTGTTCACCCAGTACATTCGGATCCATCCGATCGGCCGCAAGCGGGAGAAGGGGAGAACGTGAAGTTCCAGGCGCCGAAGGGCACCCACGACATCCTGCCGGGAGAGGTGGAGCGCTGGCAGTGGCTCGAGGAGCGCACCCGCCTGGTCCTGGCGCTCTACGGCTACCGCGAGGTGCGCTCGCCCATCTTCGAATCGACCGATCTCTTCGTGCGCAGCGTCGGCGAGTCGACGGACATCGTGCGGAAGGAGCTCTACACCTTCCAGGACCGGAAGGGCCGCTCCCTCACGCTGAGGCCCGAGGGCACGGCGCCTCTGGTGCGCGTATACCTCGAGAACTCCCCGCTGCGCGAGGATTCCCAGGCGCGGCTCTACTACATGGGACCCATGTTCCGCTACGAGCGGCCGCAGGCGGGACGCTACCGGCAGTTCTGGCAGATCGGCGCGGAGCTTCTGGGCTCGGCCAGACCCGAGGCCGACGCCGAGATGATCGACCTCTTCCGCGCGGTCATCCACGACGTGGGGCTCCGGGACGTGACCGTGCTCCTGAACTCCCTCGGAGACGCGACCTGCCGGCCCGCATACCGCGAGGCCATCCGCGCGTATTTCCAGCAGCACGAGGAGAAGCTCTGCGGCGACTGCAAGGAGCGGCTCAAGACGAATCCGCTGCGCATCCTGGACTGCAAGATTCCCTCCTGCGCTCCGGTGATCGCGGGAGCGCCGAGCGTGCTGGACTTCCTGTGCCCCGAATGCGCCGAGCACTTCGAGGGCGTGAAGCGCGCGCTCACGGGACTGGGCATCCGCTACGAGATCGCCCCGCGCCTCGTGCGCGGGCTGGATTACTACACCCGCACCGTGTTCGAGATCCACGCGGCCGGACTCGGCGCGCAGAGCGCGGTGGGCGGGGGCGGACGCTACGACCAGCTGGTGAAGGATTTCGGAGGACCCGATACGCCCGCCATCGGATTCTCGATCGGGATGGAGCGCCTGCTCCTCTCGATTGGAGCGGAGGCGGGGGCGCAGACGGCGAAGGCGGACGTGGTGGTGATCGCGCTCGAGCCGGACACAGCCATCGAGGCCCAGATGCTCGCGCGCACCCTGCGCGGCCAGATGGAGGATCCCGAGCGGCGGAGCCCGCTGCGCGTCCTCGTGGACGTGGCGGGGCGAAGCGCCAACTCGCAGATGAAATGGGCGTCCAAGATCGGCGCCAAGTGGGCGGTGTTCGTTCCGAAGGGCGAGGACGGCTACGCGGTGCGGGACATGGTGGCCGGGAAG
>DASQAV010000103.1:0-28039 GCA_035635575.1 Candidatus Dormiibacterota bacterium | reverse complement strand
GAACAAGAAGCTCCAGAAGGCGCGAAAGAAGCAGCACGTCACGCATCTCAAGGAAGTCAAGTTGCGCCCGAAAATCGAAGAGCATGACTACACGTTCAAGGTGAACCACGGACGCCGCTTCCTCGAGCTGCACGACAAGGTGAAGTTCACGGTGACGTTCCGCGGGCGGGAAATGGCCCACACGGACGCCGGGTTCCGGCTCCTCGAGCGGGTCGTGAAAGATCTCGAGGAGGTCGGACAGGTCGAGAACGCGGCTCGCCTGGAGGGCAGGAATCTGGTCCTCCTGATGGTGCCGCGATCGACGGTCCAGAAGCCGCCGGAGCGGAAGCCCGCGCCGGCGGGGAGGGCCGCGTCGGCCGGAGCGGGGAAGCCGGTCGGAGCGGCGAAAGTCAAGTCGGGCTCCGCCGCGAAAGCGCAGTCCACCGGCGCCGCGAAGGCGCCGTCCACACCGGGGGCCACGGCAACGAAGCCTCCGGTATCCAGGAGCTAGGAGCACGCGATGCCGAAAATGAGAACCAACCGGGCCGCCGCGAAGCGATTCAAGCGGACGGGCACCGGGAAACTGAAACGGGCGAAGGCGTATGCGCGCCACAACCTGGGCTCGAAGTCGCGCAAGCGGAAGCGCCGCCTGCACGCTCCGGCCATCGTCGAGCCGACCGAACGTGATCACATGCGAAAGCTACTCCCCTACGACGCGTGATCCGCAGTACCGGATACGCGCCTCATGAGGTAACCACAGATGCCACGCACGAAGACCGTCGTCCCGGGACGGAAGCGCCGCCGCAAGGTGATGACCGCGGTGAAGGGAAACCGCGGCGGAAGGCGCAAGCTCTACCAGACCGCGCGCGAGACGCTCATGCGCAGCCTGCAGTTCGCCTACCGCGACCGGAGGGCCAAGAAGCGGGACTTTCGCAGGCTGTGGATCGTGCGGATCAATGCCGCCGCGCGTCTCCACGGCCTCTCCTACAGCACGTTCATCCGCGGCCTGAAAGTGGCCCAGATCGACATCGATCGGAAGATCCTGGCCGACCTCGCCATTCGCGACGAGCAGGCGTTCGCGCGTCTGGCCGAGGTAGCGAAACAGGCACAAGCCGCGGCCTAGGCGTTTCCCCATGACCGAACGGCTCGACGCCCTGGAGGCCGAGGCGGCGCGAGCGTTCGAGTCCGCCAAGGACCCGGGCTCGCTCGAAGAGGTCCGCGTCCGGCTCCTGGGCCGGAAGAGCGAGCTCACGGGAATCCTCCGGGGGCTGAAAGACCTTTCGCCCGAGGAGCGAGCGGTCATCGGCGCGCGGGCGAATCGTCTGCGCGAGAGCTGGGAATCGCGCTACAAGGAAGCGCTCTCGGGCCTCGCCTCCTCGAATGACGTATCGGGATCCGCTCCCGCGGCGCTGCATGACGTCACGCTCCCCGGCCGCGCCATCCCGCGCGGGCACGAGCACATCCTCTCCCAGGTGCTGCGCGAGGTGCGCGAGATCTTCCACGGCATGGGGTTCTCCCTCGCGGAAGGCCCCCAGGTCGAGGACGACGGGCACAACTTCGGCGCGCTGAACATGCCGAAGGGCCATCCCGCCCGGGCCGCGACCGATACCTTCTACCTCCGTCCGGACATCCTGCTTCGCACGCACACCTCCTCGGTGCAGATCCGCGTCATGGAGAAGCAGGAGCCGCCGGTGCGGATCATCTGCCCGGGCCGCGTGTACCGGAACGAGGCCGTGGACGCGACGCATCATTTCGAGTTCCACCAGGTGGAGGGGCTCTACGTCGACGAGAACGTCACGCTCGGGGACCTCAAGGGGACGCTGGACCGGTTCCTGAAATCCTTCTTCGGTCCCGAGACCGAGATGCGCTTCTCGCCCTCGTATTTTCCCTTCGTCGAGCCGGGCGCGCAGGTGGAGATCCGGTGCTTCTTCTGCGGCGGGAAGGGATGCCAGGTCTGCGGTCCGCTCTCCGGCGGCTGGCTGGAGGTGCTGGGCGCCGGGATGGTCCACCCGAACGTGTTCCGCGCGGTGAAATACGATCCCGAGCGATGGACCGGATTCGCCTTCGGCGCGGGCATCGAGCGGCTGGTCATGCTGCGCCACGGCGTGCCCGACATCCGGCTCTTCTATGAAAATGACGTCCGCTTTCTCCACCAGTTCTAGGGGACCGCGATGAAAGTTACCTGGTCGTGGTTACAAGACTGGGTCGAGCTCCCGGCCACTCCCGAGGAGCTGGCCCACGCCCTCGCCATGCGCGGGTTCCCGGTCGCCTCGATCGAGAAGGGCGTCTCCCTGGATCCCGCGATCGTCGTGGGGCGCGTGCTCGAGGTGGCGCCGCACCCGAACGCGGATCGCTTGCGGCTCTGCGTGGTGGAGATCGGCGGCGGGACGAAGCTCTCCGTGGTCTGCGGCGCGCCCAACGTGGCCGCGGGGCAGTCGGTCGCCGTGGCGCAGATCGGCGCCAAGCTCCCCGACGGGACGAAGCTCCGCAAGAGCAAGATCCGCGGCGTGGAATCGGAGGGCATGATCTGCTCGGAGCGCGAGCTCGGGCTCTCCGAGGAGGCGCAGGGAATCTGGGTGCTTCCCGGATCGCCCCGCGTCGGGGGCCCCGTTCAGGACCTTCTGGGAGCGGGGGACGCGATCCTGGACGTGGAGATCACCGCCAATCGCACCGACTGCATGTCCGTGCGCGGCCTCTCGCGCGAGATCGCCTCCATCGGCCGGAAGCACGTGAAGCCGGTGCCCGCGCTGAAGGCGTCCGGAAAGGGCCCCGTGCCGCGCGTCACGACCGAGAGCTCCGGCGATTGCCGCCGTTACATGGCGCGCGTGGTCGAGGGGATCCGGATCGCGCCCTCTCCCGACTGGCTTTGGAAGCGGCTGGAGGCGACCGGCTCGCGCAGCATCAACAACGTCGTCGACGTCACGAACTACATCCTTCGCACGCACGGTCAGCCGATCCACGCGTTCGACGCGGACAAGGTGGAAGGACAGGAGATCGTGGTGCGCCGCGCCCGGGCGGGGGAGCGGCTCACGCTGCTCGACGGCCGCGACGTGACGCTCCATCCGGGCATCCTCGTGATCGCCGACCGCGTGAAACCGATGGCGCTCGCCGGCATCATGGGCGGCCTCCAGAGCGGCATCACCGACAGGACCACCCGGGTGATTCTGGAGTCGGCCGAGTTCTCCCCGGAGCTGACGCGAGGCGCGGCGCTGAGCCTCGGCCTCGATACCGACGCATCGCAGCGGTTCACTCAGGGCGTGGACCCAGCCGGGGTCGCCCTCGCGCTGGACGAGACCGCGCGGCTCCTCGCCGAAGTGGCATCGGGAAAGGTCCTCGATCCGGTCGTGGATCAGTGGCCCGGCAAGGAGGCGCCGAAGAAGGTGCGGCTCCGCCGCGGCCGGCTGGTGAAGCTCCTCGGTCTGGACGTGGATCGGGACAAGATCCGGGACGCGCTCGCGAGTCTCGAGATTCGAATGTCCGGCGAGTGGAGCAAGGGGGACGATTCCGCGAGATTCGAGCCGCCTTCCTACCGGAAGGATCTCGAGATCGAGGAAGATCTGATCGAGGAAGTCGCGCGCGTGGTGGGTTACGACCGGATTCCCTCGGTGATGCGCGACGTCACGGTTCCCGCGCGCGAGGAGAGGTCCGAGGCGCCCCTCGTAACCCGTATGACAGAGATATGTTGCGGGCTTGGATTCGACGAAATTCTGAGCACCGTCCTGGTCGGAGAGATACCACCCGAAGTGATCCCGCCGGACGCGGCGAAGGATCTCTGGGAGATCCAGAATCCCAAGAGCCGGGAGCTGAAGCATCTACGCCTCAGCCTCCTTCCGGGCCTCCTCCAGACCGCCGCGCGAAATCTCCGGCACGGCGCGCACGAGGTTCGTCTCGTGGAAGCGGGGACGGTGTTCCGCGCTTCACCTCCTCCGCTCGGGACGGAGCGCACCGAGATCGCGCTCGCGATCGCCGGCCAGAGCGACCCCTGGATGCAACCCGGAGCGGCCCCGGATCGGTACCTCGAATTGAAGGGCGCCGTGGAGAGTTGCCTCCGGGCTTTGGGAATTGACTCACGAAGTAGCGGCCCATACCATGAGCCTTGCTGGGCTCAGGGGGCCGGCGCTGCCGTGGAATCGGGCGGCAAGCGGCTCGCGAGGCTCGGGCAGGTCGCACCTGGACTTGCGGGGGCAGCCGGCCTGGAGCGGCCCGCTTGGGCGGCCGTTCTGGACCTCTCCGCGATCGCGGATCTGGTTCCGCCGCGGAGGCGGTTCACGCCGCTGCCGAGGTATCCCTCCGTGAAGCGGGATGTGGCGGTCGTCGTGGACCGGGCGGTCTCGCAGTCGGAGGTGGAAGAGACGATCCGGCGCGGCGGTGGAAGGCTCCTCGAGAGCGTCCGTCTGTTCGACGTGTTCGAGGGAGAGCAGCTCGGATCGGGCAAGAAGAGTCTGGCGTACGCGCTCGAGTTCCGCTCACCGGAACGCACACTTCAAGATCGGGAAGTCGACGAGGCCCTGCAGGAGCTGGTTCGTGCGCTGGCCTCGGCCGTGGGTGCTACTCTAAGAGGCGGCGTGGAATCGACCGCCGCAGGACGACCATGACGATGATCGCCGAACTCGACCAGCTGGAACGCAAGATTCAAGCGGCCTCGAAGCTCCTGGATCGTTTCCGCGAGGAAAAGCGAATCCTGAGTGAGCAGAACCGCGAGCTCAAGGACCGCGTTCGTGCCCTGGAAAATTCGGTCGGAAAGGAGAAGTCGTCGGATTGGAAACCGCGGCTTCAAGCGCTCGAGCAGGAGAAGACCTCGCTGCTCGATGAGCGTCGCGCGATGGCGCGGCGCGTGGAAGAGATGCTGGTGAAACTGTCCGTGCTCGAAAGGGCGGTACACGCCTAGTTTCCGTGCGGTCCGGCCCGCCTCCCGGCCCAGGACCGTCGCCAAAACGTAACGATCCGAGGGGATCGCAATGGCAACAGAACCGGACACGCTCAGCGTGACGATCTTCGGTAGCGAATACAAGATCAAGGGAGCCGATCCCGAATACATCGGAGAGGTCGCGGCCTACGTGGACGCGAAAATGCGCGAGCTCGAACGCCGCCTCTCCTCGGGATCTCCCACCAAGATCGCGATCCTCACCTCGCTCAACATCGCCGACGAGCTCTTCCGCGAACGGAAGGACAAGGATCGGCTGGTCACGGATCTGCAGGGCAAGGCCAAGAGCCTGGGCCAGGCCCTCGATGCCAGTCTGCGAGAGGATTGACCCGGATGGCGACGCGTTCCAGACCTGGAGGGGGAACCTAGAGAAGAAGCCACGAACGCGACCTTAGAGCGCCCTGCCATGTATGTGACACACCAGGCATTTTTGAGCCTCAACTCAAAATGCGGGAGTCCGAATCTTCGGCGTAGCGGCAGCCCGGCCTCATGCGGGCAACGTAAACCCGGAGCTGGGGCGCCCACCTGGAGTATCCAGGTTCAAAAGCCTTGTGTGAACGGCATCGGCGGGGCTTTTTTTATATAAAGGAGGCCTGACCCACATGCTGCTATCCCCGCTCGTAACCATCCTGGTCTCGCTGACCGCAGCTCTCCTGTCATTCTTCCTCGGCTGGACCGCGCGCCGCCGTATCGGAGAAGCAAAGGTGCTCGGGGCGGAGCAGCTGGCCGAAAAGATCGTCCGGGAAGCGGAGCGCGAGGCTGAAACGCAGAAGAAGAGTGCCTTGCTCGAAGCGAAGGACGAGTGGTTCCGCGAGAAGGCGAAGCTGGACCGCGAGACCCAGTCGATGAAGAGCGAGATGCTGCAATCGGAGCGAAAATTACAGGAACAGGAAGGGAATCTGAACCGCCGCGCCGAGGTGCTGGACAAGAAGGAGCGCGACCAGAAGCGTCTGGAGCGGGAGCTGGAGGTGAAGGGAGGGCAGCTCGAGGAGCGGGACAAGGAGCTGGCCCGGGTCCTGGTCGAGCAGAACGCCCGGCTGCAGCGCATCAGCGGCATGACGGCCGACGAGGCGAAGCAGCAGCTCATCACCAACCTCGAGAACGAGGCGCGCTCGGAGGCGGCCAAGAAGCTCCAGGAGATCCGCGAGGATCTGAACCGGAACGCCGAGCGCGAGGCGCGCGAGATCATCACCCTCGCCATCCAGCGCTGCGCGGCGGACCACTCCGCGGAATCCACCGTCTCCGTGGTCCATCTCCCCAGCGACGAGATGAAGGGACGCATCATCGGCCGCGAGGGCCGGAACATCCGCGCCTTCGAGACGGTGACGGGCATCGACGTGATCATCGACGACACGCCCGAGGCGGTCATCCTGTCCGGATTCGATCCGGTGCGGCGCGAGGTCGCGAAGCGCGCGCTGGAGCGATTGGTGACGGACGGCCGCATCCATCCGGGGCGGATCGAGGAAGTGGTCGCCAAGGTCCAGAAGGAGCTCGACGAGCAGATCGTCGAGCTGGGCGGCGCGGCCGTGCTGGAGGTGGGATTGCACGGAGTGCATCCCGAGATCGTGAAGCTCCTGGGCCGGCTCCAGTACCGGACCTCGTACGGACAGAACATCCTCCAGCACTCGAAGGAGGTGGCCTGGATCTGCGGCATGATCGCCGCACAGCTGGGCTTCGACGTGCAGCTGGCGAAGCGCGCGGGGCTTCTCCACGACCTGGGTAAAGCGGTCACGCACGAGGTGGAAGGCGCCCACGCCCAGATCTCGATGGACCTGGCGCAGAAGTACGGCGAGCCTCCGGTCGTCGTGAAGGCGGTCGGGTTCCATCACCACGATCCCACCGCCGAGAACCTCTACGCCGCGCTCGTCATGGCGGCGGACGCGGTCTCGGGCGCACGTCCCGGGGCGCGGCGCGAGAGCATCGAGAACTACGTGAAGCGCCTCGAGGCCCTGGAGAAGATCGCCGACAGCTTCCCGGGCGTGGAGAAGTCCTTCGCCATCCAGGCGGGTCGCGAGATCCGGATCCTGGTCGAGCCCAAGCACGTGGACGACTCGAGGGCGCTCCAGCTGGCCTCCGACGTGGCGCGCAAGGTGGAGAAGGAGCTCCAGTATCCGGGGCAGATCAAGGTGGTGGTGATCCGCGAGACGCGAGCCATGGAGTACGCCCGCTAGGGCTCCACGTGAACGTCCTCTTCATCGCGGATATCTTCGGCTCGCCGGGCCGGAGAGCCGTAAAGGATCTCATTCCCGAGCTCGTCTCCTCCATGGGCATCGATTTCCTGATCGCGAACGTGGAGAACGCGGCGGCGGGATTCGGCGTCACCAAGGACATCCTGACCGAGCTGAAGGCGGCGGGCGTGGAGTGCATGACGAGCGGCAACCACATCTGGGACCGCCGTGAAGCGCTTCCGCTCCTGGACCAGGAGCCGCTTCTCCTCCGGCCCCACAATTTTCCGCCCGGCGTCCCCGGGACCGGCGCGAAGCTCTTCCGGACGCGCGCGGGCGTTCCGGTCGGCGTGGTGAATCTCATGGGGCGCGTGTTCATGACGGACACCGACGACCCCTTCCGCACGGCCGACGCGGTGCTCCAAACGATGCGCGACCAGGCCAAGGTGATCTTCGTGGACTTCCACGCGGAGGCGACCGCGGAGAAGATCGCCCTGTGCTGGTATCTCGACGGCCGGGTGTCCGCGGTCGTGGGAACCCACACGCACGTCCAGACCGCGGACGAGCAGATCTTCCCCAAGGGCACGGGCTACATCACCGACGCCGGCATGACGGGCCCGCACGATTCGGTGATCGGAGTGCAGAAGGAGATGGCCATACGCAAATTCCTGACGCAGCTGCCCGTGCGCTTCGAGCCCGCGACCGGAAACGTCAGGCTGCACGGCGTCCATCTCGAGATCGACGAGGAGACCGGCCGCTGCCGTCACATCGCGCGCGTCGCGGTGGCCCTGGCCGAGGCGCCGGCCGAAGCCTCGTGAAGGACACGATGACCGCCACGGTTCTCTCCGGAAAGGAGCCGGCGGCCGAGATCCGCGCTCAGGTGAAGGAGCGATTCGCGCGTCTCGGGGCGCGTGGCATCATCCCTGGCCTCGCGATCGTCACGGTGGGAGAGCCGCCCGCGGGGAATCCCTACGTGCGCTCGAAGAGCCGCGCCGCCGAGGAGCTGGGAGTGCGCGCCCGCGTGGAGCGCCTTCCCGCGTCCACGGCCGCGAAGGTTCTCCACGAGACGCTCCTGGGATTGAGCCAGGACCGCAGCGTTCACGGCATTATCTTGCAATTACCCCTCCCGGCCCAGCTCCACGAGGATGAGTTCCTCGAGGACGTGGCGCCCGCAAAGGACGTGGACGGGCTCCATCCCTGGAACGTCGGGCGCTGGACGCACGGATTGAAGGCGCACCGGCCCGCGACGCCCCTGGGTGTGATCGAGCTCCTGCGCCGCCAGTGCGGCGACCTCGGCGGAAAGCGAGTCGTCGTGATGGGAAGGAGCCGGATCGTGGGGAGGCCGTTGTCGATCTTGCTCTCGGAGCGCGCTCCGGGCATGAACGCGACGGTGACCCTGTGCCATTCCGGGACGCGCGATCTCGCGGCGGTGGCGAAGGAGGGGGAGATCCTCATCGTCGCTATTGGAAAGAGGCGCATGATCGACGCCCGCTACGTCCGGCCGGGAGCGGTCGTGATCGACGTGGGCATCCACCCGATCGAGAACCCATCGCCGGGCGGGCCGAAATTCGAGGGGGACGTGGATTTCGAATCGGTGCGCGGTGTGGCCTCGGCGGTCACGCCGGTCCCGGGCGGGGTCGGGCCGATGACGGTCGCGCTCCTGCTCCGGAACCTGGCGGACGCGGTGGAAGCGCAGGAGGGCTCCCGATGAGCCAGCGCGGCCGCGTGCTCCCGCTCACCGTTCCCGGCGGGCAGAGCCGCGTCTACACCGTCTCCCAGCTCACGAACGATATCCGGAACGCGCTCGAGGACCGGATCGGCGTCGTGCTCGTCCAGGGAGAGGTCACCTCGGTCAAGCACGCCTCCAGCGGGCACACCTACTTCAGCCTCAAGGATTCGCTGTCCCAGATCCTGGTCGTGCTCTACTCCGATCGGAGCACGCCCGCGATCCGGAACTCGATCCAGGAGGGAATCGCGCTCCAAGTGGAAGGGGATGTCACCGTCTACGCGAAGCGCGGGGAATACCAGATTCGCGCGCTCCGGGTCGAGCCGGTAGGGTACGGCGCGCTCCAGGCGAAGTTCGAGGCGCTGAAGCGGAAGCTGGAAGCGGAAGGGCTCTTCGCGCCGGAGCGGAAGCGCGACCTTCCGCGCTATCCCACGCGGATCGGCATCATCACCTCCGAATCGGGCGCCGCGCTCCGCGACATGATCCGCATCCTCCGGTCGCGGGCGCCCTACGTCTCGATCACGGTGGCGGACGCGCGCGTGCAGGGGGAAGGGGCCGCGCAGGACATCGCTCAGGCGCTGGCCCGCATGAACGCCTTCGGCGGAGTCGAGGTGATCGTGGTCGGCAGGGGAGGGGGCTCGCCGCAGGATCTCTGGGCTTTCAACGAGGAGGCCGTGGTCCGCGCCATCGTGCGCTCGCGGATCCCGGTGGTCTCGGCCGTCGGACACGAGGTGGACGTCTCGCTTGCCGATCTGGCGGCGGACGTGCGCGCGGCCACGCCCACCCACGCCGCGCAGCTCGTGGTGAAGGATCTCGAGGAGATCCAGCGCACGCTCCTCGATCTCAGCCGCCACGCGCGCGAGCGCATCGTGCGCGAGCTCCGCGACGCAAGCTCGCGTCTTCGCGGGTTCGAGACGCACCACGCGCTCCGCAGGCCCACGCAGAGGATCCAGGACGGACGCCAGGAGCTGGATCGCATCGACGAGCGCCTCTCGCGGGCCCTCGCCGGGTGGGTGAGCACGCGCCGGCAGAAGACCGAGCTCCTGGCCGCCGGGCTCAGGGCCCATGCGCCCAGCCGCTCCTTCGAGCGAGCGCGGGACCGGATCGAGGCGGCCCGTCAGCGCGCCGTGCAGGCACTTCAATCCTGGATCGCGCAACGGCGGAAGCGAGTCGAGACCGAGGCGCGGCTCCTCGACTCCTTCGACCACCATAAGGTGCTCGAGCGGGGGTACGCGCTGGTCTGGAGCGAGGAAGGTGCCCGGCTCCTGAAGCGCGGCGCGGGCGTTCATTCCGGCGATTCGATCGAGGTTCAGTTCTTCGACGCGCGGGCCGGGGCCAAGGTCACGAAGGTCGTGTCCGAGAAGCCCGAGCCCGGGAAGGAGACGTCATGAAGCGCAAAGAGCCCGATTCCGGCGCGCCCCCGGGCGAGATTTCCTTCGAGCAGATGATGGAGCGCCTCGAGGCGCTCGTCTCGAAGCTCGAGCGCGGAGATCTCTCGCTCGAGGAATCGATCCGCGCCTACGAAGAGGGAACCAAGCTGGCGAAGCAGTGCAAGGCGGTCCTGGCCGAGGCGGAGAAGCGAATCCAGCGGCTGACGCAGGAAGGAGCCGCTCCCGCCCCGGCGGGCCGGGAGTACGCGGACGAGGAGGAGCGTGGGGCGGACGAGCTCCCTTTTTGAGCGCTACCTCGACCGCGCACGGCGGCGAATCGACGCGGTGCTCGCGGCGAGACTGCCGAGCGCACGCGAGGAACCCCGGCCGCTTCACGCCGCGATCCGCTACAGCGTCTTCGCGGGCGGCAAGCGATTGCGGCCCGCCCTCTGTCTTCTCGCCTGCGAGTCGGTGCTGGGAAAGAGCGCTCCCGCGATTCCGGCCGCCGCCGCGCTCGAGATGATCCACACCTTTTCCCTGATCCACGACGATCTCCCCGGCATGGACGACGACGACTGGAGGCGCGGACGCCCCTCGAACCACGTCGTGTACGGGGAGGGCATGGCCATCCTCGCGGGGGACGCGCTCCTGGCCCTCGCGTTCGAGACGCTCGCCCGGGCCCCGCAGGGGAAGGCGAAGGATTCCGGTACTCTGATCCGGATCGTCACGGAAGCGACCGGGCCGGAGGGCATGATCGGGGGCCAGGCGATGGACCTGCTCCTGGAAGGAAAGCGCGTGCCGTTCCGGCGCGTCCTCTCCATGCACTCGCGAAAGACCGGCATGCTGATCCGCGGATCGCTCCTCCTCGGGGCGGAGATCGGCGGAGCGACGCCCGCGCTCAAGCGCCGATTCAGCGACTACGGGAAACGCGTGGGGCTAGCGTTCCAGATCGGCGACGACCTCCTGAACGTGCGGTCGACGCGGAAGAAGATCGGCAAGTCCACCGGCTCGGACAAGGCGCGCGGCAAGGCCACCGCCCCCGGAGCCGTGGGGATCGAGCGCGCCGAGCGCGAGGCGGAGCGGCTTCTGCGCGAGGCGGGACGGATCGCCAAGGGCCTGGGAAAACGGGCCCAAGAATTCGAATCCTTCACCGAGTTTCTGCTCGGGCGAACGAGCTAAGCGGAGGCGAGGAATGGCGCTGACCCCGGCTTCGAATCCGCTCTTCCACGCGCTCGCGTGCGGGTTCCTGGTGCAGCTGAGCAAGGTGTTGACGTTCCTCTTTCGAGAGAAGAAAATCAACTTCCGGCGGCTGGTGGAGACGGGAGGCATGCCCAGCTCGCACGCGGCGTCGGTCTCGGCGCTCAGCACGTGCGTGGGGCTCCTGGAAGGCTTCGATTCCGTCCTCTTCAACGTCGTCGTATTCTTCAGCCTCATCGTGATGTATGACGCCGCGGGCTTGAGGCGCGCGGCGGGACGTCAGGCGACGCTCTTGAACCGCATCCTTCACGAGCACATCCAGCTTCCAGGGCCTCCGCACGACCGTCTGCGGGAGCTCCTGGGGCACACACCGCTCGAGGTGCTCGTGGGAGCCATCATCGGCGTCCTCTTCTCGATGGCCCTGTTCCGCACTCCGGGAGGACCGTGAGCACGCGACATCTGGACAGCATCCGGTCTCCCGAGGATCTCAAGCGGCTGCCCCCCGAAGCGCTTCCCGAGCTCGCGGAGGAGATCCGGGAGCGCATCATCCACGTGGTCTCGGCGAACGGCGGCCACCTGGCTCCCAGCCTCGGCACGGTCGAGCTGACGGTCGCGCTGCACTACGTCCTGGACACGCCGCGCGACATTCTCATCTGGGACGTCGGGCACCAGAGCTACGGGCACAAGATCCTCACGGGACGGAACGACCGCTTCGAGACGCTCCGCCAGGAAGGGGGGCTCTCCGGATTCCCGCGGCGAGCCGAGAGCGAATACGACGCCTTCGGGACCGCCCACGCCTCCACCTCCATCTCGGCGGCGCTGGGCTTCGCCTGCTCGCGCGACCTCAAGAAGGAGACCCACAAGGTGGTCGCGGTGGTGGGGGACGGCGCCCTGACGGGCGGTCTCGCCTTCGAGGGGCTGAACCAGGCGGGCGTCGTGGGGACGGATCTCCTCGTCGTGCTGAACGACAATTCCATGTCCATCTCGCCCAACGTCGGGGCGATCGCGCGCTACCTGACGCGGATCACGTCGGCCCCGGTCTACCGGCGTCTCGAGATCGACGTGTGGGAGCTCCTCGGCAAGGTGCCCGCGGGAGGAAAGGCGCGCGCCCTGGCGCGGCGCATCAAGGAAAGTCTGAAGAACCTCGTGGTACCGAACATCCTCTTCGAGGAGTTCGGCTTCAAGTACTACGGGCCCATCGACGGGCACGATCTCGGGACCCTGCTCGAGGTGCTGAAGCAGCTCAAGGAGGTGAAGGGGCCGGTGCTCCTCCACACGCTCACGCGCAAGGGCAAGGGGTACCGCTTCGCGGAGGAGGACGCGCGGAAATACCACGGCGTGAGCTCCTTCGACAAGCTGACGGGGACGAGCGCCAAGAAGCCTTCCGCGCCTTCGGCGCCCACCTACACCGAGGTGTACGGGCAGACCCTCTCCGAGATCGCCGCCTCGGATCCGGAGATTGTCGCGATCACGGCCGCCATGCCGGACGGGACCGGCCTCGCCAAGTTCGCCACCTCCTACCCCGAGCGTTTCCACGACGTGGGCATCGCGGAGCAGCACGGCACGTGCTTCGCGGCGGGGCTGGCCGCGGCGGGAAGCAAGCCTTTCGCGACCATCTACTCGACGTTTTTGCAAAGGGCCTACGACCAGATCGTCCACGACGTGGCGGTGCAGAATCTTCCCGTGCGCTTCGCCCTGGACCGGGCGGGGCTCGTGGGTGAGGACGGGGCGACGCATCACGGCCTCTTCGACATCGCCTACCTCCGCTGCCTGCCGGGATTCGTCCTCATGGCCCCCAAGGACGAGAACGAATTCCGCCACATGCTCGCCACCATGGCCGCGTACAGCGGCGGCCCGATCGCGGTGCGTTACCCGCGCGGGAGCGGGCTCGGCGTGCCGCTCGATCCCCAGCCGAGGCCGCTCCGGATCGGCGAGGGAGAGCTTCTGGAGGAGGGAACGGATCTGGTCCTGGTCGCCTACGGGACCATGGTCGCGCAGGCGATGGCCGCAACGAAGCTCCTCGCCGAGAAGGGCATCCGGGCCGCGGTGATCAACGCGCGGTTCGCAAAGCCCCTGGACGACCGCCTCATCACCGAGTGGGCGCGCCGCACCGGCCGCGTCGC
The DNA here is from genome assembly GCA_035635575.1 of Candidatus Dormiibacterota bacterium. Lineage (GTDB taxonomy): Bacteria > Eisenbacteria > RBG-16-71-46 > SZUA-252 > SZUA-252 > WS-7. Next base: position 14,555 of record DASQAV010000103.1, on the reverse strand, counting down.
GACGCTCGAGGAGGCCGCGCTTCCCGGTGGATTCGGTGACGCGGTGCTGGAGCTTCTCTCGCGCATCCCGGCCCCCGCGATCCGCGCGCTCCGCTTCGGCGTCCCCGACCGTTTCTTCGATCATGGCGCCCGCGACTCGCTGCTCAGGAGCGCCGGGCTCGATTCGAGATCGATCGCTCGCGAGATCGAGCGCTGGCTCAAGGAGGAACCCCGACCGAAACCGGAGCCGTTGGCGCCGGTCGGATCGAACGCATGACGCTCCCACCCCGCCGGGTCGGTATCGTCGGGAATCGGGAGAAGAAGGGAGCGCGGGCCCTGATCCCCGCCCTCGCGCGCTGGATGCGGGAGCGCCAGATCCAGGTCCTGCTCGAGAAGGGGATCGCGGGCACGGTGCGCGGGCTGGGCGCGGGAGTGCCGCTCCAATCCCTGGTCGCGCGCGTCGACGCCATCCTGGTCCTGGGCGGCGACGGCACCTTCCTTTCCGCGGCTCGAGAGGCGGCGCGGGCCGACGTCCCCATCCTCGGAGCGAACCTCGGGGGACTGGGCTTCCTCACCGAGACCGCCGAAGCCGATCTCTATCCCGCGCTGGAGCGGCTGCTCCAGGGCGACGTGGAGATCGAGCCGCGGATGATGGTGGAGGCGCGCGTCCGATCCCGGAAGAGCAAGGCGCCCTGGATCGAGAGCGGATTGAACGACGTCGTGATCCACCAGTCCGACGAGTCCCGCATGGTGCAGCTGGATCTCCGGATCGGCTCGACCTCGATCGGCACGCTGGCGGCCGACGGCTTGATCGTGGCCACGCCCACGGGATCCACCGCGTACTCCCTCTCCGCGGGCGGCCCGATCATTCGCCCCACCATCGAAGGGCTCCTGGCGACTCCCATCTGCCCCCACTCGCTCGCCTTCCGCCCGCTGCTGGTCGGCGCCGGAGAGAAGATCCGCGTGCGCGTCGGGCAGAACGTGAATCGCGCCCGCATCACGATCGACGGCCAGGTCTCCCGGCCGCTCCTGGCGGGAGATGACGTGGAGATCCGGCGCGCGAAGTCTCGGGTGTCGATGATCTCCTTGCGGCGCGAATCCTTCTACGAGGTGCTTCGCGAGAAGCTTTCCTGGGCCGGCCCGTCCACGCGGACCCGGCTCAAGGACTGACGCGTCCATGCTCTCCTGGCTCTCCATTCAGGGACTCGCCCTCGTGGACAAGCTCGAGCTTTCCTTCGACCGGTCCCTCAACGTGCTCACCGGAGAGACGGGCGCGGGGAAGTCGCTCATCCTGGGCTCCATCGGGCTCCTTCTCGGCGAGCGGGCCGACCCGGACTGGCTGCGCGCGGGAGAGGAGCGCGGGTTCGTGGAGGGAGTCTTCAATCTCGAGACGCGCCCGGATCTGATGCAAGAGCTTCGCGCGGCGGGAATCGAGCCCGAGGAGGGCCAGGTCATCCTCCGACGTGAGCTCTCCGGCGATGGAAAGAGCCGCGCGCTTGTGAACGGTAAGACAGTGCTCCTCTCCGAGCTGCGACGCCTCGGGGATCTTCTCGTGGACCTTCACGGCCAGCACGAGCATCAGCTCCTCCTCCGCCCGGAGAGCCAGACGGAGTTCTTCGACGCCTGGGCCGGCCTGACCGACGAGCGGTCGGCGCTGGTGCGGGAGCGCGAAGCAATTGCCGGGGAGCGGCGGACGCTGCGCGAGGATCGCGCCGCATGGGAAGGCGACCGGGCCGACGAGGACCGCGTGCGCGAGGACCTCGCGGAGCTCGTGGCGGCGGAGCTTACGCCCGGCGAGGAGGAATCCCTGAAGGAGGAGCGCGAGCGTCTTCGGCATCGCGAGCGGCTGCTCGAGTCGCTCCGCACCGCGCGCCAGTCGCTGGCAGCCGAAGAGGGGGGCGCGGAGGGCTCGGTGCGGCGCGCCGCGCGCACGCTGCGCACACTCGCCGGCGTCACCCCGGAAGCCATCCCGCTCGCGGAGCAGGCCGAGCGTCTCTTCGATTCGGTTCGCGAGCTCACGGGAGCGCTCGAGGACGCGGAGTCGAAGGCGCTCGAGGAGCCGCTTCCGCTCGAGCGCCTCGAGGCGCGCCTGGACACGATCCACCGGCTGAAGCGGAAACACCGCCTGGACCACGACGGGCTCCTCGCCCTGCGCGAGACCCTGGAGGCCAAAGCACTAGCACTCGATCCCGGGACCGGACGTTCGCTCGAGGCGCGCGAGAAGGCGCTGGACGCGCGGGTCCGGGAGCTGGGCGCCGGGATCGATCGCCTCGTCGAGGCACGCCTCACGAAAGGCGCCCGCTTCGAGCGCGAGGTGGGCGACCGCCTGAAGAAGCTGGGATTCCAGAAAGCATCCCTCACGGTGCAGGGCGCCGAGCCCGCCGAGGGACGCGACCGCGCGGCCGTGGATCCGCCCACGATCCCCGGATTGGAATTCCAGTTCCGCCCCAACGTGGGCGAGCCGTCGCGCGCCTTGAAGCGGATCGCCTCCGGAGGGGAGCTCTCGCGCGTCATGCTGGCGGTGAAGTCCCTGATGGCGGAACGGGACCGGGTCTCGGTCCTGGTCTTCGACGAGGTGGATCAGGGAATCGGCGGCGCCGTGGGGGAGGAAGTGGGAAAGATGCTCCGCGCGATCGGACAGCTCCGGCAGGTGCTCTGCATCACGCACCTTCCTCTGATCGCGGCCCACGGGGCGCGCCACTTCGAGGTGGTGAAGTCCACGGGCCGGGGCCGCACGACGACCGGCGTGCGCCTGCTCTCGGGGAAGGAGCGCGAGGAGGAGATCTCGCGGCTTCTCGCCGGAGCGCGGGTGACCGACACCACGCGGCGCCAGGCGCGCGAGCTCCTGCGCGCGGTCCACGCGGCATGATCGCTCCCACCCTGGAGCAATATGTTGCCTTGGCGCGCGAGAAGAACCTCGTGCCGGTGACGCGCGAGGTGCTCGCAGACCTGGACACTCCCGTCTCCGCCTTCACGAAGCTCGACCGAGGCGACGCCTCCTTCCTTCTCGAGAGCCTCGAGGGAGGGGAGAACTGGGGCCGCTACTCCATCCTGGGCTTCCAGCCCACGATCGAGTTCCGCTCCAAGGGCAAGGAGGTCGAGATCCGCCGCGGGGAGCGGACCGAGCGGCGGGAGAGTGCGGACCCGCTCTCGGTGCTTCAGGGGCTCCTGGCCGAGGTGCGCGCGGCCGACGTGGAGGGGCTGCCCCCGTTCAGCGGCGGCGCGGTCGGAGTCATTGGATACGACTACGTGCGTTTCCTCGAGAAGATCGGCTCCTCGCTTCCGGATGACCTGGGCCACCCGGACCTCCACTTCGTGTTTCCAGAGCTGGTGCTGATCTTCGACAATTTCCGGCACCGGCTCCGGATCGTCGTGAACACCCGGCCGGAGAAGGACCCGGAAAAGCACTACGAGCAAGCGGTGGCCAGAATCACCGAGATGGTCACGCGGCTCGCGGGAATGCCTCCCGCGGAGTACGGGATCCCTAAAGTCACGCCTCCGGTATCCTTTGTAAGCAACCTGGGCGAAAAGAAATACATGCGCGCGGTCGAGTCCGCCAAGGAGCATATCCGCGCCGGGGACGCCGTGCAGGTCGTCCTCGCCCACCGGCTCGACGCCGAGACCCCGGTGAGCCCCTTCGACGTCTACCGCGCCCTCCGGATCCTGAATCCTTCGCCGTACATGTTCTTTCTCAAGAATCGCGAGCGCTCCCTCGTGGGAAGCTCCCCGGAGATCCTGGTGCGGGTATCCGGCCGGAAGGTGACGCTCCGGCCGATCGCGGGGACCCGCCATCGCGGCGCTTCCCGGGCCGAGGACGAGTCGCTGGAGAAGGAGCTGCTTGCGAGCGAGAAGGACCGCGCGGAGCACGTGATGCTCGTGGATCTCGGCCGGAACGACGTGGGGCGGATCTCACGCGTGGGCAGCGTCCGCGCCACGAGCTTCATGGGCGTGGAGCGATATTCGCACGTGATGCATCTCGTGAGTCAGGTCGAGGGGGAGATGCGTGACGGGTTCTCCGCGTTCGACGTCGTCCGGGCGTGCTTTCCGGCGGGGACCGTGAGCGGCGCGCCCAAGCGGCGGGCGATGGAGCTGATCGAGGAGATGGAGCCCGCGCGGCGCGGGGCTTACGCCGGCGCGGTGGGCTATTTCGATTTCCACGGCAACGCCGACTTCTGCATCGCGATCCGGACGGCCACCTTCGAGAAGGGACGCATCCACCTTGGCGTCGGGGCGGGGATCGTCGCCGATTCCGATCCGGCCGAGGAATGGCAGGAGACCCGAGACAAGGGGCGCGCCATGGAGGAGGCGGTGCGCCTGGCCGCGCGGGGGTTCGACTCGTGATCCTCATGATCGACAACTACGATTCCTTCACCTGGAATCTGGTCCAGTACCTGGGCGAGCTGGGCAACCTCCCCGAGGTGGTGCGGAACGACGAGATCTCGGTGGAGGAAGTGGCGCGGCGAAAGCCTTCCGCCGTCGTGATCTCGCCGGGACCGGGGCGCCCCAAGGACGCGGGGATCTCGAGCGAGGTGGTGAAGAGGCTCTCCGGAAAGGTCCCCATCCTGGGCGTCTGCCTGGGGCATCAGTGCATCGGGGAGGTGTTCGGCGGCCGGATCGTCCGCGCCGACCGCCTGGTGCACGGAAAGACCTCGGCCATCATCCACACCGGCCGGGGCCTCTTCGTGGACGTGGATAATCCCTTCCAGGCCACCCGGTATCATTCGCTGCTCGTGGCGCGGGAGGGATTACCCGAGACGCTTCAGATCATGGCGTGGACGCCCGAGAATGAGATCATGGCGGTCCGGCACCGGGATCACGAGACCTGGGGGGTCCAGTTCCATCCGGAGTCGATCCTCACCCCGTGCGGGAAGGATCTCCTGCGCAACTTCCTCCGCCTCGTGCCGGACGCGTCCAAGACGAAGAGCCGATAATGCGAACCGTTCTGCCGCGGCTGGATCGCGGCGAGCGCCTGACGCGGGAAGAAGCGGGCGCCTCGGTGCGCGCGATGATGCGCGGCGAGGCGGCGGATGAGGAGATCAAGGCTTTCTTGTTGTCGCTGGCGAAGCGAGGGGAGACGGCCGAGGAGCTTCTCGGGGGCGCGGAAGCGCTCCGGGCCGAGGCGGTTCCATTCCCGTCCGTCCGGAAGCTCCTCCTCGATACCTGCGGCACGGGCGGGGACGGCTCGCAGACCTACAACATCTCGACCGCCGTGGCGTTCGTCGCGGCCGCCGCGGGCGTACCGGTCGCGAAGCACGGGAACCGCTCGGTCTCGAGCCGGTCGGGGAGCGCGGACGTTCTGGAGGCGCTGGGCGCCCGGATCGAGCTGGGACCCGAAGGCTCGGCCCGCGCGCTCGAAGAGACTGGATTCACGTTTCTGAACGCGAGACGATTCCATCCCGCGATGCGGCACGTGGCGCGGGCGCGGGCGGAGCTGGGGATCCGCACCCTCTTCAACTGGCTTGGACCGCTCTCGAATCCGGCGCGAGCCACACACCAGCTTCTGGGTGTGGCGGAAGAGAGCCGGGTCGAGATGGTCGCGAAGGTGCTCTCGCAGCTCGGAATCACGAGATCGCTCGTGGTCCACGGGTCCGGCGGGATGGATGAGCTCTCGCTCCTGGAGGGGAACGTGGCGGTGGAGACCGGACCGAACGGAGCGCGCACGCCTCGATCGATCGAGGCGCGGATGCTCGGGCTCCCGCCCGCGGATGTCGACTCGCTCCGAGGAGGCGATCCGGCGCGGAACGCGGTCATCCTTCGCGAGGTGCTCTCCGGCGAGCCGGGACCCCGGCGCGACGCGCTGGTGCTGAACGCCGCGGCGGCGCTCTGGATCTCGGGCAAGGCCCCCACCCTGGCGGAGGGGGCGATGCTCGCCACGGAGGAGATCGACTCGCGGCGCGCCCTCTTGGTGCTGGACCGCTTCGTCACGGTGTCCCGGACGCTGGGAGATTCCTGATGGCCGATTTTCTCACCACGATCGCGAGGGAACGGCGTGAGCGCCTGGAGCGCGAGGCGCTCCACGTGCCCACCGCCGACCTCCGGCGCGAGGCGGAAGCGCGCACCGGGGACGGCCGCGCCTTCACGGCCGCGCTGCGACGTCCCTCCGGGGAGTCCCTCCGCGTCATCGCCGAGATCAAGCGCGCCTCGCCCTCGGCGGGATTATTGAAAAAGGAGTTCCATCCCGAAGCGATCGGCAAGGAGTACCAGCGCGTGGGCGCCGCGGCCATCTCCGTCCTCACGGAGCCGCTCCGGTTCCAGGGCTCGGTGGAGCATCTGAGAGCGGTGCGCGAGGCGGTCTCGGTTCCGGTGCTCCTCAAGGACTTCGTGGTGCACGAGCGGCAGATCTACGAGGCGCGCGCGAACGGCGCCGACGCCATGCTCCTCATCGTCTCACTCCTGAGCCCGATCCAACTCCGCGACTACGCCGCCCTGGCGCGCGAGATCGGGCTGGAGCTCCTGATCGAGGTTCACGAGAAACACGAGGTGGAGCGGGCGATCGCGCTGGAAGGGGCGATCGGGGTGAACAACCGGAATCTCCGGACGCTCGAGATGCGCCGCAACCACGCTTCCGCCATCCTGCCCCTCATTCCCGCGGACCGGGTCCGGATCGCGGAGAGCGGCTACAGCGCGCGCGAGGAGATGCGGGAGCTGGATCGCGTGGGCGCCGACGGAGTCCTGATCGGGGAGACGCTCCTCAAGGCCGAGTCGATCGAGGAAGCGTTCGCCTCGCTCTTCGGGACGGTGGTGCCGGCCAAGAAACCGACCGGGAAGAAATCGAGCTGATGCGGACGCGCATCAAGGTGTGCGGCGTCACGACACCCGACGACGCGGCCATGGCCTCGCGGGCGGGCGCCGATTACGTGGGCGTGGTGCTGACCGAGAGCCCGCGCCGTGTCACCACGGAGCGCGCGCGGGAGATCGCCATCGGGCTGCCCGCGGAGACGCTCCTCGTGGCGGTGTTCGCGGACGAGACCCCCGACCAGGTGGCGCGCGGGATCGAGGGCCTTCCCGTCCATGCGGTCCAGGTGCGCGGCTGGGACGGCCCTCCGGCGGGAAGCGCCTACGAAGTCTGGCACGTGCTCCGGGACGGTGCGCCGCCGGATCCCGCCACGCTCCCGATGGTCCCGCTCCGGACGTATCTTCTCGACGCGCACGACTCCCATCGGCCCGGCGGAACCGGAAAGCGCTCCGACTGGGAGTGGGCGCGGAAGGGGGTGAACGCGGGGCTCCGGCTCATCGTGGCCGGAGGGCTCGACCCCGAGAACGTGTCCGAGCTGATTCTCAGCGTGCGTCCCTTCGGCGTGGACGCGTCGAGCGGTCTCGAGTCCGAGCCCGGAAAGAAGGACGCGATCAAGGTGAAGACCTTCATCGAGAGAATCCGCGAAGCCGACCGGGCCCGGCCCAAGCGCTCGTGAAGGCGGCTCCGAGTGCGGCCCCGGGCCGCTTCGGTGAATTCGGCGGCATCTACGTCCCCGAGATCCTCTACACCCCGGTCCTCGAGCTGGCGCGCGCCTACGACGAGGCGCGTCAGGACCCCGCCTTCCAGAAAGCCGTCCACCACGAGCTGACCACCTTCGCGGGCAGGCCGACGCCGCTCACGCGCGCCGTTCGTTTCGGCGAAGCGGTCGGGCTCCGGCGCGTCTATCTCAAGCGCGAGGATCTTCTCCACACGGGAGCGCACAAGATCAACAACGCCCTCGGCCAGGCGCTTCTTGCGCGGCGCATGGGGAAGACCCGCGTCGTCGCGGAGACGGGCGCGGGGCAGCACGGGGTCGCGTCCGCCACCGCCTGCGCGCGGATCGGGCTCCCGTGCCGGGTCTACATGGGCGAGGTGGACATGGAGCGGCAGCGCCCGAACGTGGAGCGGATGAAGCTCCTCGGCGCCGAGGTCGTCCCGGTCGCCTCCGGCAGCCGCACGCTCAAGGACGCGATCAACGAGGCCATGCGCGACTGGTCCGCCTCGGTTCGGACGACCCACTACCTTCTGGGCTCGGTGCTGGGCCCGCATCCCTATCCCACCATGGTCCGCGATTTCCAGTCCGTCATCGGCAGGGAGACACGGGGACAGATCCAGAGGCTCGAGGGCTCTCTGCCCGATCTTCTCGTCGCGTGTGTCGGCGGGGGAAGCAACGCGATCGGGCTCTTCCACGAATTCCTCGAGGACCGCTCCGTCCAGATGGTGGGCGTGGAGGCGGGCGGAGAGGGAATCCGCACCGGGCGTCACGCCGCCCGATTCGCCGACCCGGCGGTGGGAGTCCTCCACGGCACGCGCACCCAGGTGTTGCAAGACTCCGCCGGACAGATCCGCGGCACGCACTCTATCTCGGCGGGCCTGGACTATCCCGCCGTGGGACCGGAGCACGCGGCGCTCCAGGCTTCGGGAAGAGCTCGCTACGAGAGCGCCACCGACGGGGAGGCGCTCCAGGCGTTCGATCTCCTCGCCCGCACCGAAGGGATCCTCCCCGCGCTCGAATCCTCCCACGCGCTCGCCTATCTGGCCCGCGCGGGCCGCGCCCGCGCCCTGCGTCCCGACACCCTGATCGTCGCGAACCTCTCCGGAAGGGGAGACAAGGACCTCGGGGTGGTGCTTGCGGCCAGGCGTGACGCGCCACCTCCGAACGTGTCACACTAGTGGGGGTCGAGCGCCTCGATCGAGCGATCGGGGCGTTTTGGCAATACGGCGCCTCCGGAGAGATCCGCTACATGAACGACTTCTACCATCTGGACCCGCCCGTTCTCGCCGCGCTCGATTCCTCCGGGAGGAGCTGATCGACCCCGCGCGAGTCCGCGTCCTCACGGCCCTCCTCGTCGCCATTCTCACCTTCGGCCTGTTCTCCACGACCCTGAGCCATGGGTTCGTGAACTGGGATGACGACGTCTATGTGTACGCCAATCCCGCGTTCCACCCGCTGAACGCGGAGGGGGTCGCGCGTCTCGCCTCCGCCTTCTATTACTACGCCTACATTCCGGCCACGATGCTGAGCCATGCGGCGGACGTGGCGGTGTGGGGGATGAACCCGCGCGGCCACCATCTGACGAACGTCCTTCTCCATACCGCGAACGCCGTCTGGGTGTTCTTCCTGGGCCTGGCGCTTCTGGAGGCACGCAGGGGGTCGCGGAAGGGAGGGGACGGACGGCGGGAGGCGGCCGTGACGCTGGGGATGGGAATCGCCGCGGTGCTCTTCGCCGTCCATCCCCTGAGGGCCGAATCGGTCTCCTGGATCTCGGACCGGAAGGACCTTCTCTGCGCCTTCTTCCTCTTGCCAGCGCTTCTCGCGTACCTGCGCTATGCCTCGGCGGGGGAGCGGGGGAGAGCGCGGTCCTGGTACGTTCTGTCCTTCGTTCTCTTCCTGCTCGCGTGCCTCTCCAAGCTCATCGCCGCGATGTTTCCCGTCGTCCTTCTCCTCCTGGATCGGCTCTGGCTGGAGCGGCGCCGCGAAGGCAAGGGCCGCGCGGTCGTCCTGCTCGAGAAGGCTCCCTTCCTCCTCGTCTCCCTGGCGCTGATCGTGCTCTCTTCCACGGTGTCTCCCGAGGCGAAGCGGGCCTACTCGGTGTCCCATCTGACGGGACCCGAGACCTGGCTCTTTCCTTTCTATTCGCTCCTCTTCTCGCTCTACAAGACGGTGGCGCCGTTCCACCTCAGCCCCATCTATCCGCGCATCGGCCTGGAATGGATGGCCGCGGGTTTCGCGGTCTTCCTTGCGCTCACGGCGTGCCTCGCCCTGGTCGCGAGGCGGGGCGTGCGGGGGCCGCTCCTCGCGTGGGCCATCTATCTCGTCCTGCTCGCGCCGAACGTGGCCGGTCTGTCTTCCGGCATGCAGCCCGTCGCGGACCGCTATTCCTACCTGGCGACGATCGGCCTCTTTCTCCTCTTCGGTGGCGCGATCGCGATGCTATGGGGGCGGGGAAGGGCATGGCAGCGTCCCGCCGTTCTGGCCGGCGCGACCATCCTCGCCATCCTTCTCGCAACCTCGGCCCGGTCGCAGGCGGCTCGCTGGAAATCCTCGATCTCGCTCTGGGAGTCCGTCATCCAGAGCGCACCGGCGAAGCGCGATTACGTGGATGCCTACCTGAACCTGGGCGTGGCCTATTCCGACGCGCGGAGGCCCGCGGAGGCCGTCCGGACCCTGGAACGCGCGGCCGCGGTGGATTCCTCGAACGCCGACGTGCTCTGGAATCTGGCGATGCTGACCTACGCCGGCGGGGACCGGAAGCTGGCGGCGGACCGCTTTCGGGCGGTCCTTCGCGTGAGCCCCCGCCGTTCCGACGCCTGGTACAACTACGCCCTTGTCCTGGACGAACTTGGACGGCACGAGGAGGCGGTCCCGGCCATGATCCGGGCGGCTCGGTTGGGGTCGAAGGACGCGCGGGAGGCACTGGCCGGGGTGGGGCTTACGTGGTAGTACGCGAAGAGCCGCTTGATTTTCGGCTCACGGCTTCTCTAGCCTTAATAGGAACCCGGTCTCGCGCAACGGACTTCCAGGAGGGTGCGCCTCACTTCACTGCCATGTCCGACATGTCCAAAACGCATAGTCCCGACGCCCTGCGCGAATCGGAGGCCCGGTTCCGGTCTGTCTTCGAGTCCGCTACCGACGCGATCGTGCTCGCCGACGGACACGGCACCATCACCTCGTGGAATCGACGCGCGCAGGCGATCTTCGGCTACGAGGAACGCGAAGCCCTTGGCAAGCCGCTCACCATTCTCATGCCGCCCCGCCATCGAATCCGCCACGGGGATGGGCTTGCACGTTACCGTGACGGCTCGAGCGAAGGGCCGGTCATCGGCAGGACGCTCGAGCTCGAGGGAATCAGGAAGGATGGAACGGAATTTCCCATCGAGCTTTCGGTCGCGGTCTGGCAGACCGCCGCGGGGCCACACTTCAGCGGAATCATCCGGGACATCACCCAGCGCAAGCGCGCCGAGGAGGAGCTGAAGAGCTCCTACGAGCAGCTGCGCGCCCTGTCCATGCGCCTGGAGACCGTACGAGAGAACGAGCGCGGCTCGGTCGCACACGCGGTCCAGGAGGAGCTGGGACAGGCGCTCTCCGCCCTGCGGATCGACATCGACTGGCTGGGGAAGCGGATCGCCTCGCCCCACGTGAGACCGGACGAGCTGAAGCAGCGTCTCGTCGCCATGTCCGGCCTCGTCGACACCGCGATTGCCCGCGCACGCCGCATCGCGTCGGATCTCCGGCCGGGAGTCCTGGACGAGCTGGGTCTCGTTCCCGCGCTCGAATGGCAGGCGCGGCATTTCCAGGAACGCAATCTGATTCGCTGCCGTGTTGCCGACGAAACTCGAGGGACGACGATCGATCGCGCCACGAGCGCCCACTTGTTCCGGATCACCGAGGAGTGCCTGGCCAACGTGGCCCGCCACTCCGGCGCCCATGTCGTGGACGTATTGCTGCGCCGCGAGAACGGACGGATCGTGCTGGAGGTCAAGGACGACGGATCGGGAATTTCCCAGCGCGTGTTTCAAAGCCCCTCGCCCCTCGGCCGCCTGGGAGTCCGGGAACGGTCGAGGCTGATGGGGGGAGAAGCCAGAATCGAAACCCGACCCTCCGGCGGCGCCAGCGTCATCGTTTCGGTGCCGATCGCCGCCGGCACGACCTCCGCGGGCGAGCCGCGCGCGGAAGAGCACGTGCAGGAACCAGGAGGAAGCGAATGATTCATGCTCTCATTGCCGATGACCACGCGGTCGTACGGCGCGGACTGAAGGAGCTTCTGACCGATTCGGGAAGAATCGCGGTCGACGGGGAAGCGAGCACCGCGCGCGAAACTCTGGAAAAGGTTCGCGAGCGCGACTGGGACATCCTGATCCTGGACATCAATCTGCCCGACCGGAGCGGACTCGATATCCTGCGCGACGTGAAGGACGAGCGTCCGAACATGCCGGTGCTCATCCTGACCGTCTGTTCCGAGGATCAGTTCGCGATCCGCGCCCTGCGCTCCGGGGCTTCCGGCTATCTCACGAAGGAGAGCGCCCCCGGGCAGCTTGTGGACGCCGTTCAGAAGCTGGTGGCTGGAGGACGGTATATCAGCACCGCCGTCGCCGAGCGGCTGGCCCTGCACGTGGGCGGGAACGGGAACCGCCCGCCACAAGAGAGCCTCTCGGACCGCGAGCACCAGGTCTTCCGCATGCTCGCATCGGGGAAGACGGTTTCTCAGATCGCGGTGGATATGAACCTGAGTGTGAAGACCATCAGCACCTACCGCGGACGCGTCCTGGACAAGATGGGGATGCGGACGAACGCGGAGCTGACCTACTACGCGGTCCGGAACCAGCTCGTGGACTGACCACCGCCTTCGGATCCGCAAATTCCCGCAATCGGAGCACGCTCGAGGTCCCGCGGGATGACCGGGTGAAGAATAGGCCCGGGTCTAGACATTCACTGCCCGTCCCACTACCTTCCAGGCAATGATGCCGACCCAGGAGGCGCTCGACTCGAACACGGTCAACGGGACCGCAGTGCTTACGCTCCGCACGGTCGAGGCTCTCGATGAGCACTCCCACCTGTGGAGCCGCCTAGGTGGGAACCTCGGGACCCCCATGCATCACTTCGCCTGGATTCGTCAGAGCGCGGTCCACCTGGGGGACGATACCCGGCTCCATATTTCGATCCTGGATGGGTCGGGCGCTGCAGGTGTCGCCCCGCTCGTCCTCACCGGGCGCCCCATCCCGACCTTGCGTTTCATCGGCGCGGATTTCCTCTACGAACCAATGGACTTCATCCACGCCGATCGCGGATCACTCGCCCGTCTGGCCGACTTTCTCTGCAACGCCGGATACCCGATCATTTTGCGGCCGATTTTCGCCGATTCCCCGACGGTGGCCGCGCTGCAAGCCGCCTCGCGGCGGCGCGGACTCACGATCTTGAGGCCGCTCTTCAGCACCCCATGGATTCCGCTCGACGCGAGTTGGGAGGATGCCCCGCGGCACCTGGAATCGGGCCGGCGCTCGGATTTGAGGCGCGCGCGCCGGACTGCGGAGCGCATCGGGCCGGTACGATTCGAGATCATCACGCCGGACCCGAGCCGCCTCGATGCGACGCTCGAGGAGGCGTTTCGCGTCGAGTCCTTGGGCTGGAAGGGGAGGACCGCCTCCGCGCTCGAAAAGGACTCGCTCCGGGGGGCGTTTTACAGAAGCTATGCGGCCGCCGCGAGCGCACAGAGCCTGCTGCGCGTCTGCTTCCTGCGCATAGGCGAGCGCGCCGTCGCGATGCAGATCGCCGTGGTATGTGGCGCCCGGTTTTGGCTTCTCAAGATCGGCTACGATGAGGAGTTCGCCCGCTGCTCTCCAGGGAACCTTCTTCTTTCGGAAACGATCGGCAGCGCTGCCCGAAGCGGGTGTCAGTCGTTCGAGTTTCTGGGTTCCATGGAATCTTGGATCCGCGTTTGGACGCACCACGCGCGCCCTTGCCTCGATCTGCGCTTCTACCCGACACGGCCGCGCGGCATGGCGGCTCTCTTTGCCGATCTGCCCAGGCTCGCCTTGCGGGCTTTCAGACCGAAAACCTGGGACCGCGGTTGATCGGCGCTCTCCGTAAAGCCGTGCGCACGGTGACCTCGCCGCTCGAGCGGCGGGCGGCGCGAGCGTACCGGGCTGGTCCGCGTCTCGCAGACGCCCTTGGGGCCTGCCGGCACTTCGCGGCCTTGGGCATAGCCGCGATCCTGGGGTATCAGAACGAAACCACCGAAAGCAGCCGCGTCATCGCCGACGCATATCTCGAATCGATCGGCGCCCTGGCGGGTGCGGGGTTCGACTGCTATCTCTCTGTGAAAGGGCCGCCCCTGCGATTTTCGCAAGAGCTCTTCGGCGAGATCCTGACCCGAGCGCGCGAGGCGGGCGTCCGGCTCCACCTCGATTCGCTCAGCGTGGAAGCGGTCGATCCGACGTTTGCGTTGCTCGACGGTGCTGGGTCCCTGTCACGGCGCGACATCGGCATTACCCTTCCGGGACGATGGAAGCGGAGTCTCTCCGACGCCGATTGGGCGGTCGAGAGGGGCGTCCCCGTGCGTGTGGTCAAGGGGCAGTGGGAGGATCCCGAGGATCCGGGGCGCGACGCAGACCTTGGGTTCCTTCAAGTCGTCGAGCGCCTCGCGGGGCGGGCCATCCACGTGGCGATCGCGTCGCACAACGCGCCTCTCGTCCGCGAAGCGGCCCGGCGCCTGCGCGAGAGGGGCACGGGCTGCGAGCTCGAGCTCCTCTACGGATTCCCGATGCGCGGGGCACTTTCCGTCGCTCGCGAACTCTCGATCCACGCCCGCATGTACGTCTCCTACGGTTACCCGTGGCTTCCGTATTCGGCGGGTGAAATAGGGAAGAACCCGATCTGTGCCTGGTGGCTCGTGCGTGACGCGCTACGGCCCCGCTCAGAGATGCGTTGAGCGGGATCGCGTAGTGGTGACGGATTGGGTAGTATTCGGTTCAACGCGTTGCGCCCGTAGCTCAGCTGGATAGAGCGTCTGCCTCCGGAGCAGAAGGCCAGGGGTTCGAATCCCTTCGGGCGCACCACTTCATAGGCCATGGCAACACCACCAACACGATTCCGCTGGACCGAGCGTAGGATTGCCCGCCT
>DASQAV010000102.1:0-26420 GCA_035635575.1 Candidatus Dormiibacterota bacterium | reverse complement strand
ATGCGCCAGTTCAAGGCCTCGGACAGCGCGTTCGTGCTCGCCGCCGGGATGGATTCGGCGGGCACGGTCGCCGAGACGGCCGCGTGGGAGCGGTCGCGGGAGTGGGAGGATCAGAAGCCTCCGGTTGACGCGGCTCTGGTGCTGCGGTGGGCTCGCGGCCGGGTCCGCACGGAGCCCCTCGCCTCGACCGTGCGTCTCCACGAGGCGATCGCGTGGATCCGCGCCGACTCGCTCGCGCGAGCCGATTCGGCGCTCGCGCCGCCGGGCCCCGAGGGAGATGCGCGCATTCCCTTCTGGCGGGGCTGGGTGGCCTCCGCCCTGGGGGACACGGCTCGTGCGCGTGCGTCGTACCGCCGCGCCTGGGAGGCGGACCCCTGGTCCTACGAGGGAGTCCGCGCGCGCGAGCTTTCCTCGGTACGGGTCGACGCGACCCAGGGTGTGCCCGGCTCCCGCTCCCGACACGGAGTGCGTCACGCGCAGCCTCCGCCGCCTCAGGCGCGCATCCTGAACGCGGTCGGATTCCACGACCTCTCGCTCGAGACGCTCCGCGCCTGCGCCATGGGGGAGTCCGAGGCGCGCGCGAACGGATGCATCGACCAGCTCGAGGACGAGGGCATCTTCCGCGTGGGCCGCGCGGACCAGACGCTGGATCTCCGGTTGCGCTTCCCGCCCGCCTTCGCGGGCGCCGTGTTCCGGGCCTCCGACAAGGAGAGCCTGAGCGCGCCGTTTCTCTGGTCCATCATGCGGCTGGAAAGCGGATACAATCCCGGCGCCCGATCGCGCGCGGGGGCGCTGGGACTCCTGCAGCTCATGTCCCCGACCGCCTCGCGCCTCGCGGGACGCACTGTCCCGGTGGACTCGCTCACGGACCCGGTCTTGAACGTGGAGCTGGGAGCGCGGTATCTTCGCCGGCTTGCGCGCGAGTTCGGAGATCTGCGTCCGGTAGCGGCGGCCTACAACGGCGGCGAGGATGCGGTGCGGCGGTGGATCGCGGCGCATCCGCGGATCGACGATCTCTGGGTGGAGCTCATTCCGTACCGGGAGACGCGGGACTACGTGAAGCAGACCTACGCGGCCATGCGGCGCTACGAGGCGGTGTATGACGCGACGCCGTCTCGCTGAGGAGCCTGCGTGCTCCTAGCCTCGGAGCTGAAGCGAAAAGCCATCCACCTCGCGTCCTTCTCGATCCCCATCGCCTATTACGTGAGCCCGGCGTCCTGGTCGCGCAGCTGGGAGCGCGGGCTCCTCGCCCTGGTGATCCTCTCGCTCGCGATCGAGGTGTTCCGCCTTCACAATCCGGGATTCCGGAACCTCTTTCGCCATTTCTTCGGAGAGCTGCTCCGGAATCACGAGGAGGTGTCCCTTCTCGGCTCGACCTACCTTCTCATCGCGATGCTGCTCACCCTCCACCTCTTCGAGAAGCCGGTCGCGTTCCTGGCGCTGGGGTTTCTCATCCTGGGCGACACGGTGGCGGCGATCGTGGGGAAGTGGATCGGGAAGATCCGGCTCCTCGGGGGGAAGACGCTCGAGGGAAGCCTGGCCTGCCTCCTGGTCTGCTATGGGCTGACGCTCTTCATGCCCGACATTCCGTGGCACGTCGGGCTGATCGGCGCCCTCACCGCGACCCTCTTCGAGCTCCTGCCGATCCCACTGGACGACAATTTTCGCATCCCCCTGTCGGCGGGCTTCGCGATGGAGCTTCTCCTCCGCTGAGACGACCCGGGACCATGTTCCGGGGTTCCTTCTACTATCTAGATACCTGAATCTGCCTTGACAGGCCCGGCATCCACTTCATAGACTCCGGTCTCGGGCAGAGGGGGTTGGGGTGGTCTCCGGAGGGTATAAGCTCTGCCGTACCAACCGATTGCGATTGTCTACCGTAGTCCAGAACCCCGGCGGCTTCGCGCTCCTGGGGTTTCGCTGTATGGGGTCGTAGGGGTAACCGGTGCCCGTCCGCCGCAGCGGCGGGGACCCGCTTCAGAGAGGTTCGAGGGCCCCCGGAAGGAGCCATGGTAATCAACCTCATCTCACGCGTCTTCGGGACGAAGCACGAGCGCGACATCAAGCGCATGTGGCCGCTCGTCGAAGAGATCAACGGGCAGTACGCGCGCTTGCGCGAGCTCCCCGACGACGCGCTCCAGGCGAAGACGGTGGACTTCCGCTCCCGGCTCGAAGCCGGCGAGACGGAAGACGACCTTCTTCCGGAAGCCTTCGCGGTGGTGAAGGAGACCTGCCGCCGCCTGGTCGGACAGACCTGGGACGTGGTCGGCATCCCCATCACCTGGGACATGGTTCCCTTCGACGTCCAGCTCCTGGGCGCGCTCGTGCTCCACGAAGGAAAGATCGCCGAGATGGCCACGGGCGAGGGGAAGACGCTCGTCGCGACGATGCCCATCTACCTGAACGCCCTCTCCGGAAAAGGAGTTCACCTCGTCACCGTGAACGATTATCTGGCGCGGCGCGACAGCGAGTGGATGGGAAGGATCTACACCTTCCTCGGACTCACCGTCGGATGCATCCAGAACGGGATGGATTTTGCCGAGCGGCGCGGCGCCTACGCCTGCGACATCACCTACGGAACCAACAACGAATTCGGATTCGACTACCTGCGCGACAACATGGCGCGGCATCGCGACCACCGGGTCCAGCGCGGGCACCATTACGCGATCATCGACGAGGTGGATTCGGTCCTCATCGACGAGGCGCGGACGCCGCTGATCATCTCGGGTCCGGTCGAGCACAGCATCCAGAAGTACGACGAGATGAAGCCGGACGTGGAGCGGCTGGTCCGCACGCAGATGCAGCTCGTGAACCGGATCCTCGCCGACGCCGAGGGGA
This sequence comes from Candidatus Dormiibacterota bacterium, assembly GCA_035635575.1. Classification (GTDB taxonomy): domain Bacteria; phylum Eisenbacteria; class RBG-16-71-46; order SZUA-252; family SZUA-252; genus WS-7. Next base: position 23,582 of record DASQAV010000102.1, on the reverse strand, counting down.
TGCGCCAGGATCCCGAGCGGGAATGGGAGGCGGGATTCAAGCTCCTGCAAGTGAAGCGCGGCGCGCCGAAGAACAAGCGCTTCGTGAAGCTCCAGTCCGAAGAGCCCGCGGTGAAGCGGCTGATCCAGAAGGTGGAGCTGGAACTCATCCGCGACAAGCGGATGGGAGAGGCGGACGAGGAGCTCTACTACTCGATCGACGAGAAGAACCACTCGATCGATCTCTCCGAGCAGGGACGGGATCTCCTGTCGCAGCGCGACAAGAATCTCTTCCTCCTGCCCGACCTCGCCACCGAGCTGAGCGCCATCGACGAGGACGATGCCCTGGAGCCGGCGGACAAGGTCGCGAACAAGCGCGACCTGGAGCGGATCCACGCGGAGCGAAGCGAGCGCGTCCACAACATCTTGCAATTGCTGCGCGCGTACTCCCTCTACGAGAAGGACGTCGAGTACGTGGTGCAGGAGGGGAAGATCCTCATCGTGGACGAGTTCACCGGCCGGCTCATGCCGGGCCGGCGCTACTCGGACGGGCTCCATCAGGCGATCGAGGCCAAGGAGAACGTGCGCGTGGAGGGGGAGACGCAGACCCTCGCGACGATCACGATCCAGAATTACTTCCGCCTCTATGGCAAGCTCGCCGGCATGACGGGCACCGCGGAGACCGAGGCGCAGGAGTTCTGGCACACCTACAAGCGCGACGTCGTGGTGGTCCCGACGAACCAGCCGGTGCGCCGCGAGGACTCCGACGACGTGATCTTCAAGACGCGGCGGGAGAAGTACAACGCGCTCGTGGACGAGATCGCGGAGCTGCACGGGCGCAAGGTGCCGGTTCTGGTGGGAACGATCAGCGTGGAAGCCTCGGAGACCGTGAGCCGCCTCCTGAAGCGGCGCGGGATCCCGCACCACGTCCTGAACGCGAAGTACCACCAGCAGGAGGCCGAGATCGTCGCGCAGGCGGGGCACATGGGGGCCGTCACCATCGCGACCAACATGGCGGGCCGCGGAACCGACATCAAGCTGGAGACCGGCGTGATCCGCTGCGGCCGGGACTGCTTCTCGGGCTCGGTGAGCAAGCTGGAGCACGGCTCGTGGCATCAGGTGAAGTACTGCAAGGACGACGTCACGTGCGGGCTCCACATCCTGGGCACCGAGCGGCACGAGAGCCGGCGCATCGACCGACAGCTCCGGGGCCGCGCGGGCCGTCAGGGAGACCCGGGCAGCTCGCGCTTCTATCTTTCGCTCGAGGACGACCTCATGCGGCTCTTCGGCTCGGAGCGGATCGCCGTGATCATGGACAAGCTCGGCGTGCAGGAGGGGGAAGTCATCGAGCACGGGCTCGTGACGGGCGCCATCGGCCGCGCGCAGAAGCGCGTCGAGGCGCACAATTTCGACATCCGGAAGCACCTCCTCGAGTACGACGACGTGATGAACCAGCAGCGCACGGTGATCTACGCGCAGCGGCTGCGGGCGCTCGAGGAAGGGGACCTCAAGGAATCGATCCTCGAGATGATGGAGGGAATCGTTTCCGAGCGGGTCGCATCTTATCTCCCCGCGAACGATCGATGGGACGACGAGGACTTGAAGAAGCTCCTGAACGAGATCGGCCAGGTCATGCTGCGCGCCGTGGACCTGCCCGATTCGGGGGAGCTGCATCCCTCCGTCGAGGTGGTCGAGGAGATGCTGCAAGAGAAGGTGCGCACGGCGTACGAGGAGAAGGAGCAGGAGATCTCGCCGCCGATCATGCGCGAGCTGGAGCGCCAGGTGTTCCTGAACGTGATCGACGAGCACTGGATGGACCACCTGCGCGAGATGGACCACCTGCGCGAGGGAATCGGGCTTCGCGCCTACGGCCAGCGGGATCCCCTCGTGGAGTACAAGCGCGAGGCGTTCTCGATGTTCGAGGACATGACCCATTCCCTCCGCGAGGAGACCGTGCGGACCCTGTTCCGAGCGAATCTCGTGCTGGAGCCCGCCCCGGGCATGGCGCGGCGCGGCCCCGAGCGGGGCGCGGCCCCCGAGGCGCGGGCGCTTCCGCGCGTGAGGGCCACGCCCAAGTCGGAATCGCACGCGGAGGTGTCGGCCTTCGGCACGCCGGCCGCGGAGGGCGGCCGCGGCGGTGGCGGCGCGGAGAGACCCACGGATGGGCCGCGACGAGCCCCGTCGGTGGCGCAGGAACCGAAGGTCGGAAGAAACGATCCCTGCCCGTGCGGCAGCGGCAAGAAATACAAGAAGTGCCACGGCGCATAGACCCGGAGGAAGACCATGGATGACAACGTTCGCGAGATGATGTTCCTCATCGTGGAACAGCTGAAGGCGTACGTGGACGGAAACGAGGACGCCCTGCTGGAGCTGACGCAGGTGCTGGATTCCGGCCGGCACGACGCCGACGTCGTGAACCAGGCGTTCGAGATGATCTTCCGGGCGCTCGAGCCCTACTCGCGCGAGGACTTCCCGGGCGAGCCGCGCAAGGAGCGCAAGCACGTCCGCGTGCCGACCGGCCCGGAGCGGGCGCTCCTTTCCTCGCCGGCCTACACCTACTTCTTCCGTCTCAGCGAGTCGGGCCGCGTGACTCCGGAGCAGTTCGAGGAGATCATGGCGCGCGCCCGCGAGGAAGGTCCTTCGATCGACAGCGAGGCGAAGGCGGAAGAGCTGGCGACCGAGGTCCTGATCCATTGGTTCGACGAGGAGCATGGGATCCCCTTCGATCCGGGCTCACCCCAGACCGCGCACTGACGTGACCGAGCGAAAGAAAGAAACCAAGGCGAAGGCCGGCAAGAAGGTCAGGGCTCCGGCCGCAGCCAAGGCTCCGGCCGCGACCAAGGCTCCGGCTGCCGCCGCGCGCGCTCCCAAGGCCCCGGCGCCGAAGCGCGTCTCGAAAGCGCCGCGCGCCGAGGCGCCGGAGAACGGGCAACCCACGCGACGGGGGAAGAACCTGGTCATCGTGGAGTCTCCCGCGAAGGCCCGCACCATCGGCAAGTACCTCGGGCCCGGGTTCGAGGTGCGCGCCTCGAACGGGCACGTACGCGACCTGCCGAAGAGCAAGCTTGGCGTCGACATCGAGCACGGCTTCCAGCCTTCCTACATCCTGATCAAGGGGAAGGCGAAAATAGTGAAGGAGCTGAAGCAGAGCGCGCGTCAGGCCACGATCATCTATCTCGCCCCCGACCCCGACCGGGAAGGGGAAGCGATCGCCTGGCATCTGGCCGAAACGCTTGGGAACGGATCGGAGGGACGGATCCGCCGCCTGGCCTTCTACGAGATCACCAAGCGCGGGGTTCTCTCCGCGCTCGAAGCCCCGCGCTCCATCGACATGAACAAGGTCCACGCGCAGCAGGCAAGGCGCGTGCTGGACCGGCTCGTGGGCTATCAGGTGAGCCCCTTCCTCTGGAAGACCGTGCGCTATGGTCTCTCGGCGGGGCGCGTGCAGTCGGTCGCCCTGAGGCTCATCTGCGAGCGCGAGGATGAGATCCGCGCGTTCCAGCCGCGCGAGTACTGGACGATCGATGCCGACCTGGCCACCCCGAAAGACGAGCGCTTCCGCGCGCGCGTGCAGAAGAAGGCCGGGGAGAAGTTCACCCTCGAAAACGAGGCGCAGGCCAAGGCCGCCGCCGCCGAGCTCGAGAAGGAATCCTTCCGCGTCACGGGAGTGCGCACGCAGGAGAAGAAGCGGAATCCCCTGCCTCCGTTCATCACAAGCACCCTGCAGCAGGAATCCTTCCAGAGACTCGGATTCAGCGCGAAGAAGACCATGGTGGTTGCCCAGCAGCTCTACGAGGGCATGGACGTCGGCACGGAGGGCGCGACCGGCTTGATCACGTACATGCGCACGGACTCCACCCGGACCTCGCCCGAGGCGCTGGCCGAGGTGCGCGACTTCATCACGGCGACGTTTGGACCTCACTACCTTCCGGCCGAGCAACGGATCTTCCGCTCGCGCGAGACCTCGCAGGACGCCCACGAGGCGATCCGGCCGACGTCGGTCGCGAGGACGCCCGCTTCCATGAAACACCATCTCGACCACGACCAGTATCGCGTGTACGAGCTGATCTGGCAGCGGTTCGTCGGCTCCCAGATGAATCCCGCGCTCGTGCTCACGACGACCGCGGACATCACGGCGGGCGCCTATCTCCTTCGCGCCTCCGGAAGCCGGATCAAGTTCGACGGTTTCACGCGGGCGTACAGCTCCACCCTGATCGATACGCGGGCCCAGGGCGCGGCCCCGAACGATTCCGGCGCTCCCGAGACCATGAACCTTCCCGCGCTCCACGAAGGCGATTCCCTGAAGCAGCTCGGCATTCTTCCCGAGCAGCATTTCACGACGCCCCCTCCGCACTACACGGAGGCGTCCCTGGTCAAGACCCTCGAGGAGAAGGGAATCGGCCGGCCGAGCACCTACGCCACGATCGTGGGGACGATCCTCACGCGGGACTACGTGCTTCGGGACCGCGGCAAGCTGACCCCGACCGAGCTGGGGATGACGGTATGGAAACTCCTCGCCAAGATGTTCGGCGACGTGTTCGAGGTGGAGTTCACGGCGAAGATGGAGCATGAGCTGGACCGCGTGGAGAACGGCAAGGACGCCTGGGACCGCGTCGTCGCGGATTTCTACGCGCCGTTCCAGAAGGACCTCACGGCCGCGGAGTCGCAGCGGGAAAGCCTGAAGGCCTCGCTCGCGGAGGAATCCGACCGCGAGTGCCCGCAGTGCGGCTCGAAGATGGTGAAGCGCTACGGGCGGAACGGTCCCTTCCTCGCGTGCCCGCGCTATCCCGAGTGCAAGACGACGATGCCGCTGGAAGGGGAGGCGGAGAGCGAAGCCGTCCCCACCCAGCTCTGTCCCGTCTGCGAGAGCGCCATGCGCGTGCGCTCCGGGCGCTTTGGAAAGTTCCTCGCGTGCTCTCGCTATCCCGAATGCAAGGGAACGCGCCCTCTGGGGCTGGGGATCCCCTGTCCCGAGTGCGGCACGGGCGAGCTGGTGGAACGCCGCACCCGGCGGGGAAAGTCCTTCTTCGGCTGCAGCCGCTATCCCGAGTGCACGTTCGCGGTCTGGGACCGGCCGATGAAGCAGCCCTGCCCATCCTGCGCGTACCCGATCCTCGTGGAGAAGCGCACCAAGACCAAAGGCGATTACCTCCAGTGCCCGAAATGCAAGGCGCGCGTCGACGCCGAGGCTTCCGAGGCCGTGAGTGGAACGCTGGATCGCTGAGTTTCTGGAGTACCTGGGAACCCAGCGGCGCTGCGCGCCGGCGACGCTCCGGGCGTATCAGGACGATCTCACCCGCTTCGCGGAATTCGCGCGCGCGCGCCTCGGGAGCGCGGTCCGGGTTCCCGAGGACCTGACTCCCGAGCTTCTCGCCGCGTTCGCGGCCTCTCGATCCCTCACCAAGGTCCGCCGCAAGAACCGTCCGATCGCCGCGCGCACCCTGGGACGCTCGCTCGCCGCGCTCCGCTCCTTTCTTCGCTACCTCGAGTACCGTGGAGCGACCCAGGGCTCGCTGCGCGGAACGCTGCCGCGCGTAAGCGTGCCGCAGCCCCTGCCGTCCGCGATTTCCATCACGCCCTTGAACGAGCTCCTGGACCGGGCCGCCTCCTCGCTCCAAGAGGGAGACCTTCTCGGCCTGCGGGCTCTGGTCGCCGCGGAGTGGCTCTACGGGTCGGGTTTGCGCTTGAGCGAGCTGACGGGCCTCACGTGGGCTCGCTTCGACAAGGACCGCCGCCTCGCGCGCGTGATGGGAAAAGGATCGAAGGAACGCGTGGTGCCGGTGGGAGCGCGCGCCGCGGCCATGCTCGAGCGCTACTGGCGGATGCTCGAGAGGAAGCCGACGATCCAGATGCCGTTGATCCCCGGCAGGGGAGGGAAGCCGATTTCCCCGCGAACCCTGGAGCGCGACATCCGCTCGCTGCTCTGCGGGCTCGGACCCAACGCCGCGACGCATCCTCACGCCCTGCGCCACAGCTTCGCCACGCACCTCCTCGAGCGGGGCGCCGACCTGCGCGCGGTCCAGGAGCTCCTGGGTCATCGCAGTCTCAGCACCACCCAGATCTACACACACGTCACACGCCGCCGCATGAAGCAGGCGTACGCGCAGGCACACCCGCGCGCGTGAGTCAGGCAGCACCACCCGAACGTGTTCGAGGAGCGATCGGAATGAAGCGGGATCTTCTGTCGTATGCGGATCTCACGCGGGCCGACGTGGACCGACTGTTCGTGGTCGCGGCGGGCCTGAAGGCGGACCTTCGGGCGGGGAGACGCCATCGCGAGCTGGATCAGCGGTCGCTCGCGCTCATCTTCCACAAGCCCAGCCTGAGAACGAGGCTCTCCTTCGAGGTGGCCATGACGCAGCTCGGGGGATCCTCGATCTTCATCACGGAGCGGGAGATCGGCATGGGGCAGCGCGAATCGGTTTCGGACGTGGCGCGCGTCCTCTCGGGCTACGTGGACGGCATCATGATCCGCACCTTCGCGCACGATCTCGCGGTGGATCTGGCGCGCCACGCGGCGGTGCCGGTGATCAACGGGCTCACCGACTGGCTCCATCCCTGCCAGATCCTGGCGGACCTCTTCACCTTGAAAGAGCACCGGGTCGACCTGGACCGCGCGGTGGTGGCGTACATCGGCGACGGCAACAACGTGGCGAACTCCTGGATCGAAGCCGCGCTCCTCTTCGGGCTCGAGGTGCGGATCGCGTGCCCGGAGGGCTACGATCCCGATCCCCAGCTGGTGGCGAAGGTGTCGGCGTCGGGTCCCGGCCGCGTGCGCATCGTGCGCTCTCCGATCGAGGCGGCGAAGGGAGCCGACGTTCTCTACACCGACGTCTGGGCCAGCATGGGGCAGGAGGCGGAGTGGGAGAAGCGCCTTCCCATCTTCCGCGGCTTCCAGATCAATCGAGCCCTCCTGCGCGAGGCGAAGCCCGGCGCGTACGTCATGCACTGCCTGCCCGCGCATCGCGGGGAGGAGATCACCGAGGACGTCTTCGAGGGACCGCAGTCGATCGTCTTCCCTCAGGCCGAGAACCGGATGCATCTCCAGAAGGCGATTCTGTTCGATCTGATGGCCGCCAGGAAGACAGCAGGGAAGACGGCGAAGAAGCGGCCCTCGCGCGCGGCGTCGCAATCGCGCGGATCGAAGCGCTCCTCACCCAAGCGACGCTCGCGGTGACCCCGGCGTTCCGGCGCGCGCTCCCTGGGGGGTTCCTCCTGGGTGCCGCGCTTCTCGCCGGCGGGGTGCTCGGCGGTTGCGCGAAGCCGGACTTTCCGCCGGGCGGGCCCGTCGACACGACTCCGCCCCGCGTTCTGGCCTCCTCGCCCGGCGACAGCACGACGCGCGTCCCGCTGGATCTGGAGATCACCCTCCTCTTCTCCGAGACGATGGACCGCGTGAGCGTGCGCGACGGATTCCGGGTCTATCCGAATCCGGGCGTTCCTCCCTCGTTCCACTGGAGCGGACGTCGCTTCCGGGTGTCCTGGGAAGGCGGCCTCCGCCCGAACACGACCTACCAGGCGTTCCTCAGCGCCGGAGCCAAAGACGCGCACGGCGTCATCCTCGGCGTTCCGTTCACGCTCCGGTTCTCAACGGGAGACTCCCTCGATCCGGGCAAGATCACCGGGGTGGTCCGGGCGAAGACGCTGCCGACACGAGGGGTGCCGATCTGGGCCTATCCGGAATCGCTGGGCCTGGCCCCGGATGTCGCGAACGTGCTCCCTTCCTACGCGACGGAGACCGACACGGGCGCCGTGTACACTCTGACCAGCCTGCCGCTCCGGCTGGGGTTCACGATCCACGCCGTCTACGACATCAACCGGAACGGCGCGTTCGATTCCCTCACCGACGTGGTCGCGAGCTTCCCGCGAGTGATCCGGTTGACACCCGAGCGGCCGGTCGCGGATAGTATCAACATCCTCGCCATCGATCCGCGCGCTCCCGCGACCATCCGGGGGAAAGTGATGTCGGCGGATTCAACGGCGCGCTACCGCGTCGAGGCGAAGTCGGATTCGGACACGACGTTCGTCCGGTTCGCCGAGCGCAAGGGTCCCGGCGACTACGTGCTTCACGTCCCGCCGGGGAAGTACCGCATGCGCGCGTCGCGCCTGCCCACGAAGCCCGGTGAGGTGACGGAGGAAGCGAGGCGCGAGGGGCTGCTGGACGCGCGCCCCGAAGAGGAGTACGAGCACATCGATTTTCAGCTGGTGCGCGCCGCGCCGCCTTCGCCGACGCGATGACGGGCGCGCGGCGCATGCAGGAGCCATCCATGGCGGATCCGAAAACGATGTTCGAGGGGTTGGCGGTCGCGCTGGTGACGCCGTTCCGGAACGGCTCGGTGGACCAGGACGCCCTGGCGCGCCTCGCCGGGCATCTGGTGGACGGGGGCGTGCGCGCGCTGTATCCCTGCGGGTGCACGGGCGAGGCGACCTCGCTCACGCGCGAGGAGCGGACGCTGGTGATCCGGACCGTCGTGGAGGCGGCGCGCGGCCGCGCCGCGGTGATCGCGGGGACCGGGACGGCGCTGACCTCGGAAACGATCGAGCTCTCGCAGGAGGCCATCCGCGCCGGCGCCGACGGCGTCATGGTGATCAGCCCCTACTCGGTCAAGCCCACGCAGGAAGGGCTCCTGGCGCACTATCGCGCCGTGGCCGATCGCGTGGACCGTCCTATGGTTCTCTACAACGTTCCCTCCCGGACCGGGGTTCTCATCCAGCCCGAGACGGTCGCGAAGCTCGCGGAGCACCCGCGGATCGCGGCCATCAAGGAAGCGAGCGGATCCCTGGACCAGGCGAGCGCGATCCGGGCACGCTGCGACATCATCGTGCTGGCGGGAGACGATTCGCTCTACCTGCCGCTTCTCGCGATCGGCGCCCGCGGCGTCGTGTCGGTGGCCGGGCACGTGGTGCCGGCCGAGCTGAACGCGATGCACGCCCACGCCACGGCCGGCCGCATGGCAGAGGCCGAGGCGATCCACCGGAAGCTGACGCCGCTCTTCCGCGCGCTCTTCCTCGAAACGAATCCCGCGCCCGTGAAGCACGCGCTCTCGCGGCTGGGTCTCGCGACCGCGGAGCTGCGTCTTCCGCTCGTGCCGGTGAGGCCCGAGACGGCGGCCGCCGTCGACCAGGCGCTGGAGCGGGTGGGCGCCGCTTCGCACGCGCGCACCGGCCGCTGATCGAAGCGTGGCCCGAACCCGGATTCTCCTCTACGGCGCGACCGGCCGCATGGGCCGCGCGATCCGCACCGCGGTGCGGGATGTCCCCGATCTCGAGCTCACCGCCTGCGTGGCGAGGAAGTGCGAGAACACCGCCGAAACGCGGCTGGTGCCGTGCCCGTGGCTGACCCCGGACGAGCTCTTCGCGGACGGAGTCGCCCTCGATCCCGACACCGTGGTGATCGACGTGAGCCTGGCGCCCGGGACCGCGCGGTTGCTCGAGTGGCTCGAGCGGTCCCCGCGGGCGCTCGTGAGCGCGACGACCGGGCTTGGAGAGCGGGATGAGGCCAGGATCCAGACGCTCGCATCCAGGACGGCGGTGCTCCGCGCCCGGAATCTGAGCGTGGGAAACGCGGTCGTGTCGCGGATGCTCCAGGCCGTCCCCGTCGAAGCCAAGGTGCTCTTCGACAGCGACATCATCGAGCACCACCACGCGGCGAAGCGCGACGCTCCCAGCGGCACGGCCCTTCTCTGGGCGTCGCTCCTCGGAGACGAGATCCCGGCCGACCCCACGCAGCCCCGCAGACCCGGGGAGGTGCGCATTCACTCCGTCCGGTCCGGGGACGCGGTGGGAACCCACCGGGCGGTGCTCGCCGGGGCGGGGGAAACGATCGAGATCGTGCACACCGTGTCCGACCGGGCCGTCTTCGCGCTGGGCGCCCTGCGCGCCGCGCGCTTTCTTCGCGGAAAGCCGCCCGGCTTCTACTCGCTCGAGCAGACGCTCGAGGATCGCTGAGTCCCCGGAACCCAAACCCCCCATGCGCCTTTCCCGAGCGTTCGTACCGACCCTGAAAGAAGATCCCGCCGACGCCGAGCTGGTCAGCCACAAGCTCATGGTCCGCTCCGGGATGCTCCGGAAGCTGGCGGCGGGGATCTACACGATCCTGCCCCTGGGCTGGCGCGTGACGCGCAAGGTCGAGCAGATCGTCCGCGAGGAGATGGATCGGGCGGGAGGCCAGGAGCTGCGTCTTCCCATTCTCATGCCGGCGGAGCTCTGGCAGGAGACGGGGCGCTGGGAGAAATACGGGAAGGAGCTCTTTCGACAGCGCGATAGGCACGACCGTGACTACGTGCTGGGCCCGACGCACGAGGAGGCGATCACCGATCTGGTCCGGAACCACATCCGCTCCTACCGCGACCTGCCGCGGAACCTGTATCAGATCCAGACAAAGTTCCGCGACGAGATCCGGCCTCGCTTCGGCGTCATGCGCGCGCGCGAGTTCCTCATGAAGGACGGGTACAGCTTCCACACCGACGAGGCGCAGCTCGCGGCCTCCTACGAGCAGATGCGCGACGCCTACGCGGCGGTCTTCCGCCGGTGCGGCCTGGAGTTCGTCATCGTGGAGGCCGACTCCGGCGCGATCGGCGGCGACGTGAACCACGAGTTCATGGTCATCGCGGAATCGGGAGAGTCGCTGATCTTCTCATCGGCGTGCGGGTACGCGGCATCCTCGGAGAGCGCCAAGTTCGGGGCGGCATCGCCCGCGGCCGAGAAGGAGGCTCCGCTCACGAAGCGCGAGACCCCGGGGCGGAAGACGGTCGAGGAGGTCTCCGCCTTCCTCGAGGTCGAGCCGAGCCGTCTCTTGAAATCGCTCGTGTTCTTCGCCGGGCCGGATCCCGTGCTGGCCGTCGTTCCGGGCGACCGGGAGCTGAACGAGGCCAAGCTGGCGCGGGTGCTCGGTCATCCGGCGCCGCGGCTGGCGACGGCGGAGGAGATCGAGCGGCTCACGGGAGGTCCGCTGGGGTTCACGGGCCCCGTCGGAGCTCGCGACGGGCTGCGCGTGATCCTCGACGCCTCCTTGCAAGAAAACCGGAACTACGTGACCGGGGGGAACGCGCGAGACCTGCACCTCACGAACGTCCGCCTGGGACGCGACGTGCAGGTGCGCGAGCGCGCGGACATCGCGACGGCGCGCGAGGGGGATCTTTGCCCACGCTGCGGCGATGTGATGCGCCTGAGCCGCGGGATCGAGGTGGGGCACATCTTCAAGCTGGGGACGAAGTACTCGGAGGCGATGCGGGCGACCTACCTCGACGCCGAGGGGAACGAGCGGACGATCGTGATGGGCACGTACGGGATCGGAATCACGCGCACCGTCGCGGCCGTGATCGAGCAGCTCCACGACGAGAACGGAATCGTGTGGCCCTTCTCGGTCGCGCCCTACCACGTGCACGTCGTCCCGGTGAACGTGAGCCACCCCCAGACCCTGGAGGTCGCGGAATCGATCTACGCGGGGCTCATGAAATCGGGGATCGAGGTGCTCCTCGACGACCGGGACGAGCGCCCGGGGGCCAAGTTCAAGGACGCGGACCTGATCGGGGTGCCGCTCCGGGTCACGGTCGGGGAAAAGGGGCTCAAGGACGGCATGGTGGAGCTGCGGGACCGGAAAACGGGTCAGGTGGACCGGGTGCCGGTGGGAAGCGCTGTCGCCGACGCTGAGAAGCGGGTCGGGGAGGCCCTCAGGAAGCTTTCGCCGTCCGATTGACCATCAGGGCGAGCCGGGACTTGCGCCGGTTCGCGACCGTCTTGTGCAGGACGCCCTTCCGGACGGCGCGGTCCAGCTTGGACGCCACCGACTTCATAAGCGCTGCATTTCCAGGTTCTTGGCGCGCTTTCTTCAAGAGCGTCTTGAGCTCGGCCTTCACGGCCAGATTCCGCTGCTGATCCCGCATATTCGTGGTGACCCTCTTTACCGCCGACTTGTGACGAGGCATTCGTTCCTCCGCGTTTCGTAAGGCTTCTAGAAAGTGTAAGCCGTTAAGATATCGGGGGATTGCCGTGTTGTCAACCCCGGAGCCGGGGACGGGGCATGGTATACTCCCTCGATGGCCCCGCGTCTTCGAAAACGACCGGGCGATTCCCTCGAGTCCCCCGCCGAATCGAACCCGGAAGAACTGAAACGCAAGGTCGCGTCCCTTCCCACGCTGCCCGGGGTGTATGTGTTCAAGGGATCCAGCGGGCGCGTGCTCTACGTCGGCAAGGCCAAGCGCCTGGACCAGAGGGTCCGATCGCACTTCCAGAGTCCCGACCTCATCGGCCCCAGGCAGGTCGCCCTGGTCTCGAACGTCCGGGACCTCGACTTCATCGCCGTGGACTCCGAGGGGGACGCCCTGCTCCTCGAGGCGACGCTGGTCCGCGAGCATCAGCCTCCCTACAACATCCGTCTCAAGGACGACAAACGCTATCCCTACATCCGCGTCTCCTGGCAGGAGGCCTATCCTCGCATGTCGCTGGTGCGGAGGACCGAGCGCGACGGCGCGCGCTACTTCGGCCCCTACACGGAGGTGAAGGCGCTGCGCGAGCTCCTACGCATGACCCAGACGATCTTCCCGATGCGCTCCTGCCAGGACATCGACGCGCACATCGCGGCCCGCCGCGAGTGCCTGGACTATCACATCGGGCGGTGCACGGGCCCCTGCATCGCGATGCAGAGCCAGGAGGAGTACCGCGCGATGGTGGATCAATTCTGCGACTTCCTCGTGGGACGCCGCGAGGAGGTGGTCCAGCGTCTCCAGACGCTGCAAACCGAAGCGGCCGCGCGCCGCGAGTACGAGCGCGCGGGAAGGATCCGCGACCAGGTGCGCGGCATCGAGTCGATCCTCGCGCGGCAGCGGGTCGTGGACCTGAGCGGATCGGAAGCGGACGTCATCGGGGTGGCGCGCCAGGGGGAAGCCGCGTGCGCGGTGATCTTCAAGATCCGGGAGCGCCGCGTGGTCTCGCGCGACGTACGCTGGCTCCAGGGCGCGGGCAAGGCGGACGAGGCCGAGCTCCTGCGCGCCTTCCTCACCCTCTACTACACGCGGGCGGAGCAGGTCCCCGGCTGCGTGCTGGTCGAGGTGGAGCCCGCGGAAGCGAAGCTTCTGGAACAGGTGCTCTCCGCTTCCGCCTCCACCGAGGTGCGCGTGCGGACGCCCCGGGGGAACGCGGAGCGCGCCCTGGTGCGAAACGCGCGGCGCAACGCCGCGCTCCTCCTCGGCCGTGAGACGCAGGACGGGGAGCGCGAGCGCCCGCTTCAGCAAAACGAATTCGACGAGGCTCTGGAGCTCCAGCGCGTGCTCGGGCTACCCACCCTTCCCCGCAGGATCCGGTGCTTCGACGTGTCCACGATCCAGGGAAGGCACACGGTGGCGTCCATGGTCACCTTTCGGGACGGGGTTCCGTTCAAGGGCGAGTATCGGCGGTTCCGGATCGAATCGGTGGCGGGGCAGGATGATTTCGCCTCGATGTCCGAGGCGGTGGGACGCCACGCGGCCCGCGTTCAGGAAGGGGAGATCGAGCCCGCCGACCTCATCGTGATCGACGGAGGCGTGGGACAGCTGGAGGCCGCGCGCAAGGCGGCCGCGGGAACGCCGCTCGAGCCGGTGCCCTTCATCGGGCTGGCGAAGCGGCTGGAGGAGATCTACATCCCGGGGCGGCACGATACGCTGCTTCTGCCGCGCCGCTCGCCGGCGGTGAAGCTCCTGATGCGCGTCCGCGACGAGGCGCACCGGTTCGCGGTGGGATATCACCGCACGCTGCGGACCAAGGCGGCGCGGGCCTCGGCGCTGGACAAGGTGCCCGGCCTGGGACCGAAGCGCCGCGCTCTCCTGCTCCAGAAATTCGGATCGCTCGAGCGCATCCGCAGGCAGCCTCTGGATGCGATCGCGTCGGTTCCGGGAATCGGCGCGCGCATGGCGGAGCGGATCCTCCGCGAGATCGGCTCGACGAACGGAGTGAGCGCGTGAGCGAGCTCCTGGAAGTCGCCTCGGCCAGTGTCGCGACCGACCTGGGTCCGGTCTGGATCCTCGCGACCCGGTCGGGCCTGCGAGGCCTCGGACTGGGAGAGCGCGAGGCTCCCTCGGCCCGCGAGGCGCGCGCGCTGGGCATCGCCTACGTGAAGCGGCCCCGGTGGACCGATCCCTCGCGCCGCGCGCTCGAGGACTACTTCGAAGGGCGCAAGCCCGCGCTCGACATGAAGCTGGACCTCGGAATGGGCTCGCGGTTCGAGCGGCGGGTCTGGGAGGTCACGCGCCGCGTGGGATACGGAACGCTCACGTCCTACGGCGCCCTGGCGGCGCGCCTGGGAATTCCCGGCGGCGCGCGCGCGGTGGGAAACGCGCTGGGAAGGAATCCGGTCCCCATCGTCGTGCCCTGCCACCGCGTGATCCACGGAGATTCCTCGATCGGCGGCTTCTCGAGCGGGCTTCGCTGGAAGCGATTCCTGCTCGAGCTGGAGCGCGGACAGCTGGAGCTGGACTGGGTGCGCGACGCCCAACGCCGGGTGCGGCCATGAAGCGCGCACCGGACCCGGGCGTGTTCGGGGAGCGCATCGGGCAGTTCCGCGAGCATCTCAGCCTGGAGCGAAGGCTGGGGGACCACACGGTCCGCTCCTACGTCATGGATCTCACGCAATACGAGCGGTTCCTCGCGGGGAGAGGGAAGAAGCGCGGCTCGGTGATCGGGTCCGAGGACGTGGAGGCGTATGTCACGGGACGGGCCTGGGCGGCGTCCACGGTGGCGCGCAAGATCGCCTCGCTCCGCGCCTTTCACGAGTTCTTGCGCCGGCGTGGGTACGCGGAGGACAATCCCGCGCTCCAGATCCGCCCCCCGCGGCAGAGCCGGCCCTTGCCCGAGGTGCTGGCCGTGGCCGAGGTGGAGGCGCTGGTGCAGGCGCCCCACGGGGAAGAGCCCCCGGCCGTCCGGGACCGGGCGATGCTGGAGCTGGCCTACGCGGCCGGGCTCCGCGTGAGCGAGTTGGTGTGCCTCACGCTGGAGGAGGTGGACCTGGACGAGGATCTGGTCCGGTGCTTCGGAAAGCGCTCGCGGGAGCGCGTGGTCCCCTTCGGAGCCAAGGCCAAAG
This sequence comes from Candidatus Dormiibacterota bacterium, assembly GCA_035635575.1. Lineage (GTDB taxonomy): Bacteria > Eisenbacteria > RBG-16-71-46 > SZUA-252 > SZUA-252 > WS-7. Next base: position 8,552 of record DASQAV010000102.1, on the reverse strand, counting down.
CGGCGCTCGTCCGCTATCTGGATTTCGCCCGCGCGCACTTTCTTCGAGATCGGAGCGAGCGCTCGCTCTTCCTGACCCGGCTCGGCCGGCGATTCACGCGCATGGGCTACTGGAAGCTCCTCGAGGGATACCGGCGCGCCGCGGGGATCGAGCGCCCCATCTCTCCCCACACACTGCGGCACACGTGTGCGACGCATCTCCTCGAAGGAGGCTGTGATCTGCGCGTCGTCCAGGAGTTCCTGGGGCACCGCTCCATCGAGACGACGCGAATCTACACGCATCTGGACCGGAATTACCTGCGCGCGGAGTACAAGCAGTTCCATCCGCGCGCGTGACGTGACGTCGGCCGGCACCGGGAGGAATGGATGAACGTACGTGGGATCGGGTTCGCCGTGCTGCTCGCGGCCGCGATTGTGGGAGCGCCATCGGGAGCGGATCCCGCACGCGCAGGGTACGGAAGTGAGACCTACTTGCGTGGATCCGAGAGGGCCGGTTCGGCGGATACCTGGATGCGACGGCAGCCCGCGCCGGTCAATCCCCGCGCCGTCCCGCTGTTACGCCGGATGCGGAAGGGAACGATCAGCCTTGGAGGGCAGCTGGGCTACGGATTCGTGCGCGGCTCCTCGGAGCTGAACGACCATTACGACAACGGGCCCTCGTACGCCTTCCGGTTTCGCTACATGCTGAGCCGGCGCACGGCGCTCGGCTTCTCGTTCGAGAACCATCGCTACAACACGCGCGCGGGCCTTCCGCTGGACACCAGTCCCTTCGCGGCGGCGGACAGCCATGTCGTGGTCACGACGGTCGGGACCGAGGTGGTGATGTACATGCACCGCGAGCGAGAGACCAACCCCTACTTCGTCGCGGGGCTGGGGTTCGCGAGCCCGAACGTGATCTACGAGAGGAAGGAGTCGCGCCGCGTGGACGAGGGCCCGTTCCTCACGGCGGGCCTGGGCCTGGAGCGATTCTTGAGACCGAGGCTCTCCTTCGACCTCGCGGTGCGCGGGTACGGGGAGGTGGGGAACTCGGAGCTGTCCCTGTTCTCGCAGCTGAACGTGGGGCTCCATCTGTACCCGGGAGACTGACCGCGTGCGGGTGACCTTCTGGGGCGCCGCGCGGACCGTCACCGGATCCAAACATCTTCTCACGGGCCGATCGGGGGCGATGCTCCTCGACTGCGGCTTGTTTCAAGGGAGACGAGCCGAGTCGGAAGCGCGCAACCGGTCGCTCCCGTTCGACGCAGCCTCGGTGGATTGCATGGTCCTATCGCACGCCCACATCGATCATTCCGGAGCGATCCCGTTTCTCTGCAAGCAGGGGTTCCGGGGTCCGATCCACGCCACCGCCGCGACCGTGGACCTGTGCCGCGCGATGCTGCTGGACGCCGCCCACATCCAGGTCAAGGACGCCGAGTTCGTGAACCGCCACCACCGCGGCAAGTCGCAGGCCCCGGTCCTGCCGCTCTACACGCCGGAAGACGCCGAGCGCTCCCTGGAGCGTTTCGTCCCGCACCGCTACGAGGAGCCCTTCGAGCCGCTCGAGCGGACGAGCGTCAGGTTCCATGAGGCGGGACACATTCCGGGCTCGGCCTCGATGGAGATCCATTGGAAGGAGAACGGGAGCCAGGGGTCGCTCGTCTTCTCGGGAGACCTCGGCCGGCCGGACCGGCCCATTCTCAAAGATCCCGCGCCGCTGCCGAAGGCGGATTACCTGATCACCGAGGGAACCTACGGGGGCAAGCAGCACCCCGACGAGATCACCCTCCACGAGACGCTCGAGCGCGTCGTCCGCCAGGCGATCGAGCGAGGGGGCCGCATCGTGATCCCCGCCTTCGCCGTTGGAAGGACGCAGGAGGTCGTGCACGCGCTCGACCGGCTGTTCGTCGAGGGCCGTATTCCGGCCCTCCCGATCTACGTCGACAGCCCGCTCGCCGCCGAGATCCTGATCGCGGTGGGGCGCCATCCCGAGGTGTTCGACGAGGAGACCACCGATGCGATCCAGAAGGGGCAGGATCCGCTGGGCATGCGCCGCATCACGCTCGTGCGCGATGCGGAGGACTCGAAGAAGCTGAACGAGAAGCCGGGCACCTTCATCACGATCGCCGCATCGGGGATGTGCGAAGCGGGAAGGATCCTGCATCACCTGAAGCACACCGTGTCCGATCCGCGCCACACCATCGTCATCGTGGGCTACCAGGCGGACGGGACCCTGGGCCGCCGCCTCGTCGAGCACCAGCCCGAGGTGCGCATCTTCGGAGAGCCCTTTCCGCTCCACGCCACGGTCGAGGTTCTGAACGGATTCAGCGCGCACGCGGATCACCCGGCGCTGGTGGCCCAGGTGAAGTCGTGCGGGGCGGCGAAGGGGTGCGCGGTGGTCCACGCGGATCCGGAGCGGGCGGAGGCGCTGCGCGCCGCGATCGCCCCGCTGACCCCGACCCGGATTCCCTCGGAGGGGGACGTGTGGGAGCTCCGATGATCCGTGCCATGAGCCGCGCGCCGCGCGCGGGATTCCGGGTAGGGGACCGCGTGCATCACAAGGAGTTCGGCGAAGGTCTCATCGTCGAGGTGCGGGAGCGCGACGGGTTCGAGGTGCTGGAGATCGCCTTTCCGGACGGAATCAGGAGATTGACCTCGCTCTATCCGCTCGAGACCGCGCGAGGGCAAGGCCGCCCGCGCCCGGGGCAGGGAAGCCAGGCGGCCGCGCCCTCGGCTTCGGAGGCGGCGGCAGCGCCGTTGTCGGGCGGGCTGGCCGTCCCCGCGCGCAGCCAGTTCCGCGTGGCGGGCGGAGCCGAGGACCTCTTCCAGAGGCTCGTGACGGGCCCCTACGACGATCCGCGCGACTTCGACCTGAGGCTTCGCATCGAGCGGTTCACGCTCCACCGCGGCTTCGACCGGCTCCTCTCCCTCGACCTCCTGCACGACGTGCAGAAGTACGACCACCAGAGCCAGGCGTGCATGAACGTGCTCCGGCGGCTCCGCGGGCGCGCGCTCCTCGCGGACGAGGTGGGCCTGGGGAAGACGATCGAGGCGGGGATCATCCTCAAGGAGTACCTCCTGCGTGGTCTCGTGCAGCGGGCGCTGATCCTCGTGCCCGCGTCTCTGGTCGAGCAGTGGGATCAGGAGCTACGCCGCAAGTTCGATCTGGAGTTCGCGGTCTTGAAGCACGGCACCGCCTGGTGGGAGGAGCCGCTCCTTCTCGCCTCGATGGACACGGCGAAGCTGCTCCGCCACCGCGACAAGGTCGCGGCCGCGTCCTTCGATCTCGTGGTGGTGGACGAGGCGCACCGGCTCAAGAATCAGAAGACGCTGGCCTGGAAATTCCTGGACCGGCTCGCGCCGCGCTACATCCTGCTCCTGACGGCGACGCCCGTGCAGAACGACCTCCACGAGCTCTACAACCTGGTCCAGCTGCTGCGGCCGGGCCTGCTCGGCACGTACCGCACGTTCGGAAGGGAGTTCATGCGCCGCGGAGACAAGCGCATGCCGCAGAACACCAACCGCCTCGCGGCGCTCCTCTCCGAGACGATGATCCGCACGACGCGCGCCAGCACCTCGATCCGGTTCCCACGCCGCGAGGTCTCGAACGTGATGTTCGATCTCTCCGACGCGGAGCGGGAGCTCTACGACAACGTGACCAGGTTCGTGAGAAAGGTGCTCCACGCGCATCGCGAGCCGCGCCGGGGCGCGATCAAGCTCACGCTGCTCACGCTCCAGAAGGAGATGGGCTCGAGCACCTTCGCCGCCATCCCGACCCTGAGCAAGCTCCTGGCGCGGGAGGGGCCGGGGCTCGAGCGCTCCGAGATGGAGGCGCTGCTCCGCCAGGCGCGCGCCATCGAGAGCAACGCCAAGATGGAGGGGATCGCGAAGCTCCTGTCGGGATCGCGCGACAAATTCGTCATCTTCACCCAGTTCCGGGCCACGCTCGAATTCCTGGCCCGATCGCTCCGTCACCTCGGCATGAAGGTGGCGGTGTTCCATGGAGCGCTCACGCTGCGCGAGAAGGAGGCGGCCATCGAGCAGTTCCGGGACCGGGCGCGAATTCTCGTCAGCACGGAGGCGGGCGGGGAGGGCCGAAATCTGCAGTTCTGCCACTACCTCGTAAATTACGACCTCCCCTGGAACCCCATGCGGATCGAGCAGCGGATCGGACGCCTCCACCGACTGGGACAGACCCATGATGTGCGGGTATACAACTTCACGGCCCGGAACACGGTCGAGGCCTACGTGCTCCAGATCGTTCACGAGAAGATCAACATGTTCAAGACCGTGATCGGGGATCTGGACATGGTCCTCGGGCCCTACGCGGAGGCCGGGTCCTTCGAGGACGAGGTGTTCCGAATCTGGGCCGCGGCCAAGGGAGAGCGCGACCTCGACCGCGAGTTCGGGAAGCTGGGGACGGCGCTCCTGGTGGGACGGAAACGCTACGAAGCCGTCGAGGAGCTGGATCGGAAGCTCCTCGACGAGGTGGATCAGAATGGGTCGACGTAGATCGGACCGCCGCCGCGCGGAGCTGCCGGAGATTCTCGCGACGGTGCTGGAACACCGAGGCGCCACGGTGTCCCGGAACGGAATGATCTGGGAAGCCGACCTGACGCCCGAGCTCAGCACCTCGCTCGGCGTGAATCGTGTGCGCCTCGTCGCCGCTCCCGCGGGGCGCGCGGCGCGGGGAGCCGAGATGGACGCCGCGATGACGGAGCGGATCCTCCTCCTGGGCCGCTCGCACGGGCAGGTCACCATGCTCGTGGCGCCCACGTCGCCCTCGAAGGAGGGCGCCTCGTCGCCGCCGCGGATCTGGGCACGGCTCCACTGGCGCATCCGCTACGGAAGCGACGAGATTCCCGAGGAGCTCCTGGTTCAGGAGCTTCCCGTGGGGAGCGCCATGGGAATGCGCATTCCCAAGGAATCGCTCTTCCGCGCCGCGACGCCCGGGGAGATCGAGCGGCTGCCCCGGCCCGATTCCGAAGCACTGGACTCGACCTGGACCCGGGCGCTCCGCCTCCTGGAAGGCCGCGCGCGGCGGAAGCTCCGGCCGCACGAAGACCGCGCGCGGCGCGAGCTTCATCGCGAGATGCGGACGCTCAGCAGCCACTATCGCTCGCTCATCGCGGAGGAGCGCGCCGGGCGCGCCCGCCGTCCCGAGGACCGGGAGGCCGGGCGCATGCTGCAGCTCAAGGAGGACTGGGAGCGGAAGCTGGTCCAGGTGATTCGCCAGCGCGCCTTCGAGACGGAGGCGACCCTGGTGGCCGCGGCGCTCCTCTACGGCGTTTGACAGACTCGATGGAGCGGGGTAGACTCGCCCGCTCGTACTTCCCACGGAGAGATGGATGACCACGCGTCTCGTGAAGCACCAGAAGCTGACCAAACGGCAGATCAAGGAAGATCCCCTCGTGACCGCGGCGTTTCGCGGCACGCAATTATGGGAGGAGCACGGAAGCCGGATCCTGCTCGGGCTCGGGGCCGTCGTGCTGGTGGTCCTGCTCGTGTTCTTCATTGCACGCACCCGCGCCCAATCCGAAGCGCGCGCCGAAGGAGATCTCTTCCGCGCGGAGATTTCGGTGGGGCAGGCGGATTACGCCACCGCCATGCAGATGCTGAAGGAGATCGTGGACTCGGCTCCCGGAACCCGGGCCGCCACGAAGGCCATGATGTACCTCGGCGACGTCAATGCGGGCGAAGGGAAGCCGGCCGAGGCGGTCAGCTGGTACCGCCGCGCGCTCGCCAAGGCGGGAGGAGACGAGGATCTCAAGACCGCCTCCCTCCACGGCCTTGCCGCGGCCCTCGAGGACCGGGGCGACTTCACCCAGGCCGCATCGACCTACGCGGACCTGGCGAAGATGGCCAAGACCGACAATCAGAGGGGACGCGCGATGCTCGGCCAGGCCCGCTCCCTGGCGAAGGCGGGCCAGACGCAGAAGGCGATCGAGGTCTACAAGGCGGTCCAGCACCTCCCCGTCGTCGACCAGACCCTCATCAACGCCGCGGGCGTGGGAATGGGCGAGATTTCCGCATCGGGCCAGACGCCGGGCGCCGGCGCGACGACCCACCCGCCTTCGACCCCGACCCCCTAGATCCACCGCCGTCATGGCGGAACCCGTCCTGCTCGCGCTGGTGTGGCACATGCACCAGCCGTCCTACCGAGACGCGCTCACGGGACGGATGCTCCTTCCGTGGACCCGCCTTCACGCGACGAAGGACTACGGGGACATGGTGTCCGTGCTCCGGCGCCATCCTCGCGTCCACGCCACGTTCAACCTGACCCCCGTCCTGCTCGATCAGCTCGAGGCGATCGCCGCGGGCGAATCGGACGCGTTCCTGGATCTGGCGAGAAAGCGGGCGGAAGATCTCACGCTCGAGGAGCAGCGGTTTCTCGGGCGCCATTTCTTCAGCGTGAATCCCGCGAGAATGCTCGAGCCCTATCCTCGCTACCGGGAGCTTCGCGCGCGCGCGGTCGCGGCGGCGGGAGGGCCTCGCGCTCCTCGCGACGGACGCCTGACGCCGGAGGAGATCCGGGACCTCCAGACCTGGTTCCATCTCGTGTGGGTGGATCCCGAGTATCGGGACCAGGAACCCGTCCGGTCGCTCTTCAAGAAGGGCAGGGGATTCACCGAGGAGGAGAAGCGCTCGCTCCTGGACTGGGGCGTGGCGCTGGCGTCGCGGGTCATCGAGATCTACCGGGACGGGGAGCACTCGGGACAGATCGAGATCTCCACCTCGGCTTACCACCATCCCATCCTTCCGCTTCTCGTCACCACCGATGCGCCGCGCGAGGTCTCGCCCACGATCGCGCTCCCGCACCCGCCTTACAGCGCGCCCGAGGATGCCGCGGCCCAGCTGAGCCGCGCGCGGGAAGGACACGCGCGCCGCTTCGGAGGGGAGCCGCGAGGCACGTGGCCGCCGGAAGGTTCCGTGAGCCAGGACGCGCTCGCGCTCGTACAGGAGGCGGGATTCTCGTGGTGCGCGTCCGACGAGACCGTGCTGGCGCGCGCGCTTGGCCGTGAGGGGCCCGGCGGCGACGGATGGGCGGGCGCGCTCTGCCGGCCCTATCGCGTGGAGACCGGGAAGGGCCCGCTTTCGATGCTCTTCCGCGAGCGCGCGCTCTCGGATCGAATCGGATTCCTGTACGCGTCGTGGGAGCCCGAGCGGGCGGCGGAGGACTTCGTGAACCGCGTGCGTGATTTCGGCGGCCGCGCCCGCCAGGAAGGAAGCGCCAATCCGATCGTCACCGTGATCCTGGATGGCGAGAACTGCTGGGAATCCTACGACGAGGACGGGCGCCCGTTTCTCGAAGCGCTCTACCGGCGGCTGGGCGAAGGGAACGGAGTCGAAGCCGTCACGGTCGGGGAGGCGCTCCAGCGCGCCCCCGCAAAGGACGTCCTGCCTCACGTCCCCGTCGGATCCTGGATCGCGCCGGATCTCTCGGTCTGGGTGGGACACGCCGAGAAGAACCGCGCGTGGTCGGAGATCCGGCGTCTGCGCGAGCGCTTCTCCGCCGCGGACCGGAACGGATCCGCGCCCGCCCCGCGCCTGAAGAGTGCCTACGACGAGATCCTTCTCGCGGAGGCCAGCGATTGGTTCTGGTGGTACGGCGACGACCATCAGAGCGCGCACAAGGACGAGTTCGACGCGCTCTTCCGCTCGCACCTGATCCGGGGGTACAACCTGCTGGGTCTGCCGGCGCCGCCGACCGTCCGGAGAAGCCTTCGCGGCGCGCCGCCGGACGCCGAGGATGCGGAGCACGTTCCCTACATCACCCCGGCGGTGGACGGGCGAGATACCCACTTCTACGAATGGAGGAACGCGGAGCTCTTCGACGCGGCCTCGGTGCAGGGGGCGGACCACAAGTCGACGCTCCTCATGAGGCGGGTCCTCTTCGGGCTGAACGTGCGCGATCTCTTCGTGCGGGTGGACGGCCTCGGAGCGCGCGCCGATTCGTCACGCGCCATCCGACTCCGGTTCACAGAGCCGCGCCGCGCGGAAGCGCGCGTTCCGGTGGCGAGCGGCGGGCGAGGGGCTCTCGAATGGACGGGCGAAGGCTCGGGTGCCGGCTCGACGGGCGATGCGGGGGAGTACGCGATCGGCACCGTGGTCGAGATCCGCGTTCCGCTCGCGCGCCTGGGGGCGGGACCGGGGGCCGTCCTCCAGTGGTCCCTTCAGCTCGAGGAAGCCGGGGAGGTCGCGGAGGTGATTCCGAGGGCCGGCGAGCTCCGGACGCCCACGCTCGAGCCGGACTTCGAAGCCCGAAACTGGTCGGCCACCTAGCGTGAGGCCTGGGGCGCGGCTCCTTGACGCTCCCCGCCACGCGTGCTATTCCTGCCACGTGTCGTCCGCGTCGCCATACGATTCGATCGCACCCGAGGACGTCGAGCGCGGGCGGCTTCTCGCCGCGGTTGCCTACCTTCCCATGCTCTGCTTCCTCGGACTGCTCGGGGCGCCCGAGAACGCGTTCATCGGATTCCACGCGCGCCAGGGCTTCCTGCTCTTCATGGTCGAGATGGTGCTGGTGGTCTTCTTCTGGATCTATGACGTCACCATCGGGCAGATCCCGTACGTGGG